>DATFEX010000096.1:0-24522 GCA_035250685.1 Nitrososphaeraceae archaeon | reverse complement strand
TACCACTCTTTTTCACGACATTTTATGTGAAAACGTATTGGAGGCTTCCGTTTACGCTTTTAATGACCCTATTGAGGCGCTAAAACACTTTACCGAAAACCAGTCAAATTACGCTTTGGTAATTTCAGATTTAAGAATGCCTGGGCTTAATGGTCTGGAGTTGCTCAAGAAAATAAAGTATACCAATCAAAAAGTTAGAACTATTCTTATGAGTGCTTACAATTTTGAGAGGACCCTACTTATGTAGAGTATATGAAAGACGGTATCATTGACACCAGTATCGAAAAACCTGTTACCATACAAAGACTCTGCCAAAGAGTAAGAGATGAGTTGAACGAATACCAAAGCATGAAGGTATGATTCTCGTCTGCAATACGATATGTATGAACTGTGTTTTTTGTTAAATTTGAATCTCAAATAAGAACAGAATTATATAAAAAAGTTCCTAGTTTTATTGAAGAATTCTTTAATTACTTTGTTAGACGATTCTCTTCATGAAGTCATTATCATGTCGAGATATTGGGTTTGATTGTGATTATACTGTCAAAGCAGAAAATGACTACGAGCTATTTACAAAAGGAGAAAGACATGTGTTTAATGCGCACGGGCTACGAGAAGAGTATTTTATCCCAAAATTTAATGAAAAAATCAAGTCCAAGATCTAATAAAATTGTATCTGTATTAAGGAACGCTTAACATAATTGGAATTATAAGGTTTAATGAGGATCGGGTATAAGATTTGCAGTAACTTATGAAAAATGTTCTAATTTGTTTAAATCGAGTAAGGCTTAATTAAATGCAATGGAGTATTTTCGCCACCATTGCGTGCCAATGACATATGTCCCTTTAATTGTCCTAATATTAGCTTTTTCGATCTCTCTTATGCTCACGAGCGTGCAACAATCTTTCTCACAAAAAGAATACTCGATAGATATTTCAGTTGTAAATTCGAGCTTTGTTCCTCTTTCGAATACTGATTCCAATCAGGTCAAAGTTAACATAGAATACAATCTCGAAAATGAAAAAATGCAAAATCAATTAATAAACGCTGTAATGGAAATCCGTGCTGCCAACGGAACACTTATTCGCACTACTTCAATCGGGAATGGATTTACGCTTCAAAGTGACGGAGGCGAGCAGATGCTAAAGACTTCTATTAATGACAAGTCCTTACAAAGCGTCTCGATAAAAGTAGTATTAACCGACTTGAGCAAAAAAATTCCTCTATCAAATACTCTTAGTAAAGACCTGAAATTAGAAGAGGCTTTCGCAACACATTGACCTTAGTTTTTTATCATTTTTGACCAACTTATTTTTCGATGGCAAAAGTATAATCGCTATCGCCGTCTATATTGCAAATACTTTAACAGTTAATATTTAGCAAAAATGGCTACATTGTATATATGGACATTTTTTTTATCATTAAAGATTACGCTCAGACTATAACCGCTGGAGGAGTTATAGCCGCTTTACTGATTTCTTTTTTTAGCTTTATTTCTCAGAGGAGGCATAACAACTACGAAAGACTTGTCGAAGTTTTTAAGATGATTAATGATTTTGAGCAAAGAGAAGCCAGAAAGACCATATACACAGCATTTAGAATTTACATGAAACGTTACTACAATGATGGTCTTAAGATCGGCGGTAAGACCTATTTTGCCGAAAACCTGCCAGCGTATAAAGGCAGAGTCTTCCTTGATGTTTTCCGAGACCCAGAAGTTCTGAATGAAATGCAACTAAAGGAAAGTGAATTACAACAGGACGTAGAAGCAGTTAGGGCAACGTTTGATCATATCGGAGCACTCTTTGCAACGAACACCATACCGAAAAAGCCTTTGTTAAAGGCACTCTGGACAACAGGCAGAGTCTCTTGGATCTGCCTTGCGCAAAATATTTTCATTGAAAGAGATAAAAGAGAAACTGAGTTTTATATGAACAATTTCGAGGACTTATTCAATGAGATTGAAAAATATCGTAATAGTCATAAACCGAAATTACCAGCTGTAGCACCATAATCAAAGTGGAGATTGAAGCACAATTTGTTTCTCAATAAAACCGTAAGTAGTTAACAGTTGTATTTTGATTAGCATGGTTAGGAGCGCGCCCACAATGTGAAATAGAAATTGGAGTTTACGTTTGAAATGTAGCTGTAAAAATTGCAGGTATCTACCGATAGAGAAGCCAATATAGTAATTACTGATAATTCTGCAAGAGCCACATTTGTCATGTCTTGAACTTGTATAAAGGCGATTGGCACTTGGGGTAATTTAGTTCTCCGCATTTAGAACATACGTCACCTCCTACTCATTTCTTTCCATTTGAAACTCACAAATCAAGAATAACGAATTTAACTTTTAAAGGAAAGGCAAATTCCTAGATGATGAGTTAATTATTTATTTCTCTTCATACAAAATTATGTATTACCGTCTCACCGGTACTGATGGGGGAACTTTACTTGTGCTTGAGTCCCACCTCCCGTCAGTTTTAACTTATTATGATTTGTTTGTTTTTTAAAGTCACAATGCTATATCCAAAAGTGAGGACTATCCACTCCAAGAAAACTTTCCGACCGCTCCAGACTTAGTGGAGAACTGCTGATGAGGTAAATCTGGATCAGACCATACACTGTCGCTTGGAGCCAAATCGAAGGCTTCATCTTCAAATCGGAATGCAGAGGCAAAACCTGCTCCCATGAGCCTCATGATACGCCCCGCCTCATTTTTTAACTGTTCAGACTTGATTTTTCCAAAATTACCCACTGTTGCTGTTAGCCTATTGCCATCATCATTAATTTCTATTTTGGTTATTTGAGTTGGTAACCATTTTGAAGTAAGTTGTGAAACCAGTTGCATTGGTCCACCTTTTTTTCCCTGAAATATATTTTCTAATTCTTTGACTTGGTTTTCATTAGCGTTATCGTCAATATACAATCTTGTAGTGGAATTACCATCCAATAATGTTGGTCCTGGAAAATCGACTGTCAATACAACGTCCCTTCCTTGTAAATCAATGCCTTCAGAAATTCCCTTATTGATCCGGAAAAGCAAGGGAGAAGCGCAATATCCTTTATCCATAATCATCAATTCTTTTACACCGAACCAACAAGGACATAACATGTTACATGTACAACTCTCTACCAACTTACCGCTCAAGTTCCACGCCATGATATGAGTACTGATCAAGTTTTGTATTTAACCTTGACGGGTTGATTAAGGATTACTCCACAGAGTCGATAGAACCTTCTTTCATCAAAACACTGCTTTAGACATACGTCGATAACATGCTGCTCCAGGCATGGGCAAACGTTTTTTACCATAATTACTTTAGAATTATGATAAAAATATTTTTGCCTGCGTATTGACCCCGAAGGGTTGGTACCGACATACTTAAGTAAGAATTAATTCGTATTACCGTTGAAATGCCAAGATACCTAGATTCTCATAAAATGAGTGGATTTGATGAGGAAAAGTTGAAACAAGCAAAGAATTCTCCGAAAGATGAATTTGGAGTTACACATAGTGATATATTGTACAATAAGGAAGAAGACAAATTATATTGTATATTAGACGCTCCGGATAAACAGTCTGTTGAAAAACATCACGAGAAATTCGGAATTAAATGTGATTGGATAACTGAAGTAAAGACCGTCTGATATCTATGTGGTAATAATTTCTTCCTGGGTTCTAAAAATAAGTTAATTATTCGTCATTTTCGTCTTCATCGTCTTCAGCGCTTCATCATTTTCTTCTTCGCTTATTATAATTCTGAAATACTCGGCAAGTTGTCTTTTTATTACTAGTAATAGGTATCAAAACATCGGGTTCGGTGGGACTGAGAACACTAGATTTCTATTGTGAGAACCCGTTGTGTTAGGGAATTGGTCCTTTGCCAGCTAGTATTTAATTCTGCTAATTTTCCTAAGGGCCAGCCACAGTATAGGAGCTCCAAAGGCAACCATAGAATAACTTAAAACTGAAATTGAATACTCTAATTTAAGAAGAATCAAAAATCCAATAGCCCAAAATATCATGAAAGCTCCGGGAATTTGTACCCGTCTTGTGTAGGTGGTAGATTGCATCAGTTGTTCTTTCGTCGGTTCGTCATCTTGATAGAATGGTTTTAGAAGATACGTTGCCGACAGAAAGTACAAGAAGAGAGAGACTATTAGTAAGATAACTGCAATTGCTTCAAAGTAATAATCGAACCACTCTTTCTCAATATTCGGCTTGGGTTCTGTCAGGTATAATACTAGCAAAATAGCGCTTATACCGATGAACCAGCTTGTAATAATAGTCTGTCTTTCATTTGCAATTTTCCAGCCACTCAATACTATGCTCCGCCAATCACGCATTAATAAAGGTTAAAAAATAAAATAGCGGATTATAGGAGTTAATAATACTTATCATGTTACGAATTATAGTATCAAAGTAGTCGGGTTCGGTGGGAACCATGTGGAAATTTACATGGGTCGATCGACCCCATATTACTTGTGAGCATTTTATATTTCACTGAACTGGCTCAAATACTTGGATGTTTTCATTCTTTCTATCAGAGACATAGACATGCCCATCCGAATCTACAGCGAGATGTTCCGGAACTCTAAATTGTCCGTTATCCTCTCCGTAAGAACCCCATTTTGTAATATAGTTACCGTAACTATCGAACTTTAAGACTCTTGGTTGGTGACTGCACCCTGGATCTTCCTGGGGATCTGTTACGTATACGTTATCATATTTATCAACGGCAATATGCTCAATATGACAAAACTGGTTGTTACCACCTCCCTTAGATCCCCACATCAATATAGGATCCCATTGACTATCAAATTTCTGAACTCGTTCATTGCCCCTTTCGTTTACAATGAAATTATTTTTTGAATCTATCTCAATTGTCGTGGGCAGGTCGAATTCACCAATCTCGTCACCCAATTTGCCAAAAGACTCAACAAAATTGCCATTTATATCAAATTTTTGGATACGATTATTTTTGGAGTCAACCACATAAACATATTCTAGGTTCTTGTCAACAGCAATATGTCGAGGATTGTCAAATTTTCCTAGTTCATCACTTGGCTTAGCATCTTTATTTCCAAATTTCAAGATAAAGTTACCATTACTATCAAATTTTTGCACTCTATCGTTGGCTCTGTCAACAACCCATACATTACCATTAATATCAACATCAATCCCATAAGGGACGTGGAATTGACCGTCGTCGTTACCTAATTTACCCCAAGAAAACAGAAATGTTCCGTTCTTGTCGAATGCCTGAATTCTATTTCCGTCTCTATCAACAGAATAAATAATTTTTTCGTCAGGACTAAAATCTAGATCATGTGGACGCTGAAATTGTCCGTCACCTTTTCCTTCAGAGCCCCATTTATTGTAAAATTCATACTGAGTAGCATTTTGAAAGGCAGTTGCATTAGAGAAAATATCGGTGGAAAATTGGATTAGTGTACCGAGCACAATTATAAACCCAATAGCAATAAATTTATCAAAAACAAAACGACATTGAAGGAAGTCACTAATCTCATAGAGAACCTTCATTACGTCTGCTATGGGGATTTAGAGAATTTAAGTATAATCCGAATTTTATTAAATCACATTCATAGTTCGGTTATAACATTTCTATGGTTAGACACTTGTATTGGAAATGTTATATAAAAATCCGTAAAATAATACGAGTCTAACGATATGTCCATTGTTAGACATTGGTTGGTGCTTTTCTTTACCGGATAAGCATCAGCCAATTCATAAAACTCTAGGTTGATCGTGGGGTTTCAATTTTGAAATTATTGATACAGCAGCAAAGAAAATTTTTCAAAGCGAAGGCAGAATGCGATAAACATTACAACGTCATGTCATATTGTAAGGATAAAAGTGATTTTATGAACAATTATTTGGTCAATAGAAATTTGACTGAAGAATCAGTAGGGAAGGTGGCGGCGAATCCTGCCGTGGATGTTGTAAATATTCAACAATCTTCAAACGATACTGATTCGTCAAATTCCTCCAATATTACTAATCAGGATTCAAATCTCACGAATAGGTCGGGCGATGTTAATGTAACTATTTCCGAAGAATTGCCTCCGGAATCCATTAATGGCAGCCAAACTGGTAAAATCTAAAGTAATTTTCTTACAATATATCAGTAAGATTGCCTTCTGTATATAGCATGTAGTTTTTCAATTAAATCCCAGATCCATTTTCGATTCGATAGGATCGCAAATTCAGTTAATCTGACCTTATTCTGTATATAGCACCTTCATCTGTTCCCCGATCTCCCGATACCACGTATAAGTATCCATCAGGTCCCACTTCCATGTCTGTAATAATTCCAAAATTTTGACCAAAGATTATTTGGCTGGCATTATCTTTCTTATTAAACACGAAATCAGCAAGATCACCTGTTAATGACAGCGATTTCCTATCATCAGTTAAGGTAAAATTGTAAATTATTCCCCTTTCTACTGAACCAACAAAAATATCATTTTTATACCGGTGTTACAGGCCCACAATCATAATTATCAAAGATTCAACATCAATGGGATAATGTATGGTGTTTTTGGTACTGGAACTTATGATACTGGCTCAAAGATGTATCCTCTAAAATCCGATACTTGGAAAGGATATGACTGTATGAAATGTATAACGAATGAAAATGGAATTACTATCATTGATCTTCATTTGAACAAGAATACGAAACATTTCGTCGGTTGGTTTATAGGCATGGATAATGAGATACTTGACAGTTTCTCATTTGAGTTTTATGTTTGAATATTCCTTCAATCAAATTTAAAAACATATTTCCTTACTTCCACCTGTGTCATTAGATAGTTTATAATGTGTAATTATATACACGGGTTCGGTGGAAACCATGTGGAATTTCACACTAGTCTCGTTAATTGTCCTTCAAAATTTCCTATGTGTTTCTTTCATTACCGTAAGGACAAAAATTCCTGAAGCTAGTGCAAAGAATGCCACCAAATGAATTGCAATGTTTAATCCAAACTGGTCTGCAAGAAATCCAACACCAATTGCTCCAAATACAAATCCTATGTCTCTCCAAAATCTATAAACTCCTAGGGAAGTCGCTCTCCATTTTGGATTCGCTACATCACTTATTGCAGCAAGTAACGTAGGATAAACCAAAGCAGTTCCTACTCCAACTAAAGACATTCCAGCTATCCAACCCCAATAGAAGTTCGAGAATAATACTACCCAAACTCCAATTCCTTGAATAATCATTCCAGGATAAATGAGAGTCTTTCTTCCCACTTTGTCACTTAGCGTTCCAGTTAACAACTGAAGCACACCCATATGCCAGGATGAAGTGCTTTGAGAAAGCCAATTTCGCTAATTCCTATTGCAAAAGAGGCAAAGTAAAGTGTAAAAATAACCCATGTCACGCCAAATATCAAATTATTAATCAAACCTGCTTGACTAACGGAAGACTAACGGCAAGTAATGTGCGATTCTTCCACGAAGTTTGAAGAAAAACTTCCGTGAAACTAAGGTCATTGATGATAGTTTCCTGATTCGGTAACTCGGAAGCGTCTTCTTTTAACTCTAGGGCAGTGAATCTCCTTGTGTCCTTTACAACAACCCAAGATATTGTGAACCCTAGAATTGCGAACATGATACCAAGATAGAACGGATATGGTTTTAGTCCAAATGTCGATGTCAGGTATCCTGTCAAGAATCCAATAGCAGCAACCGAAGCATATCCCGCAAATTCATTAAGACCTAGTGCCAAACCTCTTTGTGATTTTCCAACCAAGTCAATTTTCATATTCACGGTCATAGACCAAGCCAATCCTTGGTTAACTCCCAGAAGAATATTGGCAAGGATAATCCAATTCCAATCAGGGGCAAATAATAGGATAATTGGAACAGGTATAGCAAAAAGCCAGCCTAAGACTAATACGTTTTTTCTTCCCCATTAATCAGATAAGTTCCCCGCTAAGAGATTTAAAACAGCCTTAACTGCTCCAAAGCTAGCAATAAATGATACTATAATTGCACTAGATTCAATACCAAAATCACTTTTACCTATTAGTGGAACAACAGTTTGCTCTAACCCAATCATCGCACCCGACAAAAGCATTGACTAAAACCAGAATTAGGAATTGCTGAATATTTGTACGTAGACCCAGCTTGATGGGACGGAATTGCTTGCTTTTTCCTTGCTTATCTTTAGTGAATCTCATTTAGTTTTGCTCCAGACTTTCATTCCAATCCGTTGTCTATTGATTAGAGTTTAGGAAATACCAACAGCAACATTCCGATAATGTGCAGTTAGGGCATTTAAATTGGGAAATGTTAGATAGGCACTCTTTCGGCTTGCAATTGCAGGTTGAGCATTTAAGCCTTAGGACAAGCAATAGTAGGCAGTTATTCAGGCGTTAAACTTGAAGAGATACCCTTCGATATAGCATATTGGAAAGATTGGAAGCAGCTGTATCCAAACTCTATAGTTCTCTCAAAAGATACTGGATCTGTTAGACCTTATGGTGCCGATCCATACGGAGACTACTATACGAGTCCAGATATTTTATTCCCAATTTCTAATAGAGATAGTAGACTTGAATTAAAGGAGATTGTAGTCGGATTTAAAAATAATGGACTGAGCAAGGCTTACAAATTACAAGACATTGAGAAACTAAAAGTAATCAATGACAGAGTAGATAATAAATCGATTACGTTTTTTTCCTTGCATCCGCTAATGGCAAGGTTATTTGATTCTTCAGTCGATGGACAGCCCTTAATTTTCCAGTATAACTCTACTAGTAATAGCATTACAGATAAAAAAACTGGAAGCCAATGGAATTTCGAAGGTAAATCTATTCAAGGTCCACTGAAAGGGAAAGAACTTTTGCGTTTATCTTTTGATGAAGGTTATTGGTTCGAATGGGTAGTATTTCACCCAGAAACTAAAGTATATTAGTCCATCTTAGTGGTGAGTGCGGTGTGAACCATGTGGAATTTTACACTAGTCTATACGTCTATACGGCGTATAATCTCAAATATTTGTATGGGAATTCATCTCGCATGAATGGAGGTGGTTAGCCGACTACACTCGTGGATGTAGTCCTCATAGTCACTTATTATAATTTGTCAACGAATGAATTTGTTTCAGTTGATAGGACTAAATCAAAGCACATTAAAATGAGAACACCGTGCCAACACTGCTTTGTAGGCATTTTTCGGGCATTAACTCAATAATTCTGTGTGCTGCTTTCCAACCTGTGCAATGGCAAGGCACTACAAAGTCTGGATCTATTTTTTGAAGCTCCTCTAACGTTGGTTCTATTGCTTTTTCATAAATTCCTCCATCTGCAGGAAGATGAAAACCTCCGACAACTGCATGAACCTTATTCACTTTGGTTACTTTCATGGCGTAATTGATGGTATTTATGATTCCTGAATGTCCGCAACCTGTTAAGATCACAAGTCCCTTTTCCTTGACATTTACCACTACCGCTTGATCATCCCTAACCAATGGATCGGGGACAAGCGTTGTTTTGTTACCAATTTGATTCTCAACATGCTGAAACGGAAAGCCCTTCTCAAAATTAGTCTCTCTTGGTATCTCACCTGTAACCAACAATGAAGGTGATTCGCAACTAGGCAGAAATGTAACACCTGTCCTTTTATGTATAACTGCTCCCAATTCTTAAGATGCTCTTCATCCAAGTTTGGCATCTGTGCCCTATTTCCATCGTTATAGACTTTCCATCGCTTAAGAAATGCATCCGGATGCACAATTAGATCAATACCAGCACTAGTTCGTCTCGAGGATGATATCTTTTTGAGAATGTTTGGTAGTCCCTCAAAATGATCGAAATGACCATGACTCAAAATAACTCCATCAATCAAAGCAAAATCTATACCAAATATATCTGCATTATGAATTACGCCGTTTTGACTAGGACCTGCATCAAAGAGTAAAGTATTATTCTTAGCATTTTCGGCTTTTTTCCTAACATTAGTTTCATCGTCATTTTCTTTACTATCCACGCTAATTCTTATGAGTGCAGAAAATCCATGTTCCGCAATCGGAACTGGAAGATTAAATTTTTCATTCTTCATTAATGGGGGTCTAATAACATGAATTGAGTTTGACAACAATAGGTCGGTTGAGTTATCCGTAAGAATTGTGATTGTGACTTTATTAATCTCTTGGAGTTTCATTAATCATCCATTAATACAAAATGCTAAATATGATTTGTTCGCCAAATTATTTTTTTTAGTATTAATTTAAGAACAGTTTATGGACATTTTCTTTTGTTATATGAAGTTTGTATACCTCTTCATCCTTTAATATAAACACTTGATCGTGCATTTCAAACAATTCAATAATATTCTTTATCTCTGAATTTAACAAATTCTCAGTCTTGTATGTGCAATACATAAGACCAGATAATCTGTCGTTATCATATGCTTCTTCAATGACCAATGCTTGTTTCAGAGAGGTTTTTGCTACGTCATTAATAAGGAAATCCATACAACATAGTTCTTTATTATTAGCATTACTTGCGAAATTTGCCATCACGTTACCACAATAATTCATGACATCTTTTTGATTAGGTATCAGTATTTGATTATGTTGTCGATCTTTATTTATTGCATTTTGAACATTATTAGGATAGAAATACGGCATAACCGTGCCGTTATACCATTTCATTCTGGATAATAGATCTGTTGAAGGACTAGTTGGTGATCCGCAGAAACATTTGAACAAGTCTGCTTCGTCTGCAAGTCTATCAATGGATTTCAAGAGTCTCAACATTGACTTGTCATCTGAATAAATTATCAAATGATGTTTTTTCAGAATTTCCTGCTTTTGTTTTAACCATGTATCTACTGCGTCTTTTACAATAGAGTTTATAGACACGCCTTTTTGTTTGGCAATTTTTCCAAGATCGGCGTGAACCTCATCATCAAATCCTCTTACTATTAAGTCTCGTGTCATAATACATCTAAAGGTATTATAATATTTAAATATAGTGATATCATGATATCAAGTCATGGAAAGGAATATATAGTGATATCATGATATCATCTACTATGAATCAATCAATTCAAAAACAAAACGAAAGCGAAAAAATCGTAAACGGAGTTAATGTTACCAAACTATTTGGGACAGTAACTGCAATTCAGGAAAACCCTACGATCGCAAAATTCAATTTTCGAGCAAACGGAAAATGGGTAGCAGGCGGACACAACCGTACAACTATCAATGATTTCTATGGCGCATGTCAGACCCATGAAAGAAAGGAATCCTTTGTCTTTGAAAAAGATGAACCACCAGTCCTTCTGGGCGAAGACCATGGTGCAAACCCAGTTGAATATGCTCTTGCAGCACTGAACGGTTGTTTAACAACAAGCCTCATTTACCATGCAGCAGCACAGGAAGTAAAAATAGAAGAGGTAGAATCAACTCTATCAGGGGATCTTGACCTCCATGGATTTCTTGGGATGGATGAAAGTATCAGAAATGGATATGAGAAAATCAATGTCACCTTCAAAATCAAGTCTGACGCTCCAGAAGAAAAGTTGGTAGAACTCATTGAGTTAGCACAAAAGCGATCACCAGTATTTGACATAATTTCACATCCAACACCAACACAAGTAAGGATGGAAAAGAAACAGTAATAACTATAGGGATGCATTAAACCTTCTACAAATTTTTTTGCCTAAGATCAGACTGAAGTGCTACGATAGTAATTTAATTTTGCATTTTACTATGTTACTATTAATAGTATCAAAAAATCGGGTTCGGTGGAACTGATAACGCTAGAGTTCTAATTTTGGAATCTGTCGCGACTTTCAATTTGCAAATTCCTAACGGCAGGAGTGGCTTTTATAAAATGAATCCAGGCGAAAAAATTTGAGGCTTTCCTATCCGCTATCAGTCTTCGGAATTGCTGTCGAATGGGTCCTCCGTATTAGACGATTCACCTGATTCCGTTATTTCAAAGGAGTTATGCGCCTCTGCAGGCGGATATCCTTGGCTGGAAACCTCTACTTCTATATCAAGAACACCAACATCGCCATTCTCGCCAATTGTCCAGGAATAGACAAATTTTCCCTGCGAATCAGTAATTCCATTAAATTGCTTTTCGAAGTTGTCTCCGGGATAAATTAGATTTCCCTCAATTTGCGCATCTGCTATTGGCCTGTTACTTGAATCCATAACGGTGATTGTGGCATTTTGTCTCTCGCCTCTTGCTACGGGATTTTTTAGTGGCGAGATTGTAACAAATAACTCTTGCTGAGCAGGCTCCGGAAGCATCTCCTCAGATTTATTGGCTTCTTCAGTAGCTCCAGATAGGTTGGCTTGTTGTTCCGTAGCTGCAGATAGGTTGGCTTGTTGTTCCATAGGTTGAGGAGATACGGTCTCAGATAGGTTGGCTTGTTGTTCCATAGGTTGAGGAGATACGGTCTCAGATAGGTTGGCTTGTTGTTCCGTAGCTGCAGATAGGTTGGCTTGTTGTTCCGTAGCTGCAGATAGGTTGGCTTGTTGTTCCGTAGCTGCAGATAGGTTGGCTTGTTGTTCCGTAGGTTGAGGAGATACGGTCTCAGATAGGTTGGCTTGTTGTTCCATAGGTTGAGGAGATACGGTCTCGGTAACATTGGATTTGGGAACGCCAAAGACAACAACGCTATACCACCTTGCAGGGGAGGTCTGACAAAGTAATTTCGCGGTTATCTTATTACTACCCTCTTTTAGTTGCGTGTATTGTTCATCTAATACAAACTTCCATTGAGAAAAATCTGTTGGTCCTCCTGCACCGCTAGCATCTGCATTTTGGTATGGTTGTATGCTGTTGACAATAACAGAGACCGAACAATCTTTCGTAGCATTGTCTGATGATTGACCTGTCACCACGAGCTCTTCTTCTAAATTTACTGCTTGAGATGGTACAATATTATCTATCTTGATAGATTCCAGTTGCGCAGGTTCCATTACAGGCGGTTGAGAGCCTTGGCTGAGAGCCTGTTGATTTGAAAAACATATTGCAACCAAAAGAAAACCTATCGTTAAACAGATAGTCCATAGAAGGCTCATTTTCGAGCTGCCTTTTGTTAACAACCTTCCACTCACAAATTTCAGATGCTGCAATTTTTATTTAAAGATTATACTTAGATTTAGAACCCGTTACTGAATCATATAGATATGTATAATGTTAGATATGTATAATGTTCTAATTTATTTAAATCGATCAAACTTTAATTAACAACAGCGATGGATTTTCAGAAAAATAGGTTGCTACCAACGACGCCTCCATTTTTAATTCTCGCAATGGTTTTTTCGATATTCATTGTGCTCATTAGCGTCCCAGAATCTTACTCACAAAAAGATGACTCGATAGATATATCAGTTGTAAATTCGAGCTTTATTCCTCTTACAAATATTGATGCAAACCAAGTTAAAGTTAATGTAGAATATACTCTTGAAGATGAAAAAATACAAAATCAAATAATAAACGCAGTAATGGAGGTGTATGCTTCCAACGGAACACTTATTCGAACTTCAACTGCGAGTGGATTCGCTGTTCAAATTGATGGTGGGGAACAGGTGCTAAGAACTACCCTTCATGACAAGTCTTTGCAAAGCGTGTCGATAAAAATTGTATTCACCGATTTGACAAAAAAAATTCCTTTATCAAATGCGATTACTGATGACCTGAAATTAGAAGAGGCTTTGGCAAGAGATTGACCCTCGTATTTTACCATTTTTGATAATTCATTTTCCTATGGCAAAAGTGTACCATCTATCCCTGTCAATATTGCAAGACTTTAAAAGTTAATATTGAGCAAAACGGGCTACATTCTACTAATGAACGTTTTTTATATCATTAAAGAATAGGCTCAGACTATAACCGCTGGAGGAGTTATAGCTTCTTTACTGATTTCTTTTTTTAGCATTATTTCTCAGAGGCGGCATAACAACTACGAAAAACTAGTCGAAGTTTTTAAGATGATTAATGATTTTGACTAAAGGGAAGCAGAAAGACCGTATACACAGCATTTAGAATTTACATGAAACGATGCAACTAAAGGAAAATGAATTACAACAGGACGTAGAAGCAGTTAGGTGATCAAATCGGAGCACTCTTTGCAACGAACACCATACCAAAAAAGCCTTTGTTAAAGGCGCCTGGGGAACAGGGAGAGTCTCTTGGATTGCCTTGCGCAAAATATTTTCATTGAAAGAGATAAAAGAGAAACTGAGTTTTGTATGAACAATTTCCAGGATTTTTTCAATGAGATTGAAAAATATCGTAGTAATCATAAACCGAAATTGCTGTAGCGCCATAATCAGAGCAGGAAGATGTAACTTACCTATCGTTACCATTCGTAGTATACGTGTATAGGACTGTGGGATTCGGACTCTGCATGTATTCGGGTTCTGTTACATAGTATTTAATTTTTTAAATTTTATTAGGAACGTGATTCGACTATGTTTAAAATAGCATTCGAGTAACAGGGGATTAATCTAGCATTTCTGAATCCGTGTCACTACATCTATAAGGTTACTATCCATCTAGCCTATTCATTGACGGAAATGGCAGGACTTGACGGTGAAAATACTTGGATACGCTTATTGGCTGTATCAGCAACATAGACGTTACCTTCGGAATCTACGTCAAGTCCTTCTGCTTTTGAAAACTGTCCATCATCACTTCCATCAGATCCCCAGCTAGTGATAAACGTTCCATCATCCGTGAATTTTTGTATTCTACCTGTATCATCAATTACGTAAACATTATCCGAAGAGTCTATCGCTACACCAGAAGGTCCTTCGAATTCACCATTTTTATCTCCTCTAGAGCCCCATTCTAAAATAAAATCACCATCCTTAGTAAATTTCTGAATTCTGTCGTTCGGTATATCAGCAACATAAAGATTATCTTTAGAATCAAGATCTATATTTTCCATCCATCCAAATTGCCCCTGTCCGCTACCTTCTGTACCCCATTTTCTCATGAACTGTCCGTCTTTATCGAACTTTTGAATATCGCTAATTTCAGTATCAGCAACATAAACATCATCATTAGAATCAATTGCTACTCCATGAGGGTGCAAGAATTCTCCAGCACCTTCACCTGGTAAACCCCATTCAATAATAAATGACCCGTTACCATCGAACTTTTGTATGCGATTATTGTTCATATCAGATACATACACATATCCTTGAGAATCAACATCCAAGCTATGCGGCGTGTCAAATTGTCCTGGATTAGAGCCCTCTTCTCCCCACTCTAAAATAAATGTCCCATTCTTAGTAAATTTCTTCACATTGTGATTCTCATAATCCGGAACAAATACGAAATCTTTAGTTGCAAGAATATCATGGATTTCACTAATTTGATGCAAGTTATTATTTTTCGACCAATTTTGCGTAAACACATATTCTTCATATCCAAATGAAATCGAGTCAGTTGATAAGAAAGCGATTGAAAATATTAGCGGCATTAATGCAAAAACTGTAAATAGTGATTTTATCAAGTGAATTTTTACGAATATTGACATCTTGATCAATTTATTTGGCTAATTTTTTATTTATACAATATTCTTGAAATTATTTGAATTAATGATAAATTTTTGATGACTTTTATCAAATGCTGATAAGGATCAAATATCCCCAGACTTCATAAATAAAATTTAAATTAATATGTGAGATTTGGGTTAAACAGTCCCAGACGATCCGAGTCGATAGGAATCATGTAGGATTCACATTAGTCTGAGGGAAGATATTATACAAGTTGAGGATTAAATTATTAAGTTCTCTTTTTCTTTGACTTCTTATGCTTCAATAGCGTTTGGATAATCAACTCAGGAAATTTGTGATAACGCTCATCGCATACAAGATATCTAGAAATATGTTTTGTTCATGCGTTCAGGTGTATATGCTTTCCAGAGAGTAGCTCGATTCTCTGTGTTAAATCAAAAGAAGTTAGATCCTAATCAGAGAACACTTAAGGAGCCAAGTAGTAATATCAAAATTCCGAATTATTTAATATATGATTTTTCCCTTAAACCTTAATTATTCTATCTACTAGAAAAACGTTAATGAATAAGAGCAGAACTGTCGGGATAGTAATAATATTGTCAATTGCAATGGTCGGATCAATAATAGTAGACTTTTATGGCGTGCAACACATCGAAGCGGCAAAATCAGATCTCGCGTTCTTATGGTGTTATTCTACCCCGGTTAGTCCTAATAATTTCCTGTGCTACACTAACCATGAAGAGTGCAGTATGATCCAGTCAGTAGACGATGATGCAAAAGGCGACTGTCTCAAAAAGAAGAACGGTTCCTAAGCAACAACTCAACTTCCCTTCCCTTTTTTTATTTACGATGGCTCTTAAATAGTCATGATTTTGATATCAAAAAATAATAGAACTTCCTATCATCACGTCAATTTCAGATTGAAATTGAAATAGGTTATACGTAACTAGGTAATTACTAGATATAGTAAAGTAAATGTCGGGTTCGGTGGGACTAGATAATGCTAGCGTTCTAATTGAAATCTTTTTGCATTTTTTGCAATTTTCGATCTGATTCTGTCAGAACTGTTTCTATACTGACAGTATTTGCGCCTTTTATGGTGCAAATAGATATTGCGTAGAATGTTTATGCGATCATGCCTGTTGCCCTCAATGTAATACTGGCTATCATGCAATCACTATCGTAGATTAGGATCCGATTAAGGTTAAGCCATCGTTAATTATTTATTATCTTCCTACCCGGACGTACATTTACACACCGTACATATCCACTTTTCCCCGAATTGCTTGCATTCGTCACACTTACAGACCATTTTAGTATCAAGCCTGTCTTCGCTATGAGGATCAATAATTAGCCATGTGAAAGGCTTATCAGAATTGTTATCGAGTAATAGTACTTCATAAACCAGATAACCGTTCCTTGTAGCCAGTTTTGCATCTACGGCGATAGAATCATTCCCAGTTATTCCTTCCGCTTTGCTTGCAGCATCGACCAGACTCATATTTAATTGAGACTTAGTAATGTTTAGAATATTCGGTTCCTTTACTGAACCTGTGAAATTCTTATCCTCATCCGGTATTCTCCCGATGATGTTAGTAATATTTACAGTACCAGATTCTACCTTTACTGAACCTGTGAAATTCTTATCCTCATCCGGTATTCTCCCGATGATTTCAGGGTAAATCGTATCACTTGAAATTAAAATCACTGCAGGATTTGCAGCAGTAGAAGAGATGTAGAAGCATAACAAGATCACTACAATTGCGAATAGCAAGAAAAACATACAGTGTTTTATATTATTCCAGTCAAAAATATTTAACTCTTATAATACCGGCAAAAATACTACCATTTGCCACCAATTGTTACTCAGTAATGGAAAGCAGATATGCCTAATTCAAAAACGAAGTTTGGGAAAGTTAATTATTTATTTCTCCTCTTACAAAATTAACCATTCCCGTCTCGCCGGTACTGATGGGAGGGACCGTATGTATCCTGCTAACCACGGAGTCCCATCCTCCCTTCAGTTTAAATTGTTTAGTCTTACTTGCTACTGTTCCCGCTTATACCTTCTTTTATTTCTCCACTTATGTTACTAACTATATCTGCTGCTCCTGTAACCACATTTTTGGCAGCCTCTCCAGTCTTATTTAATATCTCGCCACCAACTTCACTGACATTTTTTCCCAACTCAGAAGCCATTTGGTTCGCCGAAGCACTCATGATTGCTGCTGCTTTTGAGTCCTTCAACTGTCCTCTAATTTCACCGTTAGGGAAGTCTGTCGTATGCACATTCACATACATCGTACCGTTCTTTATTGCGGCAACTAAATCCGTTACATCTTTTCCTTTCATAGGTCCTTCCATGTTAGATGCTGTAACGTTCGCTTCGCCTACAGTTCCATTTACTTGTTCAGTCGGCCCTCCCATAAACAGAGTAAGGGCGACTGGGCCGTTCTTTCCGGCTTCTGCAAGATGTATGTGAGCCGCATTAACCTTGTCCATATCTGTAACGTTTACCTTGTATCTTATCTCATCGTTTGTTGTTTTCACCCAGGCAAATCCGGATGAGGGAGACTCATTGGGTGGAACTTCTTCTTTTCCAGTCAACTCAGCGATGAATTTCTGTTCGGATTCTTGAGCATTAACTAGTAACGTTAAAGGTGTTGTACCGACAATGAGTATAGATAAAATGCCAATCGCCACAATTCCGAGGGATATTGATTTTGTTTTTATCATTACCAAGTAGTATAATCAATATATTTAATAACAGTTCACTAACTCCAAGTAGAAAAATACGCGACTTTGTAAACGGAATTCTTTTTGGGAAAAGTTGAATATGATCCTTATAATATTTCTAAGCCGTAAATCTTATGGCTGGGCTAATTGTGCAACCTATAAGTTTTACAATAATACTTTTCTGTACTCGACTTACTCCCTCCCTGATCCATACTCGATAGATTAAATTCTCTGTAATCCAAAATACATCACATGAGCATAGAACAAATATTATCCAATGAAATTAATGAATCCAAAAGGTGGATTGCTAATGCAGAAGGTGTTTACAAACGGGATTTAATTAAGAGAATAGAAGTTGTTAATTGGACATTAGAGAATATAAAAAATCCAGATATTTCTATTTGTGAATTAATGGAAAACAAGATGAATGAAGTTATTTCAAAAATTAATGAAGCAAATGACATATTCGAGTCTGATAAACTGGATAGCGAACTAACAATACTGGATTGGATATTTTACCAAGTTTGTAAGGATCAACAAGAGAAATTGGGGAGCGTCCTACAGTAGAAAATTATTTATTTCGGATTTTATTTTTCAGAGCGACGTTTTGTTATACGATGGGAGGAAAAGTTAGTCTTAACGGGCTTTCTCTCGATCCTCCCATCATTAGAGAAAAATTTTTATGATATTCTCTTCTAATATTATTACAAAGCGTCACTCAGTTCCTGTCGGGAGGAACCGGTCTGTATTCATGTTGCTCAGCCTCCCGTCAGTTTAATTTTTTTAAGTATGCTTGGGCGACCAAATGTGTATAATAGAACTTGAAGACTTTCAAAATGTATATTAATTACAATTACAGTTTACAGTTCATGTTCGGTAAGAGAATATTTGTAACTGTCCTTTTTGCATTAACAATGTCAGTTTCATTTGCCTTCATATCCTCAAATTCTACGGTATGGGCCGTAGAAACCAGTTGCACATATACCCCAGACAAAAAAACAGCATTTTGTTCCACAGATGAGGAAGATGCGACCGTTTACAGGTGCGAGCAACAGAAGGGAGGAAAAACCTGGAAATGTAATCCGTTGCCGGCAGAACTTTCAACTGACAATACTGACACCCCAATTAATCTTAAAGACGCTGTAAATAAAGCCCAAATCACAAAGGGCGAAGTGTTAGTCAAGGACAGCAATGACACCTCTACTGATGGGAGTCTGCCCTTTAACGACAGATTTGGAAACAACGATCTCCTGAAAAATAATAATATATTGAAAGATGAAGAGGCCGGTACCTCAAATGATGAGCCACTAACTAACGACAACGAAGATATAGACTAATCCGATCCGTTTTGATGACGCTAGCGCCAGTTAATTATTTATTTCTCATCATACAAAATTAACTATTACCGTCTCACCGGTACTGATGGGAGGAATCTTTTCTGGATACCAAAGTCCCATCCTCCCGTCGGTTTTAAAATCTTTATAATTTATTGATTATTATTTGATTAAGGACTAGCCGACTGGTGGGATATTCTTTTGCTGTGCTCATAAGGGCTCTTCCTCCGGTTTGTGAGTCTTTTATATTTTAATTGACTTAATAGATAGCGGGTATAATTTCAATTCATATCGAAAACATGTAAATTATTAAAGTCTAAAATCGCATTTTCAAATTTCTGTTAATTAATTAGCCATATTGTATCGATTTCCGATTTAAAAAATCGCGTAATCTTAATATACAAAAGAAACTCAGAATGTTACCTAATTCAGGAGGTGTTTGGGATAGAACCTTCAAAGCGAATAGTCGGCGTGGTTGATGACGACATAGACATTACCACGCTCTTTCATGACGTTCTATGCGAGAATATCCTAGATGCATCAGTTTATGCATTTAACGATTCGATTTCTGCTATTGAGCACTTTACAGAAAATAAAGATAATTACGCTTTAATTATCTCCGATTTGAGAATGCCTGGACTAAATGGCCTAGAACTATTAAAGAAAATCAAGGTTGCGAACCCTAAAGTAAGAACAATTTTAATGAGTGGCTACAATATTGACAAAGAGCCAATATATCAACAGTACATGAAAGAAGGCATCATAGATACCATTATTGAGAAACCTATAACCATTTATCGATTATGTCAGAGAGTAAAGGAGGAACTTGAGAATTATCAAATAAAAATAGTCAAATGATGTTCTTAGGAAAGGTTGAGGTATGTAGTATTTGCGGAAAAAGAAAGAAAGTTGGAAGACAAAGAATTGAGGTTATAAGCAATAATCGTCGAGTTGACATCTACCTAGAATGTAAAGATTGCGCTTCTATTCCACTTTAAAAAGGTTAACCAAATGCCGATACATTAGACCTCGTGTGTATTCGTTTACTTGTGATGGGGGCTTTAGAATTAATACAAATTCACATTAAGTTAAATTTTTTGTTCTAATTTTAACATCACGCGTCAGATCGAATACTTATATAATTTGCTGCCTCAACTATTATTACTTACGTGACGGAAAAACTCATGATGGGCCCATCTATAATCTTCCCAGATAGGCCCATCAACTATTTTATAATTTAGTGTGCACCTGATTATTTTGTTTTGCCTATATATCTCTAGGATTGAATAATTTTTCCGATCTGCCTAAATTATATACACGGGTTCGGTGGAACTGATAATGCTAGAATTCTATTGTGAGAACCCACTCTTTTTGTTTTACTGTAATCTTGACTCGGTTTTCGGAGTTTGTAAAAGCTCTCCGATTTCGTTATGCATCTTTAACAGATTGAGTCCTTTTTCAGTTGTTTTATAGGTTTGAGTGCCTTCTAAATATTCGAGTAAATTATTTTCAATAAGTACGGAAAGATACTCTCTCAATTGAGCGTAGCTGAGGAAAGCTTTGTACATAATTTTTGTTTTTGTTGCACTTCCATTTGCAGATTCTAGAATCATTGACACTATTTCTGTTCTGCTTCTGTATTTCATATAATTGAACTGATTAATTTACTATTTGAACATGTTGACACAAAAGTCTAGAACAAAATGAAATCGCATGATGGTGACTACTACCCAAAAAATTAGGATGGACGTTAGAATAACTAAGAGAATGTAATTTCACAATATAAGAAACGCAGGCACGAAACTAGTTCAATTTATCTACTCTAAAATTCTTCAAATTTGACACCAAGTTTAATAAAGTATAGTGGTGGACGTAACCTCATAGGGACTGAAAAAATGTACTCCCATGGGCTGTTTGAGGTTTGTGATGGTAATCATGTGATGTTACTTTACGAGGATGATGACGCCAAACTTAACGCAGCTGCGCATTTCATTAATGAAGGTCTAAGAAATCAACAATTCTGTATTTACGCGTCTGTTCATGCTTTTGAAGCTGAAATCAAGTTAGATGCATCAAGTTTACCATCCAAAGTAATAGATTATGATAGAAATGTTCATGAGGGTAATTTGATGCTGTTAGACTTTAAACCATTTTACGAAGCTGCGACTACGTTGAACCTCTCCGTTTATACTATTAAAAGATAAACTGGAAGGTATTCTCAAAAGCCGGATTTCAAAAGGTTTGACAGATAAAATTATTGTTTATGCCGATGCTGCATGTTGCTTGACTGAACACAAGGAATTCCATGAATCAACGGCTCTTGAAATTTGGTGGCAGCAAACGCATGATGAATGGATCAACAATAATAAGAAAATAACAGTAATCTGTCCACATCCAGCTAAAATTCTTAGGGAGGAGCTTAATGTAAAGTGGAATATTGCAGATGGTCATGATGTAATGATTTTTCTAAACTCTCATTTAGTAGGAATGGCCAAGAAGGATGTTGGCAAGGATGATAAATTACGCATCCTTATCGCAGAGTCTGAACCTGATATTATGATACTCTATTCAGATTATTTAAGTAAACTGGGACATGATGTCTCGGTGGTTACAGACAGTAACAAATGTATTTCCGTTTTTAGAAAAAGAGATTTTGATTTAGTTATACTGGATACGCACCTAACGGGTGGAGTTGAGACATCACTTATTGCAAAAGAAATTTTGCGTATAGAACCACATCAAAGAATTCTGATAACCAGTACCAATCCACCTAATATGGTATCGAATATTCTTGGAAATGTTTCATTTGGAGAGAACCAGATACTACAAAAACCATTTCATTTATCAAAGTTGGCGAATGTTATAATGCATGATGCCAAAGCTACCTATTAGACGTGTAAAATGTGTAAAGCTTATTTTGACTGTGTTCTGTATTTATGCCCTCTTCACTTAATCTGTTAGAAAAGTATCTTGGAAGAATCTTTGGTCTTGAAGACCATTTGCTTCAGAAGTCGCCAACACGTAATAAGGAAATAAGATACTATGCAATAGATATTACTTGGTTATGACACATGACACGCATGCTTTCACGAAGCTATACAAGTTATATCAGTAATATTTACCAGTTGGCCTTTTCATGTTACGCCCAAAGGATTTTTTATTTTTAATGGCCTCTTGATTACTGTTATTCCACACTTTCTTAAATGACCTCAAGGCGTTTTCTGGTTTGGCGTCAACAGAAAGTACCTCTTCAGACCATTGAACTCTTTCTACCTCACTCATATGTTTAATAGCGGATATCGCATCAACCAGTTGCCCGCTATCCTCATAAATAAATTCTCCTACAATATCAGAGTTTCCAACATGAATCGAAGCTGATAAAAATCCTTCCATGCATGCAATGTCATTAGTCCTTGCTTTAATGTCGCCATTGCTCAAATAGATGTGGATAAGGCCTCTCTTTATTCCCAGTCTTTTAAAATTTGGTTGAATTCGTGTAGTAACAATTTTGCTGAGCATTATGTTTCTGACTCTACGCTGGATAGTACTCAAAGGTACTGCAAGTTTTTGGGACATAGCCTTGTTATCATGTCCTATTACTAAAAGCGAGATGATATTGAAATCTAGCTCATCTAACTGAATTTCATAACCTTCTTTACTCATATCTATGGCATTGTGCCTCGAATTGGGCAATATTATGTACAGTCCAAATAAGATGCCACATCAATCTTCATGTATACTGTGAGGTTCGCAACCTATTAAGACTTCCTACCAAATATTTTTTGATGTCAAACTGAAACTTGTTCCCCGCTTTATCGTCAAAGTAATTTTTGTATTGGTGGGTTGCAGAATTCAAGTTGTTACCTTATGTCTGACTATTTAACTAACCAAATATTTTAACCAGCCTTGTAGAGAGATATTCTTCAAATTAATTAATATGTATCAAGAAGTACTAAGTTTAGTTCCAATATTGTAGAATTAAATGATATAATTAGTTCAATATTGAAGAAATATACTATTCTGGACATCATTAGAATGCAAATATATTCTGCTGTGCTGTGGGAAACGCATGTCAGCTTCAATACACTTTGAGGCCATTTTTTACAATACAATTTACACCGCAATTATTGTCAATTTGGTTTTTCTCCCACGGAAAAGCTCAATTGACAATAAACTTTATAAAAACCGAAACTTGCAAGGTTCAAAAACCAAGTTTACTATTAGTTAAGGATTTCTATTTTTGTTTTTTTTTTTGAATCACTCGGTCTTACATCATTTTTTTAACAATTATTGGTGTATGTAATAATATCCCTCTTTTTCTATGAATTATTACATCAGGAAATTTATAAAATTCTTTTTTTGAAATAAAAAAGACCTTATAAGGAAATAATGGGAGATACGAAACCAGAAAACGTTGGGTAATAGTAGTTCGACCTCAAAAAGAATAGTAGGTATAGTGGATGATGAGATAGATATTACTGACCTTTTTAGTGATGCTTTATGTCAAAACATCGAGGGAATTTCCGTACAGGGCTTTAACGACCCGAATATAGCATTTGAACATTTTCTAGAGAACAAAGAAATTATGCTTTAATCATTTCTGATTTAAGAATGCCAGGGATGAATGGGTTAGAGCTCCTGAAAAAAGTAAAAAGCATTAATCCTAATGTAAGAACAATATTGATGAGTGCTTTTAACTTGGAAGATAATAAACTGTATGAAAAATATGTGAAGGAACGAATTATAGATTCAGCATTTGAGAAACCTATTACCATTAATAGATTATGTCAAAGAGTGAGAGACGAACTTATGGTTTATGAACTGGCAACAAATCTAAAATAAATAGGCTTTAGGCAAAATTTATGCACAAAGCAATATACTGATACTCAATATAGTAAAGATAGGTCGGGTTCGGTGGGATTCGGAC
>DATFEX010000095.1:0-3474 GCA_035250685.1 Nitrososphaeraceae archaeon | reverse complement strand
TACGGACTGTGGCTTAACCTTATATTATATTGACCTGAAAATGACATATTATTAGAAATGAGTCAAGACACCCACAAGAAAAAGTGGGACTCTGTGAAGAGATACAAACTGACTAAGATGTTAAACCAACTGTCAAACATTACCGGTCATGGAACAGAATTAGTTACAGTATATGTCCCTCCACGAAGACCAATTTTTGAAGTAATAGGTCAACTCAGAAACGAATCAGGTACGGCGTCTAATATCAAATCCGATTTAACAAGAACTCATGTTCAGGACGCCCTAAGTAAAACGGTTGAGCATCTAAAATTATTCAAAGAAACACCAGAGAACGGTCTTGCAATTTTTTGTGGAGCAATTCCCAACAATAAGGGAATTGGGAATGAAAAAATAGAGCTTTTTTCAGTTTTACCACCAAAACCTATTCAGATTAATCTATACAGATGTGATGATCATTTTTGGACAGATCACATCAAGGATATGCTTAGAGATGAAAAAGTAATAGGGCTCCTTGCTATTGATAGTCAAGAAGCAGGGTTAGGCATACTCACAGGCGATAGATGGGAAGTGATCGATACTTTAACATCAGGAGTAGCTGGAAAGCATAGACAGGGAGGTCAATCTGCTCGAAGATTTGAAAGACTGAGAGAAAATGAGCTTAACGAATATTTTCATAGAATTGCAGAACACGCACAAAAAATATTTATCGACGAAAACAAAATTAACGGTTTAATAGTTGGAGGACCAGGTCCAACTAAGGAGAACTTTTTGAAGGAAGAATACCTTGATTATCGACTCCAAAATAACATACTTGCCACATTAGATAGCTCCTACTCTGGAAGTGAAGGCGTCAGAGAAATACTAGAAAAGGTAAACGAGCAAGGAATAATATCAGAATACAGGTTACTTGAGGAGAAAAAATTGGTAAAAAAGTTCATGAGTCAGGTGTACTCTGATGAAGGTTTGGCAGTATATGGTATCCATGACGTACTGAACATGCTGAAAAGCGGAATTGTGGATACTTTGATAATTACGGATGAAATCCCATACATACATTTACAAATCAAGTGCAATAAATGCGGAAACATTGAGGAAAAATATATCGATAGACTCAATCTAATCAGCGTGAAACAGGAGGAAGTATCAAAGTCATGCTCCAAATGCGGGAGCCAAGATAGGGAAATTTTAGAACAGGATATTGTAGATCAGCTTGAAGAATTATCCGCCAACATTGGAACTAAATTGGAAGTTATATCATCAAAAACAGAAGAAGGCGCACAATTGGGAAGCCTAGGAAACATGGGGGCTATTCTACGTTTCAAACCCTCTCATTGATGTATTAATGCAAGACTAGCTGGCACTTATGCCATCAACTGTTAGAGAAGCTCTTATCTTTTCAGCAATCTTTTCTAATTCTTCATCTGAAATCAAATTTCTTGAAGGCCATCTACCATTTGGTGAATCATAACTGTATCTAGGAATAATGTGGACATGGACATGAGGCACTATTTGATTGGCTGCTCTGCCGTTATTTTGTCCAATATTTAACCCCTTGGCATCCAGTGCTTTCACTATGCCTTTTGCCAAGAATGAAACTGTGGAAAATAATTTTCCTACTTCATTATCATCCATAGTGAAAATACTCTCGTGATGATTCTTGGGAAGTACCAGAGTATGTCCTTTGTTAATCGGATATTTGTCCATAAAGGCTATGAATGCAGAATCCTCAAATATTTTCACTGCACTCAATTCATCGTTGATTATTGAGCAGAAAATGCATTTTGTGTTTAACTTCAATAGTTAAATCCATGTCTCTTGATGATTTATGTTTTTGTCGTTAAATTGTCTGCGCGACTTTTAAATAGGTCAAATTTTTTTCTAAATATAAATGGCTGAAACGATCGAGATAAACGAGTTTAACTTGAATTTAACATTCACCTGTCCTAAATGCGATTATAAAAATGAAGATATTCCAGCTGTCGATATTGCCAACAACAATGCAGAATGCGGAATGTGTGAAACTTTATTCAAAATAGAAGGAATAGATAGCGTAAAGATATTTGCACTCATTGAGTAATTTGAGCTATTTTATGATACTTAATTTAGTATCAATGTTATCTTAAAATACGCTTTAATCTTAATTTTAGTGATGGAACTTATCAGTAGAACTGTGGTTACTGGCCCAGCTAGAGCTCCACATAGAGCGATGTATAAGGCGATGGGTCTAAATGATGACGATTTATCAAAACCTATTGTGGGTGTTTCGTCTACCTGCAATGAGGCAACACCTTGCAATATCCACTTAGGGGATTTGGCACAGCATTCAAAGTCCGGTGTAAGGGATTCTGGTTGTACTCCTAGAGAATTTACCGCCGTTTCTGTTTCGGATGGTATTGCGATGGGACATGAGGGCATGAAGGCATCTCTGGTAAGTCGTGAAATTATAGCTGATTCACTTGAAATAATGATGAGGGCGCACAGATACGACGCACTTGTTGGAATCTCTGGATGTGATAAGAGTTTACCCGGAACCATTATGGCTATGGCAAGACTCAATCTTCCTTCGATATTTGTATACGGTGGAACAATATTGCCCGGGAATTGGAATGGGAAGCAGGTAACCATCCAAGATGTCTATGAGGCAGTTGGTTCTTTTGAAGCAGGAAAAATAAACATTGAAGATCTAAAGGACTTGGAAAACGTTGCATGTCCTTCTGCCGGTTCATGTGGAGGTATGTATACTGCAAATACAATGGCCTGTATTAGTGAAGCTCTGGGAATTGCATTGCCAGGCAGCGCATCTCCTCCTGCATTAAGTGAAAAAAGAAACCAAGTATGCTATGACACTGGAAAACAAATTTTTAGTCTTTTGGAAAGCAACATACGACCCAAAGACATTCTAACATTTGAAGCATTTGAAAACGCAATAGCAATCGCTAATGCTATTGGTGGCTCTACCAATGCAGTACTCCATCTACTTGCAATATCTAAGGAGATCGGAGTACGTCTTGATTTGAAGGATTTTGAAAGAATTAGAAAAGCAACGCCTCATCTGGCCGACACAAGACCTGGTGGAATGTATGTAATGGTTGATCTTGACAAAGTTGGAGGTGTTCCTGTAATACTAAAAAGTTTACTTAAAAAGGGATTATTGAATGGCAATACGATGACTGTGACTGGAAAAACAATGAAGCAAAATCTCGAAGGAATTGGAACAAGCAATTCTGAACCAGTAATATATTCGTGTGAAAAGCCTCTACACCCTGAGGGCACCCTAAAAATTCTTGGGGGCTCTCTTGCACCAGAGGGAGCTGTAATAAAAATAGCAGGATTAGAAAGAACAAAGTTTGATGGAATTGCAAAGGTCTATGATTCAGAAGAGGATGCTTTTGATGCAATATCAAAACAGAAAATACTGAAAGGAGATGTTGTTGTTATCCGATATGAAGGTCCTAAGGGTGGTCCTGGAATGAG
>DATFEX010000094.1:0-24211 GCA_035250685.1 Nitrososphaeraceae archaeon | reverse complement strand
AACATCTCATAGGTATAGTCTATATTAGTCAAATTTCTCTTGAAGGATATTCTAGATTTCTGTCTGTAAAACCAGCCTCCAATTGTGGAAACTAGACCTATGATTACAGAAGTTAATACAATAAAAGTTTCGGTCAGAATTGCACCTTTGAAATTTGCCGTTATAGTCTCATAACCAGTAACATTAAAAAATACTGGATTTTCCTTCGTATTGTTGGTAACAGCCCAGTGACCAAAATCGTATCCTCTGTCGGGTACCGCTTCACATCTTGCAATTGAAAGGAGAGGCAGTGTCGTAGATTCACCAGATCCCAACTGAATATCATTACACTTTACAGTGCCAGCATTAGTGGGATTTACTTCTATGAATATTTTTGTAATTATTCTGTCTGTCTTTCCATCGATTGCGATTATTCCATTGGTTCCAGTATTAGTGACATAAGTAAAATTTGTTGTGGGATCTACTGTTAACTTACTTGCGATGAGTGGAAAAGTTACTTTTGAGGGTATATTGATGAAGGGATTATTTACTCCAGAGGCATCTATTACCGGTCTTAGTGAAATATCTTTGATAAGCTTATTTGTCGTTCCGTTAATCACTTTTATGGAATCGTCTACCAAATTGTTAACATAAATCTTGTTAGTCCGTGGATTAACAGCTATTCCGACTGGACTATCACCGACTTTAATATTAGTTTGAATCTTGTCGGATGTACCATTAATGACACTGACAGAATCGTTCCTGAAGTTTGAGACATAAATTGTATTAGTTTCTGTATTGATTGCTAGCCCAGATGGCCTAGAACCAACAGGTATAGTTGATATCAAAGTATTATTGTTTCCATCTAATACCAATACACTATCCTTTCCCAAATCTGAAACATAGACCTTGTTGGTATGTGGATTAACTATGATGTCATATGGTGAAGAGGCGTATTTCAACGACTGTCTTACTTTATTAACAATCGGATCAATTACGCTAATTGTCTTCGAATCCATATTTGCTACATAAATCCAGTTTGCTGCTAAATTTGAGCCTATTCCTACTGGAGAATTCCCTACGGGTATTTCAGTGAGTTCTTTGTTTGTAAAACCATCAATTACAGAAACTGTATTAGATTCTCTATTTGAAGAATATATTCTGTTAGAAAACGGATTTACGTCAACATCATATGGTGAATCACCCGTGTCGATATTTGATTCCACTTTGGATGTCTCTATATCTATGACCGATATTGTATTGGAAAATTGGTTGGCAACGTAAAGTTTGTTAGTTATTGGATTGATATCAATTCCAATTGGGAAACTACCAGAATTAATTACAGGGTTAGATTTAAGAGATATTACATTTTCATTATTCTCTTCTTGAGCGTAAATACCAATAATAAAAAGAGTGAAAAAGAATGAAATAGCTAATGAAAAATAGAGAGACACTGGTAAATAATATTTCAAATAAATAATGTATGTTGAATGGATATAAAAAGTAACTACTACTTTCCCAATATCTATCTATGGTTCATTCCTGTTTGCAGAAATTGATTTTACAATTGTCCAGAAAGTATGAGAATTGTCCTGTTCACCAACGATATTTTATGAAGTCAGAATTCAAGAACTAGTATATCTTACTTGTTACCTAGATCTGGATGATAAATGATCCTAATAATAATATCCACAATTAATACGATAATACCTGCCAAGATGATCATTAGACCATTTATTGTCCAAGAGGGATTGCTGTACATGAACGAACTTTGAGGACCCACAAACGATTCTGACTGTGCAGTAAAAATTAAACCTGCTACTACTAGTACAATGCCAAGAATTTCAAGCAAAATCTTCATGTATTTGCTATTGATTTGAACCTACCTATCTAAATGTTTTTGAAATTCAATGTTTCATATGCACTTTTAGTAACTCTAGAAATCCTCAAAAAATTGTGCATATTTTTCACCTATGCCTATTCATTGATAATTTGAATCGATTCTTAAGGCACATATAATATGAATAGGTTTTAATACCTATAAGATGTCCGTCATGGATGCTAGGATTAAGATTGAACTATAGTAGTTTTATCAATTCAAATATAATAATTGGGTATGCTTCCGCCATTGTTGCTGCTATTCTCTTTGGAGGTGTTTCTACCTTAGGAAAACCTATCGTATCAACCGTCGATCCTTTACTCCTTTCAGCGATTGTTTACTTAATAGCAGGATTATTTTTTACGCCTTCAGCTGCAAGGACATCTTCAAAGATTACTAGAAAAACTTTTCTTCTTATCATTGTAAGTGCAGTTACCGGCGCTGCATTAGCACCTATTATCTTTTTTCAAGGATTAAAGATGAGCACAGCTGCAGATACTGCATTACTAGCCAACGGAGAAACTGTTTTTTCAATTTTGTTTGCCTTGCTTATTTTTAGAGAAAGATTGAAGCCCGTAGGATATATTGCAGTAACGTTAATTCTAAGTGGAGTATTTTTGGTAACAACAAATCTTGACTTTGATAGTTCGATATTTAGTCTTAACATAGGTAATGTTTTAGTTATTTTGGCAACCTGTATTTGGGGTTTCGATAACAATATTTGCAAGATAATTGCGAGACAAATACACATATCGAAGTTGATTCAGTTGAAGGCCTTGATTGGAGGTATTTTATTATTAGGAACGGTAATCATATTAGGAATTCCATTTAATATTCAGAGTGAACAGTTAATATCGATAATTCTTCTTAGCGTCTTTGGATTTGCCATATCATTATACCTTTACCTCCATAGCATAAAGAGGATTGGAGTGATCAAGGCATCATCATTGCTTTCTCTATCTGCAGTATTTGGAATAATTTTTGCCATCATATTTTTACGCGAGTCAATAAATGTTAATCAGATTATTGCAATATCTGTTATGATATTTGGGATTCATTTAATGTATACTTATGAAAAAAAAAATGAAATAATTCTCAAATAATAATTTGAAGATACTAAGAAATATAAGTATGGGATCATAATTTGAATTGATGAAAATCCTTCATACGATAACCATATTTTTAATTCTATCAATAATTTCTGTTGTTTCATTCATGTCAATATTCATGTCAGAGGTATTTGCACAAGTACAAACGAGCACTAATGTTGAATCTCCTCAGTTTCTAGCAATTCAACATGCGCAATCTGGCACCACATCACAAATTAATTCAACTTCGTACGTACTACAGTTAAATGATTTGGCCAATAAGACAATTTTGTTTTCTGATAGACCAAATAGAATAGTTGTCACTCAAACTACTCAGGATTTTGTCGGTAACTGGACAAACGGTGAAGATAGTTTTCAGGTAGACCCGCCTAACGCAGCCTTAGTAGTATTGACAGAGAACCAAGCAGATGATGTTTTCGAGATTGAACTATTTAATCCGATATATGACGAGGATGAAAAGGCGATAAGGTATGATTTTAGGGTTTTAGGGAATGTTACATCGTCCCCTGATCTTCCAGCAAATTTGGGAAAATCAGTACTAATAATAGATTCTTCTGAATCAAAATGGCCACTTCAGTATTCAGGTGACTAGAAATTACAATTTCTGTTTTTATATTTCTATAAATTTAATATTCTTAATGCTGCTCTATTTTGAATCGAAAAATAATAGACTTACCTACCACTACTTCAAATCCCATAAAAAATCGAAAAACTGAAATTTGAATATGCCTTAGTTCTATTTATATTATGTTGCCTTATTTCGATCGACGCATTTGAGAATCTTGAACGCTAAAATCACAGGAGTGAAAGAAGTGTGATAGTTATTTTTGTCTGATGAAAGAATAGTTAGCATTGTAGATGACGAAATAGAGACTACCAAATTAATCAATGATGCACTATGCGGTAGTATTGATGGTATAACAGTTGTTACTTTCAATGACCCCGTAATTGCATTACAACACTTTACCGATAATAAGGAAAATTACGCGCTGATTATTTCTGATCTAAGAATGCCTAATCTTAATGGATTAGAGCTTTTAAAAAAAATAAAAAAAATAAGCGAAAAGGTTAGAACGATTTTGATGAACGCGAATGAAATTGAAAATGATGTAGTTTTTCAGCATTACCTGCAACTAGGAATTATTGATTCCTATATTGCGAACTCTGTTACTAGTAACCAATTATGTCAAAAAGTGAGGGACGAGTTCTTGGTGTATCAATTGGCGGTTAATTTAAAATAAACGAGGAAACATGTACTCTCATAAGATGTTTTTCTTGGTTTTGGTCGTAATTTGTGTTCCCATCTTTACTTTTACTATTTCATTTGTAAATGCTTTTCTGTATGAGAATGGAACTTGTACCGATGAAAAAGTGAAGGAGACAACCAAGCAAGTCATAAATACAAACGGCACAGTAGATGATTTTCTTAAAAGTTTGCCTAGCGATAACACAATACTAGCGGAAATTGTATGTTAAAACAGAACATTAGGATGATTATTGGTCGTGTTAACGATAGTTGACTCAAGATGAAAGAATCATTTTGTATAAAAAATGACAAGTCCAACTATTAAAGTTGCGGTAACAAGTATTAAGGACACTATTGTCCATTTAGATAGGTCATTTAACATAGTGAATTTTCTACTATTCTATTGGGCCTTTTGTAATATCATTATCACTCTTCATTCCGCCAACATCAGAATTTGAAGATGAATTATAGATTGCCATAACAAGTAAGTAGCCTAAAGTGATAAAAATTGCAGATTTTGTATCCATTAGCAGAATCAAGTTATTCTACCCTTTAAAGATTTTTGATTTTAAGAATAATTTTATTTATCCAATTCTTATGTCCATAGTTTTAAACATCACAATCAATTAGTATATCTAATTCCAAGAAATTATAATTGTATTATTACGACAATTAACTATGAGAGGATTGTCATTTAGGAAATGTGAAGTTAAATTTCTACAATCAAACGAAATTTGTAGAATTGCAACATGCGATAACAATGTACCACATGTAACTCCCGTTTCATATATTTTTGAAAGCGGAAAATTCTATTTTCCGACAAACTACAAAACCCGCAAATATGCCAATCTGAAAAAAAATAATAAAATTTCTCTAGTGGTAGACACTGCAGAGAACAATAAGGAAAGGGCAGTAGTAATACTAGGAACAACAACAATTATTCACGATGGCAAAAAATTCCAAGAATTGTATAAATTATTTTATGATAAATTTGATTGGGCTAGGATTGATCCCTGGTGGAAACAAAGGAAATGACTAATCATAGAAGTGATTCCCAAAACTAAGGCAAGTTGGGGTGTATGAAACCGTTGCAAAAAATTTATAAACCAATTTAAATCAGAGGACGTTCCATATGTCGTTGAGTCTGGACCAAACCAAGGAAGTCACTGCGCGTCCAAATAGTCTCGAGAAAACCTTAAAATATATCATGATTGTTGATGACGAACCAGACATTCTCGATTTGCTTCAAGGTTACTTGGAATCGAAAGGCTGGAAGATAAAGGCATTCATTGGTCCCGGTATCGCACTTTCGAGTATAATGATGAACCCAAAGCTGTACTCGCTAATACTAACGGATATACGAATGCCAGAAATGTCAGGTATAGAATTTGTAAAAAAAGTGAAAAATATGGATAATAACATCAAGATTATATTTATGACAGCCTTTGAGACCGAAATAGCCGAGCTTAGAGAGTTGAGCGATGTGGAGCCTCTGAAAAAACCCATTGGTCTAGAAGCCCTGGTAAGTTTGATCAAAAGACTTAAAGATATTCAGAAAATGGACGATAGATTCTATACGTGTTCTCAATGTGGAGATAGCGGTGAAAGCCCTGAAACCATAAGGCATAGACCTACCTGTCCGCACTATTGAAGATAGCAATGAACTATAGAAAATTCAAGTAAATTGTTACTTTGTTAGTTTGAACTTTTAACCTAATTTATCCAAGGCTTTCTTACTCCTGCCTTCCTTCATATAGTTATAACACTTATCACAATAAAATTCTGTAAGTTCGGCATCACAAATTATTTGATGAGTAGGTTGGTCATTTCATCCTGCGATAGTCTTAGAAATTGGTCCAAATCTTATGATAGTGGTCAAAATACTTTTCCATACAGGATGTGTACGACTCTTTCGTAGAACTCTGACTTTAACGAGTTTATGAAATTGAAATATATCTTGCTTTGGTCGTCCAATACTTGCATATCTTTTATACCTGGAGCTATGCTTTGAGAACTAACATTCTTTATTAAACCAGTTTTACGGATAGTTTAATCCTTAATAATACCCAATATGTAGAATATTATGACGTGTTCCAGAGAATATATGCATCAACAGAAAGATTCTATGAAATTGCTCCTAATTGGGCAAGTAAGATTATGATTTTGAGACAAGAAGGGTTTCCGATTCCCTTATCATTGTCTTGGTGGAAGCTTTACTTTGCTTTAGATAGTCCTTCAAAATGTATACTGGGAGAAGCTCATGGTTTTACTTCTCATTATGAAAAAGAATGTGCAGAATGTGATAGATTGGGTTGGGAATTTGGACACTCCTTTTTGATGAGATCTACGAAAAGTTTCGACGACAACATCGAAGAGTTTCTGGCCCATTGGAATGATAAACACATATCTGAAAAAGAAATGAAGTAACGTTATTTGAATTGGAACTCTACTCTTGTGATCGCCTTTTAGAAATCCAAGGCACTTTGGATGTTTCCTCTTCATAACACCCACCCCCTATTAGGTATATTCATCATTATAATATCAAACTCGTAAGCTATACGATGGGCTGCAGACATATTTGTGAGGAAATAGGCATATTGGGTGCAAGATACAGTGATGGAGTAAAATATTGTAGAAGATGTTCGGTGTATTTTTTTCATGATGGCTCTTTTTGCCCCTGTTGTCATCTTCATCTTAGATCCAAACCAATCAGATCACGAAAGTAAGGTCTAATCCGATAATCCTGATTATGAAATATTGGAAGAATATGCAAATCTTCAAATTCGGAAAAAGGTTTTAGGTCCAATATGGGCAAGGATATAGTATGAATGAGAATAGTCTTGAAACTGCTACATTTGCTGCTGGATGTTTCTGGGGCGTCGAGGAAGCGTTCATGAAAGCAAAAGGTGTAAAATCAACAAGAGTTGGATACACCGGAGGTAATCTTATTAATCCAACATACGAGGATGTTTGTACCGACAGAACAGGACATGCTGAAGCAATACAGCTCAAGTACGATCCTAAAGAAATTTCTTACAAAGAGCTATTGGAATTATTTTGGTCAATGCATAACCCTACCACTAAAAATAGACAAGGTCCTGACATAGGAACGCAGTATCGTTCCGCAATATTTTATCATACTTTAGAACAGGAGAAAATCGCAAAAGAATTAAAAAAAGAACTGGACAATTCGAAGTATCAAAATAACATAGTTACCGAAATTGTCCCAGCTTCTGAATTTTTTTCGGCCGAAGAATACCATCAAAAGTACTATCAAAAGATAGGCGGAGGTAGTTGTTACCATCTAAAATGAAATTATGTGAATATGGAAGAATTGCAGGAACAAATTCTAAACATATTGGATGTTGACAGGAAAACTTGGTTACCATCTGAAGTGTGCATAATGTAAATTTTTTGATGATTAGTCCGATCCTTATATAATTTGTTGTTCAAAATCTGTTAACTCCTAAACACCAACTGGTGGGCTACTATTGGTTGTTGTACTCGTTCATTAACCAAAACTTCCCACCAGTAATATACTCAACTCACTCTGAGATGCTATAATTTATGTCCAGTTTTCCTTAGAAATAGAATCTATTTGACAATAGTTTGACTTTGTTCTCGCATAAACTGTGTAAGGTAATATCTTCCACCAGTACCTTTTCCTGTAGTTCCAGAATCTTTCCAGCCCCCGAAGGATTGACGTCCCACCATTGCGCCTGTAGTAGAACTTTTTTTTCTGTTTACATAAACAACTCCCGCTTCGATATCCTGAAGAAATTTCAAAATTTCATTCTTCTTCTTACTATAAATTCCTGATGTAAGCCCATACTCTGATTGATTTGTCATTTTGATTGCTTTTTCAAACTTGTCATATTCCGTAATACACAAAATAGGAACAAATAGTTCCTTTTTGAGTAAAGAGTTGTCTGTTGGCAATCCCTCTACTATTGTAGGTTGAACATAAAATCCATATTTAAAGTCTTTATTTTTTATGACCGATCCTCCTGTTATAATTTTACCATACTTTGATGCAAGTTTAGAAAACTTTTTGAAATTATTGTATGCATTCAAGTTTATTACTGGTCCTGTGAAACTATCTCGCTCTATGGGGTTATCCACTATTAGCTTTTTTGTTTTTTCGACTAGCTTTGATAAAAATTGAGATTTAACACTCTTCTGAACATACACACGCGAACACGCACTGCATTTTTGGCCTGAAAATGAAAATGCGGCTCTAGCGACACCCTCGGCTGCCATATCCAGATTTGCCGTATTAGTCACAATAGTTGCATTTTTTCCTCCCAATTCCGCAATTAATGGACGAGGTCTTGTTTTGCTTGATTCAGTCATTAACCTATAACCAACCTCTCGTGATCCGGTAAAGACAATACCGGACACATCCTTGCTTTCAATAATTGTTTTACCTATTTCAGCTCCTGATCCTGGAACAAAATTTATTACTCCATCAGGAATCCCAGCTTCATGCATAATTTGAACTATCTTATATCCTATAATTGGAGTATCGCTTGCTGGTTTAATAACAACCGTGTTACCAGTGATAAGTGCACCAACACTCATGCCTAATAATATTGCTGCAGGAAAATTAAACGGAGCAATAACAGCCCATACGCCATATGGCTTCATTATGCTTGTATTCTGCTCATTCCTTCGATTCCCTTTTCTAGTAACGAAGCCATTGTTTTTCTGCACCTCATCAGAATAGAACATTATAAAATCAATTGCTTCATCAATATCTGCTATTGCTTCATACCTATTCTTCCCGTTTTCAAACGTAAGCCACGCCGCTAACTCAAACTTACGTCTCTTCATAATGGCACCTATCTTTCTAAACAACTTTACTCTTATCTTATAATCCATCGTACTCCACCTTTCAAATGCACGGGTTGCCGCTTGAATCGCTTTTTTCGCATGAGTTGAGTTACCTTTCATAACGTATCCCAAAGTCAGTCTCCTGTCAGTTGGAGAAGTCCGAATCATAGTTTGTGAAGTATGTATTCTTTTACCGTCAATAATGATAGGATAAGTTTTTCCAAATTCGGAAGAAACCAGATCAATTGCACTATCATATAATTTATGAAATCGATTCTCCTGATTAGCATCAAGAAAGGTCTGAAGTGTATCTTCGTTTTTGAATATCATTCTTTATCCCGCACTCTCATTATTCAATAAGCTCATAATAGTACATTTGTCCAGGTAATTTGGAATGAAGTAAATTAAATGAATAGAGTAACTTAAGGGGGTCAAGATTCTATAAGGGATCTGGCAAGTAAAAATATATTTCTTTTTCTCTCCCTAAGTCTCCTTAAGGAATACTGCAACCATTTTTCACCATATGGAATGTATTCTGATACCATATATCCTTCACTAACTAATTGTTGCTTTAACTCATCGCGTACTCCTTTTAATAATTGAAACTGTAGATTTTTCATTTTTATCAATCCCTGAGTAGATAATGCTAGAGCTTCGTCAATAATCTTAGAATCATGAGTGGCAATAGCCATAATCCCGTTGTAAGAAGGCTCTTTGAACATTACATTCATTAGTCTTGAAAAATTTTGACTTATTTCATTATTTGATTGAAATGCCTCATTTTTTTCTCCGCTATATGCCCCCTTTACTATTCTCAAGTTAGCAGAATTTTCCATAAGATGTAGTAAATCACTGTGACTCCTTTTCAGATTGGATTGAATTGCAACACCGGTATTTCTATTATTTGTTAGGGTTTTAAGATAAATTGATAGTGTATCTTCAACAAAGTCAGAATTTTCAATATCAATCCACATGAAATGTCCAGTCTCCTTTGCTTTTTGTGAAATCTTTCTAAAATTCTCAAAACAAAGATCGTACCTAATACAAAGACCAATTTGAGTTGGTTTAACCGAAATACTTCCCTTAATATCATTCGTCTTTAGTAGATCAAGCAATGTAAAGTACTCTAAGACAGATCTGTCAACTTGAGATTTTTCAGTGTGGCCTTCTCCAAGATAGTTAAGTATGGCTGACATTCCATGTTTATTCGATTTTCTTGCCTCACTAATGGCATCAAAATATGAATGTCCTGCTATCCATCTTTTTGAAACCTTGAATAACATTTTTTCTAAAAGAGCGGGATCGTAATCATCAGAATGAGATATTTTCTTTTCCATAACTTATCCCCAGTGAGCTTTTTTACCAATATACATATTTTGTATTTAAATGAGTGTGAACATATACGCTTTTTCAGTGCGCGGATAAAGCCAAAGATAGTTAGAAAAAGTTTTGAATGTCCCTCTAATTACGCAACTGTAAGCTAAAAGCCTCCAGTAAATTTGGATGAATCTGCGTATGAACTATCATCATTACATTCAGAGGCGAATCCTTTTTTGCAACCAAATTATTGAGTTGAGTCAAACCGTTTTCCAGATTGGTAATATATCCAGTTGTATTTTTATTGCTTATTTCAGTGACCTTGAGTCTATCGTTAAAGACTTTGGATGCTTTTACACTCAATGCCTGAGCACTTTGATAGTCTGATACATTAACCAGGGAGTATCTATTATTCATTTCATTCCCATGTTTCATTGCACTGGATGAAGTATTCGGTGAGTGTTTGTTCATGGTTATATTCATGTTGCCAGTATCTGATATGTTTACATCACCAGGTTGATTCCTTGCCATAGGAACTACATTGCCATTCATGTTAGGCATGACCATATTTGACATATTGGTCATATCAAATCCAACCTGATATGCATTGCCATAACTAATTAGAATGCTATCTACGACATTTGCTAATGCTAGTGCTTCAATCTTTGCATTCTTTACGTTTACTTCCTTATCGTCACCACCAAACATGTTTCCCAGTGACTTTGTAAAGCCTTCCAATAAATTTGAAGAATCTGGTTGTAATTGCGCCATTCTAACAAGTGCATCTTCATTCAACCTATAATTAAGATCACTTACTGCTTGATTTGTGCTTTGTACATGGTTTGGCGAAGTTGATGATATTGTCTGCATTTGAATCAACTTATTATGCAGATCTGCAGCTAGTTTTGGATTATCTTCCGCTATTTCTGCCAACATCCTTTGATTCAGGAGTAAAGAAGCTTTGATTGCATGGTTTTGAGCCAGAGACAAGTTATTGTTTGCCAAGTTTGTTGATACGAGCTCCAATTCTGCTTGTAATTGGTATACTATTGATACAAAGGTGGCCGTTTCATTTGGAGTAAAGAGGTGTGCATATGTTTTTTCAATATTAAAATTATCATTGTTACTAAAAAATAATATACTTAAAATAAGATAAAAAAGAGCAAATAAGAGATGTCGTCGTGATTCGTAAAGTAACGCTCTCAAATTTTTATCCTCCATAAAATCTTGTGGTAATCTAATTGTATAGAATTCATTTCACTATCTCTACAAGATATTTATTATTTGAGTCGGTAACATTGGTTGTAAAACTCGCTTGCATAGTGCTAACAGGGATAAAATTAATTCCAAGGACTTTTACTGTTATCATATATTGTCCAGAATCTGGGAATTTGTATGAAGACAGAACTATTCCATTTGGTGTATGAACAAAAGGTTGTGAGAATTCATCTGATGCTTTGTAAAGCTCCTTACCATTTTTAGAAACTACAATATCAGTATCAGCATGTAATGCTATTTCATCCTTGTCCACATGATACAAAGTAACTTTAAAAAATTCTGGGGATCCGACCTCAATCACTTTAGGTGCGTATTCTAGTTTAATTTTCATCAATTTATCCTCAGTAATTGACTCAACGATATTTATTTTTTCATTGCTTAATCCATAAAAAGGATTGTTTTCAACAATGACACCATAGACAACTGCTTCCTCGTTTTCTGATAGTAAGATAATGATGGACGAAAGAATAATTGAACTAAAGCTCCAGGTTAATTTCATCCTTCAGTATTTCTATGATTGCCTTTGATAATAATAATATTTTGGTACATTAGTCGAATTCATCGCACTCGAGTAGTGATCAAAGTCTAAATGCGGCCTCGCCTTCACAATAATTAAATTTATTGTCATAGGTTAAGTATGAGACTATTAGTAATAAAGATATGAAGATATCTGAATTATGTAATATGATACAAGAATCTATCCAGGCTGGAAGATATCCCTTTGAAAACGAAAATCAAAAAAAGTATGCCAAGTTTGTAAAAATAGTAAACAGATCCGATTCTGAAGATCTCGAGAGCAATGATATCAGGATTGAAGTTCGGATCCAGGAATTATTCACTTTAAATAACTATGTAGCTAATATGGAGCATTTACCAGGAATTATTGAATTAGACATCCTAGATTCATATAAAATGCTAATTAGACGGGTAGAAAGGGTTTCATCAGATTTGATTACCAATATTTGAAATTCTATTTCCCATCTTGCTTTCGTTAATTTCTTGAATAATTTAGAATGACAAACATTGAACAAGTAAAAGTTACAAATGGATTATGATTTGAATTTCGATAACTCTCTTCCCTTTTCTTGGGATGTTTGTGTAAATCTTATCTATTTGAAATAGAATTCATTGCTATGATAAAAATCCCAGGACCAAAAGCAACACGCGTTGTAAATGCATTCAAAAAAATAGCCTATGATTCTACCTTCAGTTATCCCCTTGTCATAAAATCTGGAAAAGGGTGTGAAATAGAAGATGTTGACGGCAATAAATTCTTGGATTTCACCGCCAATATTGGATCCTGTCCATTAGGATATTCTCATCCCAAAATTTTAGATGTTATCAAAAAATACTCCAGTACCAGAAATGGCATTCACAAAATTGCCGGTCAAGACTTTTATTGTGAGGAGCATTTTGATATTGCAAGTAAACTTCTTTCGATAAGTAAGAGGAATTCCAAGGTGTTTTTCATTAATAGTGGTGCTGAGGCAGTGGAGAATTCCATAAAAATTGCCTATAGGAAAATGGGTCCTCTTCTAGGAGTATCTTGTTATAATGATTTTCATGGGAGAACCCTTGGAGCGCTAAGCTTTACTATGAGTAAGGAGGTTCATAAAACTAATTTTCCAGAGTTACCAGTTGAAAGAATTAAATTCTGCACGGTGGATTCTGATCCCCAAATTTACCAATTGGAAAAAATATTGAAACAAAATAGAGTAGCGTTTATCATAACTGAACCCATACAAGGAGAGGGCGGTTTAAATGTTGCAAGTAAATTATTTATTCAAAACATGCGAAAGCTAGCAAATGAATATCATGTCCCTTTGATTTTTGATGAAGTCCAGAGCGGAATGGGAAGAACTGGAAAATGGTGGGCCTATCAACATTATGGAGTGGAGCCGGACATAATGACTGTCGCAAAAGCATTGCAGGTCGGTGCTACAGTCTACGATAAGAAATATGATCCTAATGAAGCAGGAGTTCTTTCGAGTACATGGGGAGGAGGAAGTAGAATTGATATGGCAATTGGTTCAAAGATAATTGAAATCATAATGAAGAACAGACTCTTACTCAATTCTCAAAAAATTGGTGAATTGCTAATTAAAAATTTCACTGATCTTATTGGTTTCCATGGTCTCATTGATGTAAGAGGTATTGGTTTAATGATAGGTCTTGAATTTGATACGAAAATTACGAGAGATAACATAGTTAAAAGATTGTTCAAGAAACGCCTTCTCGTTCTTCCAGCAGGGATAAAATCAGTCAGGGTAATGCCCCCACTAATTATTAATGAGGATGAAGCTACTAAGGGAATATCTTTGATAAATGAAGCACTAGTTCAGTATAATAAATAAATTGACTTGGTTGGTAGAGAACCAATGATTATTCAATTACCAATCCTACTTGTTTGTTACCAAAAGTTCATTCACTTAGAAAGTATTAATATGCTTTGTAAGCATTGCCCAGTACTTCGGAGGCGATTTTGAGTTCTAAAACCTCATTTGCCCCTTCATAAATCATGGTTGCTCGAGAATCTAGAAAATGCTTTGCTACACGTGCTGTTTTCTGGTAACCAAAAGATCCAAATACTTGTACCGACCTGTTTGCGCAATCAAACGCAGTATTTGTGGCATGGAATTTTGCAATAGCAGTTAACTTGTCGGCTTCTTTTCTCAACATTGAGTAAACTGTGTTACTACGATTAAGTTTCGTGTGCCATTGTTCTTCTTCTGTTTTGAATTGCTCTACGTAGTCATGTAATTTCTGCCTGGCACACGCTGCCTTATATGTAAGCCACTTAGTACTTTCCTTACCTACTATAATTCTTGAAATATGTTGCTGGATCAACTGTTTTTTTGCCAGCACAGACCCATGCTGTCTTCTTAATTTGGAGTGAGTCAATGTTTCATTGAGGCAATCGTTCATTACACCAATGCTACCTGCTGCAACACTTAGCCTTCCATCTATCAAGCCGCTATAAGCAATGTTGAGTCCCTGCCCCAATTCACCAAGCAAATTTTCCTTTGGTATATGACAGCCTTCAAAATAAATCTCGGCGTTCTTGATCGTGAGAAGGCCCATTTTGTTTTTCATTTCCTTTTTTCGAATTCCGGCTGAATTCATATCCACAATAAATGCTGATATCTTACCTGTTGTCAAATCCTTAGCATACGTTGTAACAATATCTGCTATGGTCCCATTTCCGATCCAGTGTTTGCTTCCGTTTAGTAAATAATACTCTCCTTTATCTTCATACCGACTGTTCATTGATGCAGGATCACTTCCAGCTTCTGGCTCCGTCAGTGCAAAAGCCATAATACTTTTACCATTTGTAGTATTAGGTAGGTATCTTCTTTTCTGATCTTCATTTGCCCATCCCTGCAATACCATTTGTCCAATGGAAGTATGGACAGAAAAAAATGTTCTCATAGAATTACCCTCCTCTCCAATTCTTTCCAAACTCTTGCAATATGTTAAAATATCAAATCCCAGACCCCCATACTCTTTTGATATAGGACAACCAAGCATTCCAATTTTACTAAATTCAGGAATTATTGATTCGTTAAGTCTATCTTCAATATAACATTCTTCTTCAATACTTCTAAGGGATTCACATACCCTATTTACCTTTGAAATAAAATCCTCCTGTTCTCTTGTAGTATCAAAATTCATGCAAGATAAATTTGAGTATTGATGCACAGTATTCAATAATCATTTTCATATAAAAGGATAGACATTAAGTTGTAGAATTTTGAACACTTCAAGCTTTCGTAATTCTCTTAAAGAGAAAGTTCTTAAGCATAATAAAGATGAAAACATTGTAATTCATATCATTCAATTGATCTATCTTATGATAAACCAAAATTCTATAGCTATTCTTATATAAGAAATCACTGACCAAAAAAAATGAAATATAAATCTACTTAAATACTACTTTGTACAAGATAACATTGGTGTTCAGTTTTAACGAGAACAATAGAAGTATTGATTGTATAATTACTGAAAATGTTGTATTCATCTATTCTTCCACATTAATCGAAAATAAGAGATGAAAGAAATGATTAAGGGTATTCTACTAATTTTTGGTCTAATATTCATGTTATCTATCATTAATCCCACTGAAATTGCTCAAGCAGTAACTTTACTAAATACTAATAATACTAATTCGACGATGAATTATGATAGCTCAGTTCAAAATAATACTGGGGGGAATTTTACCACACCAAATATACTTGATTCTATGCCAGAAGATGATGAATCAGGAGGTATTGCCAGTTTACCCGGTAAATGTTTAGGCTCGGCATTATGTCCTGACTGATAAATAACAATGATCCAACATTCTATGGCAAGTAGTAATTTAGGTTAATAACTTTACGTTTTCAGTAATTACTTTTCACATCTAAGTTTTCATGCAATAGATATTTACCATTTTACATGATTACATATTCTACCGCAACTATTGTGCTCTACTATTTAATCCAATGAAGTAATCGGCAAACTAAATGTAAAGCTTGCACCAATACCATTTGAGTTGTTTTCGGCCCAAATCCTTCCCCCATGTGCTTCTATAATTCCTTTTGAAATAAATAATCCCAAACCGGTACCATTGTAAGATGAAGTAACAAACTTTGAGAATAAATTTGGTATTAATTCTGAAGTGATTCCAGTGCCAGTATCTTGTATAGTAACATACACTACTTTGTTATTTTCATTGTCGTCAGGTTTGATCCTTATCCTTACTGAACCATGTTTAGTAAACTTTAACGCGTTATTTAGCAAATTGGATAATACTTGAGAAATTCTGTCTCTATCAACATACACAATTATTGATTTTTTAGGTTGAAAAAAGATCTTAACACTCTTATTTGTTTCTGATTTATTTCCGTTTTCAAAGTCATTTATTACAGTTTGTATTACCTCATTGAGTTCCATTGGAGTTTTGGAAAGCTTCAGTGAACTGCTTTCAATTTTCGAAACGTCTAAAATATCGGAAGAGAGTCTTTGAAGTCTTCTGGCATTCCTCATTACAACTTCTAATAGGTGAGATTGATGCGAATCTGACGACTGATCAAGTAAAACATCGGTTAGTCCAAGGATGGGTTGAATTGGTGTTCGTAATTCATGAGCAGCCATATTTATGAACTCCTTTTGTAATTTATCATTTTGTCTTAATTGATCATTAACTTTCTGTAATGAAAGATTGGAATTCTTAAGTTCCTGCGACATAATTCCTAGCTTAATATTTGATTTATTAAGTTCCTGAGTTCGTTTAATGACCTCTTTTTCCATAGTGTTACTCCACTTAAGTAAAAATATTGTCAGGAGTGCAACAGAGGCAAATACTGCTGTTAACAATGAATAACTTTTGAGCCTTTCTGTGAAGAGAGTATCCGCCGTCTTTGCAAAAATCTCCTTTGTCGGCGTTACCACTTGGATGAAATAAGTAGGTGTATCTTGTATTAATACTGGTTGTCCTGTATTGATTCTTTCAGTTTTTCCGTATTCATATACACCGTAATTTGGTTTTCCAGTCAGAAGAGTAGTTGTAAGATTGTTTAAGATTTCATTCTGAGTAATAAAACTTTGGACTATTTTTCCGAAGAAATTCTTTCCTACAAGGTTCGTATCAGCACCTACAGCTAGTATCGTTGCATTCTTATCGTAAGCAACTAGAAATTGAGAATTAATATCATGTACATTTCCATATCGGGAAAAGAATTTTTCAGTAGGTATCGATGCTCCGATTAGACCCAGGTATTGATTATCCTCTTTATTTATCAGGGGAACTGCAATAAAGATTGAATAAATGTCTTGGCCTTCAAGGCCTTTGGAAAATACAGGTTTTAGTTCATTCCTAGTTTCTTTTACCCACTCCCTCTGAGAAAAATCGGAACCTAAGTATAGGTTCGTTCCTTGACGCGATAAATCGGTAGTTACGATGTCATTGATGTCTAGCACGAATATTCTGTCTATGATATCATCAATTGAGTTGTATTTTTCATTGATTATGCTAGTGATTTTTTTTAGATCCGTATCTTCTTCCTGCAAATATACAGAATTGGCCAAACCGTCAAGTACCGTAGTGACTAGCGTAAGATCTGAACCTATATGTTGCGAAAGACTCTTTGATGCAATTTGCTGTCTATCAATTTGCTCTGATATAAGATTACTCTTTACGTTCTCTTCTGTCACAATTTGGATAGAATAAAACACAGTAAATGAGAATATAACTATTGATATCACAGATAGAATCCCAATCTTGTAAATTTTAGGTAATTTCAGGAGCATGTGGTTACTATCCTAAATATAATATATTATGTTACTAATTTCCTTTACTCCTGTCAATATAGCTCCAAAACTACAACCAAGTCGAGACAAATGGATCCCAAGTATTTAAAATAATAAAATACATTCAAGTAGATTGATCTACATGATGGAAATCTCAGCTGAAATACCAGATACTACTTGAGAAATTTGATCATAGAATTTGTTTTTTGACTATTTCAATAAACTTCTCTTTCTCTATTGGCTTTTGAATAACTTGCTGTGGACCAACCTCAGGAAGTAATGTTAAGAGTTCTTCGGCAATATTGAGACAGGTTGCAAATAATATTTTAACGTCGTGTTTTATCGACTTAAGTCTATAGTAAAGTTGGAAGCCGTTTATCTCTGGCATTCTAATATCACTTATGATTAGATCATAAGAATAGGGGTCTGTGTTAACATAATGTTGCAGGGCCTGTCGTGGATTCGAAAATGAATTTACTTCAAATCCTCCGAGTTTTAAGAATTTCTCTAAAACAATCAAATCATCTTTTTCATCGTCTACAAGTAATATCTTGGGTATTCGAGAAGATTTTATGCCATTAGACACATATTTTTTTATATCATCCAGAGATCTATTTAGGGGATTGACGTGTTCTATATTGGTCTGGTTTACTCTTGAGAGTAAATATAATGGATAAGAGAATTTTCCTGCTCCACAATAGTAACTTTTCATTTCTTCAAGCCTGTATTTACTACTACTTACTTTCAGTGATTTCATTATTCGGTAAAGATCATTTCCCACTATGATACTATTTGGTGGAGCAAACAGATTTATCTTGGAACAGAAATTAACTGTGGATCCAAAAAGATCTTCCTTATCAAATCCCTTGATTTGAGTTCTTTCTACTTTTCCATAGTCAATACTTACCCGGTAGCTTATTTTCGGTAAATTGTGTTCCAAAAGTATAGTATTGATATTTGATCGCTCCTCAATCTGGGCAAAACTGCATTTCAGAACATTTTCGAATGCACTTATGTTGGTTGTGTCTATTGTTTCTGGAAAATATGAAATTACTCCATCACCAACGGTCTTAATGATTTTAGCATTATACTTCTTTAGAATGTTTGCGACACTGTTGAGGAAAGTTCCGTAAAAATGTCTAATATTTCTAGAAGAATCTATAGTCGATACTATTCTGGTGGAACCAACAATGTCTATCAAGCTTACGCAAAAATTTTCTGAATTGTTATCAATTGGAATCTCATTATTATTTTGCTCAGGTATCGGAAGGTGTAATGTTTCTGAATCAGAATTAAGTCTACTAGTGGAGGGATTCATTGGATCATAATCTGAGACATTAATTAGAGTCTTGTTGTAACTTGTAAATTCCCTGACCGCACTTTTCTCAAAGTGATAGTTCACTCATTAAGTTAGCTAGCAATTACTTTTAAGCAATGCTTACTTTTCGAATACTGATCAAAGCATAATTTATGCAAATTTCAATTCTCAAGTGACATTCGTACCACCTTGATAAAAGTTTCCTTCTCTACTGGTTTTTTTATGACATCCTCCGGACCGATATCAGAAAAGATACTAGTTAATTCATTGGCCGCATCGAGAGCAGAAACAAATATTATTTTAGATAATGGATTCATTGCTTTCAGGCTTTGATAAAGTTGAAGTCCGTTCAAATTTTCCATCCTTATATCTAAGATAACGAGATCGTAGAGATTGGGACTGGATGCGAAGGCCTTCAATGCCTGGTAAGAATCCGTATACGTTCTCACCTTAAATCCAGTGTAGGACAAAAATGATTCATAAGTAAGTAGTACATCAGGCTCATCATCAACGATCATGATGGTAGAATTAGAGGCTTCATCTCTGTTTACCTTCTTTTTTGATTTTATTATCGCTTGATTGGAAATACCTCTGTAAAAATTTTCACTGGAATATGAATCTGCAAGTGGATTTTCGACACCCTTGAGGTCCATAACTGTTTCGCTTATTAGCCTTTTCAAAACATTTCGTCCAGTCTCAGTTATAGAAACATCTGTACCGACTTCTAACCATCCTAGTACTTTTAACATCTTAATGTATCTCAAACATACATTGTAATTTAATCTTGTTTTCGTGGCCAAGGCAGTCTTTTTTGATGAACCATCGTGATACAATGTGTAAAGAATCCTCTGTGTCACGTCAAACGAAAATGATCCAATGTTTCCTTCCACCTTTACTTTTGATGGTTTCTCCTATATGAAATTTCCCTATACGCTTTGATTATTTACTTTTCCCTCGATAGAGAATAGATATAGCTCGGAGGGAATTGCATGACAATTTGAGATTAGAAGGATCTGGATATGCATGGTTACGAATGTTTCCTTTATTGATTCAATGTATATGCTGATGGTTATGATTGTTGTATGGATCTGATATTAATCTAGAAATTCCTTACTGACCAAAGTATCGTTTGTTCACCAAAATGTCCTATGGTATACTACATTTCCTTTTGATAACAAGATTTAAAATCTTGAAATAATGTCTGCTTGATGTTTTCTACAAGATTTTTAACTTCATAAACATCATTCAATTCATTCAATTTTTCTGACTTGATGCCGAGTGATTCTAGCTCGGAAATCCAGGGCATAAGTGACTTGGGAATTTCAGTGTTGTGTGTATAAAGCTTCAATTGTATAAAAGATCGCTTGCACTTTATAATAAGATAATGTCAAAGATATCTTTAGCATCTGAGAGTAGTTAATTCGGATGATCTGAACTTTACTGGATCGATATAAGAAAAACTATCCGTCCACTCCGGATTTTTCAGATATTTTGAGTAATTAGATCCTTTGGCGACGCTTATTTAATCCACGTTACTAGGATTTTCGATTCACCAAGACGAAATTTAATAGAGGAGAATGCCTTCTATGGAGGAAATGAAGTCATAAATCATTCTTCTAAATTCAAGTGAGATACCATGGTTCAGCTATCGGAGAATTCTTACTCCCACATTAAGTAATTTTGAATCATCTGGACATGCGCATGTTGTTGACAGGTCAAACGACTAACGCTAGTAAATCCTTCATGCTTAGAACTTTTTTTTAGACTATAATACTGAATGAGAAGGAAAACTAATAGTCGGGCGCTATCTCTTGAAAATAAGTTCCATGGTTGACTGCATTCTGTACTCCCGTATTAGGTATCGAATCAAGACTTCATCTGAAAACACTGGAAACAAACTTATCAATTGTATAGGTAAAAAGGACTAATCTCTAACTGTATCATGAGGAGATAGAGCAGAGGTCCAAAAACTAGATATACTAGCTCTATCGTGTCAAATCATGTATTTGGTCTCGATTGCACTTTCAATTATCCTAATATGTTGTCTGTATTTATCAACCTACTCAATCCCTCAAAATGTACTTGGCCAAAATGTAATTAGTCCTCTCCCCATAATAAGAGACTCTGACCTTAAGGTGGAATTAGTCGCCAAGCATTTTAATTTCCCCACAGCTATTGATTTTTTGGGAGATAACGATCTTCTATTATCCGAAAAAAATACAGGGAATGTATATGAAGTAATTAATGGTAACATTACTGGACCATTATTGCGTATAGATGTAGGGGTCAAAGATGAACGCGGTTTATTGGGAATTGCCGCACCCGCAAATTCAAATAACAGTCCTCAAGAAGGTTCATCAGTTTATCTTTACCATACCCAATGCTTAAAAGATAAAGCTACTGATACACAGAATTGCGAAAATCATGTATCTAAGTATGAATTAGACAGAGAAAATAATACTCTCACAAACCCCAAATTGATCCTCACATTACCAGGTTTACCGGGACCAAGTCATAACGGAGGTAAACTTTTGTTGGATAAGAACGGAAATCTTTTAGTTACTCTGGGAGATTTACAAACGACGAAGTTTAATCAAAACAAGACAGGTTATGATACAAAAGCCCAGAATATTTTGAATGGTACTTCCCCCGATGGTCGTGCAGGAATACTACGAGTTACTCAGGATGGTAAATCTGTTGGATCTGGAATTCTGGGAGATGAAAGTCCTCTTAGTATTTATTATGCATATGGAATAAAAAACAGCTTCGGTATAGGTATTGATCCACTAACAGATAATCTATGGGATACAGAGAATGGTCCCCAATTTGGAGATGAAATCAATCTTGTAAAACCAGGTTTTAATAGTGGATGGGAAAAAGTACAAGGCATTTGGAAGTTGAATCAGACAAGAGAGAAAGAGAGCATTTTCGACGATTCCAAAAATGAAGTAGAATTTGTCAACTTCGACGGTAAGGGAAAATATAGTGCTCCAGAGTTTGTATGGGACAAACCTGTCGCACCAACTGCCCTGGTATTCTTGAACTCTGAAAAACTAGGTGAACAATATGCAAATGACATTTTTGTAAGTTCTGCAAAAAAAGGAACGCTTTTTCATTTTGATCTAAATTCTGATAGAGAATCTTTGGATCTAACTGGTGACTTGTCCGATTTACTGTACAGCAAGAAGGAAGATTCCAGTAGCATTGTATTTGGTGAAAATTTTGGAGTTATCACTGATATGAAGTTGGTCCTGATGGTTATTTGTACGTAGTATCAGCTTCCAGAGGGACTGATGAGGGAGCTATTTACAGGATAGTTCCAATATCAGAATAATCTCCTTTTGCAAACGAAAAAAGAATTTAATGTTACGAAAATAATTTTTCAAGCTACGGGAATGAATGATGCCACGGGTTTGAATACCTGTATACGGAAGTTGCCAGTATCTGCTACGTAGACTAGACCCGTATCTTTGTCCACTCCTACTCCTTCTGGCCGGTTAAATTGACCTGGACCGCTACCCTCCAAACCAAATTGTGTTAGGAATGTTCCATTTGTAGTAAACACTTGTATTCTATTGTTATTTCTATCAGTAACGTATATATTGTCATTTTTATCAATCGACATCCCTGCAGGTCCATTGAACTCGCCATCTCCAACACCCTTGGATCCCCACTTTAGAATGAAATTTCCATCTTTGGTGAATTTTTGAATCCTATGATTTCCAAAATCGGCAACATAAATATTATCATGCGAATCGATAATAACACTTTCAGGTTTTGATAGTTGACCATCCTCTGAACCTTCTTCGGCCCATTTCATAATAAATTTTCCATCTTTGGTAAATTTCTGAACATTTGCCAAGTCCCTATCGCTTACGTAGATATTGCCTTCAGAATCAACTCCAGGGACATGCGGATGAAGAAACTGACCATCTCCTTCTCCTTGAGTACCCCATGTGGTAACAAATGTCCCATTAGAAGTAAATTCCTGAATGCGATAGTTAAATTGGTCACTCAAATAAATATTCCCCGAAGGCACAACGGTTAGAGCTGATGCTTTATGAATTTGACCATTTTCCTCGCCATATGTTCCCCACTTTGTTATGTAGTTACCTTTGGTATCAAAAACTTGGATCCTATGATTTGCATAATCTGCAACATATACTCTACCTTTGAATGGATCAACATCATTCTGTCCGTCAAACCTTCCATTTCCCTTACCAAATGAACCCCACATACTGACAAAAGTAAAACCTTTATCTAATGAGGTTGAGACACCTATGGACTTTTCAATACTTCGTTGCAGAGATAAAGGTAAGTCACTGTTGGTCTTTTCATCGTTTATTACATTTTGAAGTAAATTTGGATTGTTCTGGAAATTACCCGTGCCTACAAATTCGGTATTTTTGTCTACAAAAATGTCAAAAGAGTCGCTTGCAGAATTACCATTATCATCCTGTGCAATGATTTGAAAAGTCAGTTTGTCATCATCATTTGTGTTTACTTCGGGAACTGTAACTTCAAATGTCAAATTTGTAGTATTCCCGCCTATTTGTGGCGCAATTTCTGAAGCTGCTGTTTGTGAAATTATTCGGACATCTTCAGGATTTATAGGCTGACCACCTGTTTGCTTCCATGTAAAAGATAATCTTTCGTTACCAGAATCGTGAACTGATACTCCCTTAATTGTTAATAACGAACCTGCTTCCCCTCTATAAGTTTGTAATGAGTCAATAGTAACTTTAATCAATCCATTATTTTCATCTAGATTATCTTCTAATTGTTGAATTTGAAGATCGTCAGTGTCATTTTCTATGACATCTTCTAGAAGTAATGTAGCATCATCTGTAATGTTTTCAGATACTGGGATTTCTGAAGTAGAATCATCTGTAATGTTTTCAGATACTGGGATTTCTGAAGTAGAATCATCTGTAATGTTTTCAGATACTGGGATTTCTGAAGTA
>DATFEX010000093.1:0-13025 GCA_035250685.1 Nitrososphaeraceae archaeon | reverse complement strand
TAATTGACTCTAACAAATTTTTGGCGCAACTCTGGATGCAACCTCACGTACACATCATCTCCTATAGTGATATTGTTTGACTTGGTTAAAGAGGTCATTTTTGCTGATACACTCATACAATAACTCAATATATCAAGTGGTGAATTTTGATCATGACCGTACTGTACGATTATGTTTTCTCCTTCATCAATTCCAATCTTGGCACTTAAGTCAGGATAATCATATTGATTTAGAATTGGATTTAATCCATTTTTAATGATTGTAAGCATTGAAATTCCACACCTGACGGCTCTATCACATACCACAAATTTATTGGATAATGATGGAAAGAATGCAATAACTGCATCTCCTACGTATTTGAGTACAAATCCCCCATATCTATAGACCGTGGAAGACATTTCATATGTAAACGCACGGATTATTGTTACCAACTTATCTACTGGAATTGTCATTGACAGATTCGTAGATCCGACCAAGTCTACGTATAATATGACAAGTGGAATCTTGGAATTAACATGATTTTTCAGGAAATTTTGTCCGGGTTCTATGTTTGAGTCGTACTGATATCTCCTTTTAAGCGCCTTCCATAGTCTGTTCTGTGTCTGCTTAATTTGGGCGTCTGTGTCATAAATAACTTCAGATCCCACTTTACCCTTCTTTTCGTCCGTTATCATAGAAATAAAAGGTGACCTCTTAATCACATCTTGAGTCTTAATTTCATCGACTTCCTTATTATCCCTAGTCATTTGCAAAGGCTAACCGATATTCTTGATAGTTCTCAACTAATAATAAGATATTGAAGTAATGATACTTGGCAAAACATATCTCATCAAACATTGAATCCTTTTGCGTTATATAGCCAAAAAATCTGAGAACTTGGAGTTAATAAATGGTATGGGTGTTGTTAAGAAAGACTAATTAGGACTAAAGTATATCCTGATTAAAGGATACCTATTTTTCATGAGAATTCCAAATAAAGTTGAGGATGATTTCGCAAAGAAATTAAATGAATCCTTTGTAGAAATTGAGGACTTTTACTTACAAAGTATGAAACCATCTTTAACTACAACGGACGTTAATGTGATGCTTCAAGATGGCTCTGTTACGCAATCTGTGACCTTTGATCCCCAATCGGTCATGAGATTTTATCGATCCTTTTTAAAAGAACTGAAAAAATGGGATATTGGAGAGATCCAGGAGACCACAGGAGAGCTAAATAGAATCTACTGTCAAATTTCCGCTAATCTTGATGACTACGTTATCAAAGGATATTTTGGAATACAATATCATATTTTACCATACTATAAACCAGACAAACAAGTCATACAATTACAAAAGGAATTAATCGATCTCGCTACCAATAGCTCTTCACAATTAGAATCTGTAGCAAATCTAGGTAACAATACAATAAAACAGGAGCTAAAGAATATGGCTTTAGATGATCTAGAGTTTGAAGACTTGTTTGAAAAATTACTTGATAATCAAGATTTAATCGGCAAGTTAGAACACAAAATAAAAAAAATTGAGAAATCATATCCAGAGTTGGAAGGAGCTGAAAAAAAGAGGAACTCTTTGTTTTATGAACTCGAGAATTTGATAATAAAGGTCTATCAGGTCTCTCCAATTTTGATAGATTATAATAAACTAATGCAGGGTGAGGAAGGTATAGTAGTCTATTTTGATATCGAACCAAATGTTGATGCAAAAGCAAAAAAAAGCTCTAGTAAGACTGTAGATTTTTCTCGCATGAAACCTCCCACAAGGAAAAAAATTGGTGAACTTTTTAAAGAAATCAGTTCGGCATTGCGCAATAAGAGATAATAGGCACAACTGTATCGCAATAAAACAAAATTCATAATGTTGGTTGAATAATGCTTATTTGATTGAACAATCATAGCAAGATGTATTTGAAGGGTAAAATTCCTTCGGTAGACGAAATAGTCAAGGCCCAGAAACTAATGGACAAGACCCATGTAAAAAGGACTCCATTATTAAAGTCAAACACATTTTCAAAATCCGCGCATACCAACATCTTCTTGAAATATGAATCATTTCAGAAAACTGGATCTTTCAAAGTAAGAGGAGCTTATTCAAAAATTAACTCACTTACTGATGAGCAATGCAAAGCGGGAGTAATCGCAGCTTCAGCCGGAAATCATGCACAAGGTGTTGCCTATGCTGCCTTGAAGAGAAATATTAAATGCAATATTGTTATGCCAAAAAATGCATCTCCTGCAAAGGTGGCTGCTACGCGTTCTTATGGCGCAAATGTCATTCTCTCTGGAGACACTTACGATGAATCTTGGAAGAAGGCTGATTTGTTGGCAAAGGAAAATGGATATTCTATAATACACGCATTTGATGATCCTGTAGTCATTGCAGGTCAGGGTACTATTGGCCTGGAATTAATGGAAGATTTGAAAGATATTGATACTATTTATTTACCACTTGGTGGAGGTGGACTTGCATCCGGAGTATCGATAGCCATTAAGGAAAAAAGACCTAATGTCAAAATAATAGGAGTTGAATCTAACCAATTCCCAGCTATGAGAAAATCCCTGGACAATGGTAGCCTTTGTCATATCGCTGGCGGATTTACAATTGCTGATGGTATTTCAGTAAAGTCTCCAGGCGAATTGACATTCGAAATATGCTCAAAATATCTGGACGATGTCGTTACTGTAGATGATGTTGCTATTGTAGAGACCATGTTTACTCTTATGGAGCGAGAGAAAGTTGTAGTTGAACCAGCAGGAGCTGCAAGTCTGGCATATGTTCTTTCTAGTGGTAAAGTAAAAAATAATCAAAATATCATTTCAATACTTTCCGGTGGTAATATCGACATGTATCTATTAGGCCAAATAGTATCTAAAGGATTAATGCAAATGGGCAGATTAGTCAAGATATTCATCCAATTGCCAGACAAGCCCGGAGCATTAAAAGGTATTGTGGATAAAATAGCAGAGTTGAGTGTCAATATAGTTCAGGTTGAACATGATCGCCTGAGCTCAAACGTAGCAGCAGGATCAGCAGGTGTATATCTAAGTCTAGAACTTGAGGATGAAAAGCATTCAACGAAACTTTTAGATTTTCTAAAAAAGGAAAAAATGGTGTTTAAGGTTGTACCTTAAGTGCAGTAGCAATATTCTCTAAAACCAGCTTTGTCCGCAGTAGAACCACCAATTTTTACCAAAACAAACTCATTTTTGGCTCTTGCGTAAGAATCATTCAGATTTCGTTGATTTTCACGTAGTATTTGATATTCATCCATAGACAATTTCTTGCGTGATCCAATCTCCTCTTCAAGATTCATACTCTTTACTATCTCTTTGTAACCTGGTTGGATTACTCCAGTGAAAACCATTGCACTGCTACCACTCCCATAGGATCCAAAACCTACCCTGCAACCTTCAATATCGTTATTCTTCTTATATTCATATTCGAGTAAACTTCTAAATCCCATATACATTGATGCTGTATACAAGTTTCCTATGATGTTAGAGGCTTCAAGGGAGCTTGCCATCTTTTTCTCATATACCTCGTTGTAGAATGACGTTTGCATGAATGCTTTTCTAAATTGTTCATCTGCCTTCATGAATTCCTTGTCAGCAAGTATAGATTCTATTGTACCTCTGCTATCGTTTGGCACAGGTTCTTCAAAGCCTATCTCTTTGATGACGTGTTGCCATCTAGGAAGAGTTCTCCATTCATGTCTTAGCAAATAAGCGAGTGCCTTTTCTCCCATTCTTCTATATGGTAAATGCACCGTAAACAGATCAATGTAATCTGTTATAGATTCCCCATCCTTAACATGAATCAATCCAGTTCTCATTGCCTTTTCCTTGTAACTATCAAAAGCCTTTCTAACTTGGATTAAGTATAATAAATTGGAGTATAACCCGTTTACAAGCGGAGTTTCCTTTCCAAAAGGTCTGTAAAAGTCATATTCGTTTTTGATTATTGTTGAAGTGACCTTAGGGTCCAAAGCTAATAATCTCGGATTCTCTTTTATCAAAAGCGCTACTGCTCCCGCACCCTGTGTGTATTCTCCTGCCGATCCTATGTCGTATTTGGCTATATCACTAACAACTACAATAGCTGCTTTTTCATTATGCTCTTCAGCCCTAATCCAATTGGTATTATCATAAATTGCATAAGATCCGCTAACACAGGCGAATTTGCATTCAATACCACCTGCATGTTCAAAACTGCTATCTCCATAAACCTGTTCGAGCATACCCACAACAAATGAGTTCAGTGCCTTTGATTCGTCAATACTTGACTCCGTGGCTACATATAATCTGCCGATATCATTTGGGTGTAAATTGTTTTTCTTCATTAACTCCAGGCACGCATTTGAGGCCATACAAGCGGCGTCCTGATTTGTATCAACCAGTGCCATCTTCTTAATCCCAATGCCATGTTCTAGCTTTTGGGGATCAATACCTCTTGCCTGAGCAAAATCCTTATAATCAATGTACAGTTTTGGAACGTATATAGCGAGGTCGTCAATGCCAGCTGGCATGTTAACAATTTTTCTCATAATAGACATTTAAAGGTACTTGTTGCTATTCGACTCCAATTAATAGAAATTCGATAAAAAATTGCGATCTTTTTAAGAAAATTGTATTATTTATCGTTAATAACGAATATGAATGTAAAGTAATCAGGGTCTTTCTATATCTGCAGGGTGAAGAAATTAACGATTGAACTGTTCTTATTTGCAGATTTTATGTCAACATCTTACAATAAATTTGACTAATGAACGCGGATAGTTTCGTAGAAATTATTTCGTTCATGCGCGTCGAAGCCAATTTGCTTAATCGCTGCAATAATTTTATCCGCAGATAATTCTGTAGATCTTGCTCCAGTAGCACTAACTACTTCTTCACCAATTAACGTACCGCCAAAATCATCCGCACCATAAGTCAAAGCAAGTTGTGCCATTCCTACTCCATTGGTAAGCCATGAGGATTGAAGATGGTCTATAAGCCCCGAAAAAACAATCCTAGAAATTGCAATCATTCTTAATAGCTCCAACCCTCCTGAAGGATATTTTATCGTCCCATCTTCCTGCATCTTTGTATTATTCGGCTCAAAACTCCATGGAATGAAGGACATAAATCCATGCGTTTTTTCCTGTAATTCTGCAATTTTTATCAAATGTCTTGCCCGTTGTTCATAATCTTCTCCCGTACCATACATCATTGTGGCCGAAGATTTTATGCCAAGCTCGTGGGCTTGTCTCATGATATTTAGCCACTCTTCACTTTTTATTTTTAAGGGACTAATTCTAGACTTTACATCATCATCCAGAATTTCAGCACCTGCACCTGGTAACGAGTCCAATCCTGATTCTTTTAATCTAGACAACACTTCTCTGGTACTGCTTCTTTCTATTTTGGAAATAGTATCAATTTCAGAAGCAGAAAGTCCATGAATAGCAACATCTGGACATTTTTCCTTCATAGTTTTAAATGCCTGCTCGTAATATTCTATCTTGAGATCTGGATTGTGACCTCCTTGCATCAAAACTTGACTGATACCAAACTGATCCCTTGCTGTCACGACTCTCTTTACAACATCGTCAACAGACAAAGTATATCCCTCAGAATCACCTGGCGCTCTGTAAAAGGCACAAAATTTGCAATAAGTTATGCATACATTTGTATAATTTAGAATGATATTGTTAACATATGTGGCAATTTTACCAAAGAGTTTTTCCCTCAAGATATTACCAATGATGCCTAAGGCATAGGTATTATCAGATTTCAATAAGCGCACACAATCATTTAGATCCACTCTTTTTCCTTGCAATACTTGATCGAAAATATCGCTCACATCAGATTTCTGGATCAATTCTTGTGCAAAGAAATTCATGAGCTATAAGTTTCATGACGTTTGTCATCGATATTTATTCTTTACATAACGTGGCAAAAAGTGAAGATTTTATAGCCGATAGCGACATCATCTAAATAATTTGTTAAGTATTGCGGGTACAAATGCGCTAGAAAAAGTAATCCATGGAGAAGAATTATCCTTCAATGATGGTATGGAATTAATGAAAAATGAAAATGTCTTTAACTTGGGCGCAGCTGCTAATTTGATAAAAAAAAACCTAACTGGTAACAATATAACTTTTGTAGCATCATACTATCTGAATTATACCAATGTTTGCGCAGCCAGCTGCCCTCTTTGTGCCTTTTATAGAAAAGGAACCGAATCTGATTCCTACACTCTTACAATCGAACAGATTCTAGCAAGAGCAAAAATTGCGATAGAACAGATGAAAGCAACAGAACTTCATATAGTTGGCGGATTTCATCCTAAGCTGGGTCTGGACTATTACGAAAAAATGATAAGTGAAATCAAGAAGGAATTTCCATCAGTAACGGTAAAGGCACTCACACCGGCCGAGATTCACTTTATTTCTCATATTACTAAGAATTCAGTTAAGGAAGTACTTTCGAGACTAAAAGATGCGGGGCTTGATGCATTACCCGGAGGAGGGGCAGAGATATTCAGCAAAGATGTCAGGGATATCATTGTGAGAGGTAAATGTTCCGGTGACGACTGGCTCAAGACAGCTGGAATCGCCCATGAGATGGGTATTCGATCAAATTGTACAATGCTATTTGGTCATATTGAAGAACCACAACATATCATTGATCATTTGATTAGAGTTCGAGAATTGCAAAAGAAAACGGGAGGTTTTATTACTTTTATTCCTTTGAAATTTAGTCTTGACAATACGGAGCTTGAACAGAAGGGACTAATTGAAAAAGAAAGTTCTTCAATATACGATCTGAAAGTAATAGCACTATCACGGCTCATGCTAGCAAATACTCTGAAAAATATTTCTGTTTATTGGGTTGCGCTAGGAAAGAAGTTAGCTCAAGTTGCATTATCGTATGGTGGAAGCGATCTTGTTGGTACCGCATTCTCTGAAGAAATTTTCAAAGCAGCAGGCAAAACTACTGGAACTTCGATTCAGGAATTAGTATCATTGATTAAAGACGCGAAATACGATCCTCTACAAAGAGATACATTTTTCAACATCTTAAAACCGACCATATGATTATTTAATCCCTAGCTGTAATTTTGGATTTTCTTACCGTTACTATCTATGAATAGTAAATCATTGAATGAAAGAATGTTATTACTCCTTGCTTTCTGAAGTAGAGTTATTATAGAATTCTTTCCCTCCTCTCCCATATCGATAGTAAGGTCATTCACATACATCTTGACAAATTTTTCAATCAACGACTTGGGATTACCCCTGCCAAATTGCATCGAATATTCTATCGCATCTTCCAAGTGTTCTAATCCATACTTTATCGAATCCCTAAAAAGTTCATCAAACTCGATAATTTCTTGAACTGTCAATGACCGTTTACTTATAACATTAATTCCTAGTGGAACAGGCATTCCGTTTGTAATATCATGCCACCATTTCCCAAGATCCAGAATCTTTTGGAATTCATCTCCAAGAGAAATCTGTGCTTCATGAATAACCAGACCTGCATCCACCAATCCAGAAGAGACATGTTTTGGTATTTCACTAAACATAAATTCGCTTTCAGCAAATTTTCCTATGGCCAGATTTAGTAGAAGGTTTGCCGACGTCATTTTACCTGGAATCGCTATCTTGCATTTGTTCAAATCCTTAATTTCGATGCTTTTTTTCGAAATTACTATGGGACCATAATTAATTCCAAAACTTCCACCACTATTCAAAATGACGTAATCCTTAATGAAAGCATATGCGTGAGCCGAAATTGCAGTGATATCTAAATCATGGTCAATTGCTCGTTTGTTTAATTTCTCAATATCTTCAATAACATGTTTTATTTCAAAACTAGACGAATTAACCTTCCCCGAAGCAATCCCATAGAACATAAAAGCATCATCCGCATCAGGGGTGTGCCCTAGTGTTACTCGTTTCATAAAAAAGTGAGTATTCTGACGATATTTCTATTTTACAGTATTAGAAGCCTATTGATGAGAAAATGGTGGTAGGAATGAATATTGCCACACGAGTTGTCATTTGTGTGTGACAAGGCGTGCTTGTTTATGAACTTGAATTTGATCTAGTTACTTAGTAAGATAAGGAAGATTTAATAATCCTGGATAGATTTTTTGTCGTTTGTAAGATGCCAAAATTCAAGTCCACACAGGATATCTTGAGAATTATAGGAAATAAGGATCAAATTCGTAATTTCGGTGTAATTGCTCACGTAGACCATGGCAAGACTACGATGAGTGACAGTTTATTGGCTGCTTCAGGGATTATTTCTCCTTCAGTTGCAGGTCAGGCACTAGCACTTGATTCAATGAAATTAGAGCAAAACAGACAAATGACAATTAGAGGTGCCAACGTAACCTTGTACTATGAAATCGGAGGCAAGGAATATGTCATTAACATGATTGATACTCCCGGCCATATCGATTTTACAGGTAGGGTTACTAGAGCACTTAGGGCCATTGACGGAGTAGTTGTAGTCTCAGATTCTGTGGAAGGAATTATGACCCAGACTGAAACTGTTACAAGACAAGCACTTGAAGAACGAGTGAGACCCGTTCTATATATAAACAAGATAGATAGACTAGTCAAAGAATTAAGATTAGATGCGCCTGCAATGCAGAAATGGCTTTCAAATATTATTGCAGAATTCAACAAGTTGGTCGATATTTATGCTGAACCCGAACTAAAAGAGAAATGGAAGGTAAGTATTCAGGGAAATAGTGTAGCATTTGGTTCGGCAAAGGATAGATGGGGATTTAATTACAATATTGCCCAGAGGAATGGGGTTGGCTTTAAGGACGTGTATGACGCATACAACTCAGACGATCAGGGTCTGATAAAGGCACTTTCGGAGAAGGCGCCATTACATGAAGCAGTGCTTGGTATGGTCGTACAACATCACCCACCTCCTCACGTAGCTCAAAGATATAGAATACCAAAGATTTGGCCAGGAGACCTTGACTCAGATATTGGAAAGTCACTTATATCGTGTGATGATAAAGGACCGATTCTAATGATGGTTACCACGATTAATGTGGATCCGCAGGCTGGCAGAATAGCAACCGGCAGACTATTCTCTGGAACTATAAAGGATGGAGATGAGGTTTATCTTATTGATGGGAAAAGGATGGGGAAAGTTCAATCAGTAAATATCTACATGGGTAACACTCGTGAAGTAGTAAATATGCTACCTGCAGGAAATATACCGGCATTGCTAGGTATCGATCATGCAATTGCAGGGGAGACATTTTCGTCCGTTAAAAATGTGCCTGCATTTGAATCAATCAAGTATGTCTCTGAACCTGTTGTTACTATTGCAATAGAACCAAAACATCCAAAAGATTTACCTAAATTAGTTGAAGCATTAAGAAGGATAACCGTAGAGGATCCAAACCTAATAGTAAAAATTAATGAAGAAACTGGAGAAACATTACTTTCCGGAATGGGGGTATTACACCTTGAGATTGCTACCTCTCTCATACTGGAAACAGGTCTAGAAATTACTACGACTCAACCTCTTATCAATTACCGTGAAACTATTCGTAATAGTGCTGGACCAATCATGAGCAAATCGCCAAATAAGCACAACAAGATTTTCATGAAGATCGAACCACTTGGAGAAGAAATTATTGAATTAATCAAGAACGGACATATCCATGAGGATCTAGATCGAAAACAGATGGCTAAAATATTAAGAGAAAAAGGTTGGAGTGCGGATGAAGCAAAGAGCGTAGCTGCTGTTGATGTTAGTGGTAATATTCTCCTTGATCAAACAAAAGGTGTACAATTTATTCAAGAATCGATGGATTCTATAAGATCTGGTTTTGATGATGTGATACACTCCGGTCCTCTCGCTCATGAGACCGTTCGTGGGGTGAAATTTGTCTTACATCATTTTGTACCCCATGAAGATCCTGCCCACCGTGGCCTTGCCCAGTTAATGCCAGCGACAAGACGAGCCATGTTGGGGTCTATGCTTTTAGCAGATCCAGCCCTATTGGAACCCATTCTTGGTATGGAGATAAAATGCCCTCAGGAACAAATAGGTACAGTTGCTGGGATCTTATCGGGGAAACGAGGAAAATTATTGAACGTTGAACAAAAGGGGGTTATTAGCATTATACAAGGTGAAGTACCTGCATCAGAGACTTTTGACTTGTCCGAAGTAATGCGAGGTGGAACAGCAGGAAAAGCCTTATGGAACACTTATTTTAAGACTTGGCAGGTTGTACCACAATCTATATTCAAAACTCTTGTCAATGACACGCGTAAGAGAAAAGGACTGAATCCTGAGCCACCGACATCTGATGAATTCATAGATAAAGAATAGGGTGTCAGCCCGACAAGGGCATGATACCTCATCTCTTTGATGTGATAATTTCAATAATCTAGCCCTAATTATAAAAATACACTAATTTGCAGTGTAGAATTTATATGATGGATCCAAATATAATATAATAATTACAAAAAGGGAAAAGAACCATGTTTAACAAGGAATCATGTAGGTCGTGTGGAAAGACTCTAGTGCCAATCTTGATGTGCAATCAATGCAAAGAACATGTTTCATGGGTTTGCAATGTGTGCCAGAGAGTGGAGGATGTATCACACAAACATGATAGAATATGTGAGCCAAAAAACTCCTCTCTGAATTCGATAAATTCGGCTGAAAACGCGATAGTGCATTTAGTCAGCAAAGGTAAATAATCTCATCATAACTTAATGCACAAGGTACAATGATATTCTACGTTCTTCCGTCATGCTTCTTGCGATCGTTCATTTTCTTAGTGTCAACCGGACAGCTATCTCTTTCCACTTCCACATAAATCTTGGATGATGTCTTTACATCGATTACGGATTTGATTTTATCTTCGATAGTGTCTATTACTTGTTCTATTTGATCTGTGTTAATGTTATCCACTAGACTTACCTCCATAGCAACAAGAACGTCATTGGGACCAAAATGCATCGTTCTCAGTGTAATCACTCTGTTTACTTCTGGAATCTTTAATACAGATTCTATTATCTTCGTATGATCTTTCTTTGACATTGCTTCCCCAATTAGAAGAGCTCTATTTTCTTTTGCTAAAAAGAACGCAAATAACATGAGGACAGCGCCTATCGATATGGAGGCTAGTGCATCATAAATCATATTGTTGGTAACATCTGACAAATAGATTCCGATTGCAGCTATTGCTATTCCAAGTAACGCTGCTGAGTCTTCAACCATGACGGTAAGTATGGTAGGATCCTTACTTTCTTGAAACTCCTTAAATAATGTATGCAGATTTACCTTTTCGCCTCTTGCTTCTATCGTGCCCTTAAACAAATTGAAAGCAATACGAAGTGCATTTCCTTCAAAAATGGCAGATATTAAGAGAATTACATAACTTATATTCGTATTTGCGATTTGATGCACAGGGTCATAGAAGGAAGTAAATCCCTTCTCAAAAGATAGGATACCAGAAATACCAAATAATAAGGTTGCAACAATAAATGACCAGAAAAATTGTTCCTTCCCATATCCAAATGGATGTCTCTCAGTTGGTATCCTCGAACTTGTCTTGATTCCGATTAGGAGTAATAGTTGGTTAAAAGTGTCAGAAAATGAGTGATATGTTTCTGACCACATTGCGCTACTATTAGTTAGTAATGCTGCAATTAGTTTTGCAATTGATATTCCTAAATTACCAAATAGTGCAGCATAAACAGCCTTCTTAGAAGTTCCGACCAAAAATTATTCTCCTGCTCTCATTCTCTTATCTCACTGAAATTAACTAGAACATATCTCCTTCATGAAGATATTCTGATCAAGCTTGGAAAATTCCTCTAAATTTATCCTCTCTCCTTTTGCCATTATTTCTCTAAGCTTCTCTCCAGCAGAAGGTTCATTCCACCACTTATCACTGAACTTGTTGCACAAGTATCTTTCTAGTTCTGCAGCCCGGATTGCTGCTATCATGTAACTGGGCACATACATTATCGCCTCTGGAAGAATATGATGCAACATCCAATATTCTCCAGGTACTTCAAGCCCCATATACTTTTTGATTAGCTTCTCGTAAAGTCTACTAGCCTCGTAAATTGAAAGGTTTCTATTCCAATATTCCATTTTCATTAATGAATTTGCTGTATAAAAAACGACAAAAAATAACTCCATGAATTTGTTTCTCCAGATGAGATCACTTAATACTTTCTCATTTGTAATTCCAATGTCTTTCAAATATAATGGATTTCGAGTCAAACTTTCAATTAGTATCGAAAATATTTCAGCTATACCCATTGGAAACTTGTATTTTTCCCAATAGCTCAAGTCCTGGTCTATTGAAGAAGCATGTATTGCATGTCCAGTTTCATGATAACAGCTTGACAAATTAAAGTAAGGGCTTTCGCTCTTGTAAAGGACTCTTATATCATCAGGTATTTTCACAAAAAAGCATATTGGTGACGGATATTTGTTTGGTCTATCTTCCGTATCAAAGTGTATATTTGAGAAATCAAATCCTATAGATCCTAAAGTCCTCCTGACAGAAACGACAGGATCAATTTTTGTGAAATACTTTTCCATCCTCTGGAAAATTCTGTTTCGAAAAAAATAGAAATCATCATAATATTCAGGTTCCTTGCCAATTAGCTCAGTCCCAAAATTTAGTTCACTCCTAAATCTTGTTGTTGCACGTGAACCCATATCTGAAACCAGTTTCTTGAGTTTAGATAGAGTGATTTTTTCACTAGTTAGATACCCGTCCAGTGGACTGGTTAATCCTTTTTGATTTTCATCTACCTTTTCAGAAAAGTCCGAATATATTTTTCTGATTTTTTTAAACCGTGAATTAATAACAGGAGCAATGTACTTTGTCTTCTTTACAAAATCGTCAAAGACTATCTTTCTTTTCTTGTGATCAATTTCGGCACTATTAAACTGCCTCCACGTGTTCCAGCTAACCTGCTTTCCGCCATATTTGAAATCTCTATTTTTAATCTTACTACTCCTCAATTCGTG
>DATFEX010000092.1:0-19316 GCA_035250685.1 Nitrososphaeraceae archaeon | reverse complement strand
TTCATTGCGACAATGTGACTTGATTGTTGTTCAAGGTACTGTAACACGAAAGATGGCTCCAAGATTAAGGATGGTGTATGATCAGATGCCAGATCCAAAATATGTTATTGCTATGGGTGCTTGTGCGATTACAGGAGGACTCTATATTGATTCTTATAATGTGCTACCCGGTGTAGATGGAATAGTACCAGTTGATGTATATGTACCTGGGTGTCCACCAAGACCCGAAACTCTGATTCAAGGATGTATGTTGTTACAAGAAAAAATCAAAAGGTCGAAGATAAGATAAAAATTATCAGGTGCAGAGAAATATCCAAATCATAGTAACATATACTACGATTTTGGATCATTTTAACACTGTATAAATAACATTTATGCGTCTTTTTTGTATTGGGATTCTTCTTTGATGTTGAAATTACTTTTCAAAAAGTGAAATTGTAAATGAAATATTGCCTTGAGTGTAAACAAAATTTCTGGCGAGTGTGGTTCTAAATCGTATTAAGTCTTAAGTACCAAAAGAAAATTAATGGATCATTGCGCATGGAAGAGGGATCTTGTAAGGAACGCATTGAATCATTATGCAACGATATTAAATAAATCAGTTTTAGAATTCAATGTCATCCAAATCAATATTGAATTTGTAAAGGCGAGTTTGATAACAGAATCATACTTTGCAGAAGAATTGACTGAATATATAATAAAGAAGGGGACTGTTCTAGACACTAAAAGTGGAAATACTATCTTCCATTATGGTAAGATAAGAAAAACTATTTTGAATGCATTGGAGTGTTATGTAGAAGGCCTAAAAAACACAATAAAAATAATGACACCGAATTCAGCTGATCCCCACTCAGATTTCCATTCGATGGAACAAGAGATTAAGCTGTGCATAAATCTAAAGAATGATATTGAGATTTCGTATGGTAATATAACCCCCATTGAAGATAAGTCCTAATTTTAGAAGTTTCTTGCAATTCAATACTAGATGTAAGTAATATCTACTAGTCATAATAAAAAAATGGTAATCAATTTTCCAAAATGAGTCAGAAGTCCTATATTTTGTGTATGAGAAATCCGAAAACAAAAGTGTATTTACCTTTGGTAAAATCAACCAAAGTATGCAGATATAATTTTGAAAGACAGTCCCTCTTCATATGGACCTTTTGAAATTGCTTTTAAAATACCCTGTTTGACTGAATCTAATCGTTTGTTATCTGAAATAATATCCTGAGGAATTTCAATCTTGATTTCTAATCTTAGTAATAGATCTTTAGTTTTGACCAATGTTAAATTAATGAAATTAATACTTAATATGAGATTATAGTTTATTACAAGTTAGGAAAGATTAGAACAATTCAAATTCCGGTATGAAGGAAATTTTCTTAAATTTTATTAACCTAACCAGATATCTTGTTTCTATAATCAACGACAATTAGGAGATTTGGACTTTTCAAAATAATCAGTTATTGTACTCCGATCTCAATTATTTGAAGGGGTTGGAATTGTAAAACAAAAATATTACAGTTTTCAATGAATATCATGAACAAAAAGTATTACCAATTAGCACCTGACCTGACTATCTGTAGAATAGTCAATGGTATGTGGCAGATTGCAGGTGGGCATGGACATATTGATAATGAACTGGCATTGAGAGATATGCAAAGATATCATGATTCGGGATTTACTACTTGGGACCTCGCTGATATCTATGGTCCAGCAGAGAGTTTTATAGGCGAATTTAGACGCAGATTGTCATTAGAAAAAGGGAAAGAGGAACCGGACAGGATTCAGGCCTTTACCAAATGGGTACCACAACCAAGCAGAATCACACGGTCTATGGCAGATAATAGCGTAGAAGCGGCAATGCGTAGAATGAATGTAAGCTCTTTAGACTTGCTTCAATTTCATTGGTGGGATTACAATAATCCATATTACATGGACGCTTTGAAATATTTATCTGATCTGAAGAACAAAGGGAGTATCAAGCATCTCGGTCTAACAAATTTTGATACTGAGCATTTGCAGATAATTACCGAATCAGGTGTGATGGTTGCATCAAACCAGGTACAATTTTCTATAATTGACAGGAGACCGGAAGTTAAGATGATACCATTTTGCAGAAAATATAATATCAGCTTACTTACCTATGGAACACTTTGTGGAGGATTATTGTCTGAAAAATATTTGGGAAAACCAGAACCATCTATTACTGATCTAAATACATTAAGTTTGCAAAAATACAAAAAAATGATAGACAGTTGGGGGGATTGGAACTTGTTTCAAAGGCTTTTGATGGTCCTGGACAATATCGCAAAGAAACATAATGTAAGTATTTCAAATGTAGCTACTGACTACATTCTTTCCAAAGAAACGGTTGCTGGTGTTATTATTGGTGCGAGGCTCGGTATAGCAGATCACATTGATGAAAACAATAATGTTTTCAACTTCACTTTAGACGAGTCGGATCGTGCACCTATTGATGAAATAAGTAAGAATGCAAATAACCTTTATGAAATCATCGGAGATTGCGGGGAGGAATACAGGTAGATGATTATTTGTTCCTATAGACTGAAATCAAGTCTATTCTCTTTTTAATGCCACTATGGGTAGTAGCCTTGATGCTTTCAACGCAGGAAACAAACCTGCCAACAGACTAAGTGCAGTTGAAATTAGCCATACCCTCATCATGTCAACGGTCAGAAAAATTGGAGCTATTTGTGAATTATTCGATCCTCCATCATTGCCACCAAATCCGGCACTCAATACATAAGCTCCTACAATCCCACCAAGTATTCCACATGTTGCTCCAAAAATTCCAATCATCAATGCCTCCGTCAAAAACAATGCAAGTATGTGTCTACCTTTCGCACCGATTGCTTTCATCGTTCCGATTTCTCTTGTCCTTTCAATAACCGAAGTATACAGGGTTGTAATGATTCCCACTGCACCAACAACTAAAGACACTATTGCTATGCTCAAAAGAAACGCACTGATTCCTCCCGTGAACTCTTGCACTGTTTTTATGATTGCCTTTACTGTTGTTATTCCAATATCGTTACCATAGAGTTTTCTAATTTCTTGCTCTATTGCATCCACATAGATTCCTGATCTGGCTACCACAATTAGTGAATCAAATTTTCCTGATTTGTGAAATAGTGCGTTCCCTACTTCGGTATCGATTACAGCTGAATTATCAATATTTGGATTTCCGGTTTGTTTTATTATTCCTCTTACAACAAAACTTTTTGATTCTTGTTCTCTCTTTCCGGTTGTAGGATCGACAAAAGTGTATGTGGCCTTTACGGTTTGAAATAATTTTAAGAATGGGGCAGGCTCACCAGGGGGGTTTGCCAGATCATTTGAAATGATTATGGCAGACGGATCATTTTGCTGAACAGAAGATCCTTCTACAAATTCTATGGTAGGAGAAAGTACTGTTAGTTTTTGAGGATCCATTGAGAATACTTGATACTCTTTTGAATCTCCCTGAGATTCCAAAATCACTTGAGCTTGATATGATGGAATGACATCTTCGACAAATGGTAAGGATTTCAACCTGTTTTCAACTGCCGCGTTTAATGTAATTTTTGGAGTTGGCGGTGGACCCACAACTGGTCCTCCTCCACCTTGTTGTACTTGGGCAGGATTTATAAAAATGATATTGGCCGCTAGATTACTTAGTTGTTTATTGAAAAAACCACCGAATCCAGCACTGATACCTCCAACAGCTATCATCAAACTACTACCGACCATTACCATAATGATAGTCAATATAGATTTGGTCTTTCTTTCTTTCAAGGCATCAAAAGATAGAATGAAAATCTCCTTAATGTTCATGATACAGGCAACTCACTATTTTTTCTGAAAATTCTCCTTGAAATTGGAATCTCCACCGCCCAGAAGTGATTCAATGTCCTCAATGTTACCTTTGTCACTATCATTACCACTATTTCCTCCCTTACTTTCGGATCTCATGCCCTGACCTCCTATATTCTTATGTGACCTTAATCTTTTGACAATAATTAGGACAATTGCTCCTGCTATGGCTAATATAATTACAATCAATAATAAATTATTGTTACCAAAAAATTCCTGTCCGTTATTGCTTGTGGTGATAGGAGAAATAAATTCTACGCTGCCATTATTAATAACAGAATAACTATTTCTCAGATCATCACTATACGTTATCCTTAGTGATACAGGGTATATTCCAGAAGCTGTGTTATTATTTATTGCCAAAGGAATACTAAATGGAAGAGGAGAATTCTCCTCCAAGTCGCCAAGATATTGAGGAAAGGAAGAGGCAGGGACGAGAATTGTCTCTTTTTCTAACGTTTGTGTTGATGCTGGTAGTTGTCCTTCACTTTGATTAGCTGTAATAGAAGATGAGGTCAATATTTCAATAGTAGTGAATAATGCGAGAGTATTGCCTTTATTCAATATATTCCCAACGAGATTTGGGTTGCCACCTATGTAATTTATAGCAAGATCATTAATATTTAGAGTAATGTCACCTATAACATTGGCTCCTAAATTAAAAGAATCAGACTTGGCCTGATTGTCATCTAAATATTGTATTGAAATCTTAAAGGATACTGGGCTATTTATCAAAGATTTCGAAGCGAATACTGTAGTCTGAAATTGCTGAGTTGTATGTGGATCTATCGTATTCAAATTCCATTTTGAATCTCCAAGAATCTTTATTGAGCTCGACTCTGAATCAAGGGAGACTACAGCATCTATAATGGGATTATCCTTTGTATTGGTAATGTTGAAATTTAATCCATCCACTCTGCCTGCAATTAGGGAAACTGTGTTCTTGTTTGAGGTTGTGACAAAACTAGTATCAGTATTAGATGTATTATTACTTTCAACATCGTTTGGCACAAATGAATTATCTTCGGAAGTGAATTGACTAACTTGAGTTGTGGGGTATGTTAGATTTTGTCTGTTAACCACACGATTATCACTACTAATCAAATCATAATCTCCACTATTTTGGTTAATACTCTGTGATAGAACAGGTATATTGCTAGTAGTCTTAGTAGTAACCGAAGAGGAAAGCGTTAATCCTGATTGCGGAGAAGATGGCAGGATATGAACTCCCATTGATTTGTCTAATGTCTTTTTGTAACCGTATGCGTCATTGTATGATATCCTAAGATCTATATTTTCAAGTATGCTACCTACAGAATTACTAGCAAATATCACAGGATTTATTTGAACACTCTCACCCGCGGGAATTGTTCCTACATTAAATGTTGTGATTCCTGCACTAATTAATGGGATTACGGTAGATTGCTGTACTGTAGTTGAGGAACTATTACCGTTATTATTACTAGTTGTAGGAATCAGATTATTATTATCGATTTGATCCTGCTGATTTCTGGATGAAACTTCAACAATAACCCCAGTAGCTGCAGCGGATCCCTCATTCTTAACAAGTGTTTGGACGATGTTAGGTTCCCCTGGAACCAAACTTACGACGTATGAAATCATCGAATTCTTATCGGCTAGCGTCGCATTAACAGAATCTAAGGATTCAGCAGATGAAAAAGATATGGTGTCCAAAATGACCTTTCCGCTAAGCTTAAATGGGATTTTTATCGATCGGTCCCTCATATTTTCTTCGTCCTTTTCTGCGATATTAAAATAATCAATGTTCAGCGAAGCGGAATATTCCTTACCCACTTGAGTATCCTTTGAGATATTTACTGGAAAGTATAAAGTAAATGTTTGGCCCGCCTCTACAAGACCATTATAGCTAGCCAACGAAGTATCATTATCGATATTCTTTGGGGTTACGTTTGATGAAAACCCTAATGGGAAATCAAGCGAAGCTCTTATGCTCGTGACATCAGAAAAGCCTCGGTTAATCAATACAATAGCCAGTATAGAGTCTCCTTCACCTGGTTCAACTTCTTGTTTTGTTACTGGTGGTATGTCTTGTGTAGTTGATGAACCAGATGTAGTTCCGGCGATTACCGATCCCTGAACAGTTTGATCGGTAAAGAAGGAATCTATAAATCCAAATTTAGTAGGACCCTCATTTTCATCGTCATCATCGTCATTATCATCATTGCTACTTGGTGAACTAACTGCTGGAGCAGTCACAGTATTTGTAATTATAATAGGTGGCTGCGGTTCCTCCTCAGGCGGTTCCTCTTCTGGAGGCTCTTCTTTGGGTGGTTTTTCCTCAGGCGGTTCCTCTTCTGGAGGCTCTTGGCCTATTGGCGGATTTTGTTCTTGATCTGTAGGAGATTCTTCTTCGTTTGTTGAATCGTCTTGTTTTGGTGGATCGTCTTGTTTTGGTGGATCGTCTTGTTTTTGTGGATCGTCTTGTTCATCTGATTTTTCTGCTCCATTGTCTTCGCTATTTGAATTCTTTTCAGATGATTTTTCCTCCTCATTACTATCGGAGGAAACCTCTTTTTCCGTGTTATCATTTTTGTCCTCTGAGTCGGCCATCACAAATGAAAAAATTGTAGAATTTGGACTTAGAATACCACCATTTAGAAACAAGCCCATACATGCCAATAAGAGAAGAATCCTTGGGCAATCATCAGAGTAAATGAAATTATGTTTCTTATTGAAGATCATGTTCAAGCCCCAAAGTTTTTTACTTCTTTTTCGATTTTTCCATCTTTGATGTGAATAGATCTATCGGTGTTTGCTGCCAAATCGGGATTGTGGGTTACCATTATTATTGTTCTCTTAAACTTGTTTGATAGAAGCTTTAACAATTCAAAAACATCTGCACCTGTTTTCGTATCCAAATTACCAGTTGGCTCATCTGCAAGTATGATCGCAGGATTATTCATTAGAGATCTTGCTATAGCCACCCTTTGTTGCTCTCCACCACTCAAGTTAAAGGGTTTAGATTTTATTTTCGATTTTAATCCCAAGAAGTGTAGCAATTTCGTTGCTCTCATCCTTCTTTCAGATTTATTCATTCCTCCTATTATTGCGGGAAATTCTACATTTTTTAGCACATTTGTTCTACTGATTAAATTATAGGATTGAAAAATGAATCCAATGGATTTGTTCCTCAATGTAGCCGCTTGGGAATCGTTCATGGAAAAGACATCAAGTCCGTTGATGAAGACCTGACCGGCGCTTGGCCGTTCTAGTGCCCCTAATATGTTCAGTAACGTACTTTTACCACTACCAGATGGACCAACAATCGACACGAATTCTCCTTTTCTAATATTAAATGAAATGTTTGAAACTCCAATCACTCTACCTGCTTGGGAATCCCAGAATTTAGAAAGATTCCTTACTTCCAAAGCGATCAAGTCGCTATTACTATCCGTTTTAATTGGCTCATCATTGTGATCTGAAGCTTTCATTCAATATTTTGGAAGTAATATTTGGAAATATTAAAGTAAATAGGGCAATAACACTCTGTATTTCGGAAACTAATAAAGTAAATATGTCTATAATTGGTCGTTCTGAGACATATATTGGATGAATATAGCGCAATGAACTGTGTTGATCATTGGATTGTTTGATATTGAGAGTCTCGTAGCAGGAAATTTCTTTTGACATTTAGGTAATGTATGTCATAAATTAATATCATACTTATTGTTTGACCCATGAATTGGACAACAACCTTTTATAAATGGCTGCTCTTGATAACCACATTTCATGCAACAGCCTATCTTGGACAAGATTGACTTGAAGATAATTCAAGTTCTTGCCAAGGATTGCAGAGTTTCGTATAGAAGTATTGGTTCAGTTGTAGGTCTTACTACTAAGAGCGTTAGAGCAAGAGTCGTGAAAATGGTCTCTAACGGTGTGATTGAGAAATTTTTTGTCTATGTTAATCCTGCAGTATTAGGATACGGCACCGAGTGTATACTAAAAATGCGATTTAATGAGTTGACAGAAAATATCATAGACCGACTTAATCTATTAGGAGATTTATTCCTACATGTTAGACAAATAGGAGGAACTTCTGTATTTTCGTTAGTAGTAAAAACTGGATCTGAAGACAAAATTCCTCTGTTAATTGATTCGTTGAAACCTGCCGTCATGCAGAGTATGTTTGTAAGTCGACCCTTTGTCCAGAAGGGACCCAAAGAATTAGATTTTAAAATAATAAAGTGTTTGTTACCAAATCCGCGTATGCATATCTCTGAAATTGCAAAAAAACTTTCGATTTCTGCAAAAACTGTAAGTCGGAGATTAGATATGATGAAAAATAATAATTTGGTCCAATTTTCAGTATTGGTCAACCCTGCATCTACTAGAGGTTATATACAATTCGTTATAGTGATATCAGTCAAAGAAACACTCCATCAATATATTCTTGAATCAATCAACCGTGAACTTTCAGGAAATCTTCTTCTCCAGGCTCCTGTTACAAGTCCCGATAATTTGATTGTATTGATAATGTTCAGTCAGGATATATTCACGGTAGATTCAATTCTAAGAAAGATAGAGTCTTTTGACGGAGTTAAGACTGCCGAACTTGATATCTTGACTGGTATAACGCTTTCGCAGGATTGGATGGTCAATGAAATTGAACGTAGATTGACAGGGACCGAGAAGATGAGGTTCAAAAAATCATTTAAAACTAAATAGAATCAGAAAGTAATAAACTGACACATAGACAAAAACATGCTTTATCAAGTCATTATAGATTGAATTCTGTATTTTCTATTTTCTTATCCTTGATCTTAATAATTGTACTATTTAATTATCAAATGCAATACCAGGAAAGGTAACGATTCTCCCTTTTTCCTTCTTACTTTTTTAGCAATTTCAATCAGAAACATCAGGATTAGTTTCATTCATCCAACAATTATAGCATACCTCGAAATCAAGTTGATAGACTTCTTTTTGATTCTTATTACATACTTCACACAAGTCTTTCATCAATAAAATCAAATCATTTAGTATAATATTTTATAGTTATCAACGATATTCTGTCTCTGTGTCAACGATATTTTGTCTCTGTGTCAACGATACTAATCAAATATTATGTTTATGTAACTGAGTTATCTTTGCCCAAGGTTTTCTAGCAAGAAGTAAAATCCAGAAGGGAGAATCGTGAATTTGTAGAACCAACTCTGATTCTATGGTCATTATCCAAGCTTGAATTAGACAAGTGAACACAAGGAATGACCAATAAATCATTTTCTTAATTTGCATGAACAAAAAAATAAAAATCTATTAGTTTGTTAGAAAGTAACAGTGTAAAAAATCAACGAACTATCCTAATACTATTGAAAAATAGCTTTCGTTATTGGATTTTATCATAGGTTATTTGCCATTGGTACCAGTACTCTTATCAGTTTCTATCTCCTCACTTTTTAACGGTATCTTTATCAAAACTGAATCTGAGTCCTGTAAATTGATTTCCTGAGGTTTCGATAAACGCTTTTGTTCAATGACCAGTTCTTCATGGCTGAGTTCGATATCTTGTCTGGTTGTTTTCTTTATTGACTCTTTTATGACTCGGGGTTGCATTCTAGGTGGATTGTTATTTGATTTTCTTGGTTTGTCGCTATGTGGTGCATTGGATAGTTGATTTGATTCCTTTCCGACAACATACAACGAATTTGCATCAGATTCTGATAGACCGAATACAATTTTGTTACCATCGAAACTTCTTGCCATTCTCTTAGGTATTTGAAACATTTTTTTCTCATTTACATCGTATGTAACAACATATTCAGGTGTAACCTCTTGAATTTCGCCTAAATCAAATTCATCGATACTCTTTGCTTTCTTTTTTGCAACTTGATCCCATTGGATGTCTGTTTCCAATCTGCTTATTGTAAAGGCTTTATTGATTATATCAGTTATAATCTCTATAGTAATTTAATAAACAATATTGCATAGTATCTATCGTGATAGAAGACCACGAGGGCGATTTCAATAAGAAATCAGAAAACGCGGACAATCATAGTAATGCATCAGATGAAAAATCTGAACAGAAAGAGCAAAATCAAGAAATTGATAAAACAAGGGTAATTCCTCCGAAGCTACCTAGAGAATTTATGCACATAGTACGACCAGCCTATTACATAAAGGAAAATTCAATTATTTCATTGACTTCGAAACTGGCCAATACTGTAAAAGATACTACTGATGAAACTATTAGTTCCATAAAACAACTGGCAGGACCATTAGTCGAAAATAACGGCAAACCGGTTTCAAGACAGGCCTCTATGCGTTCTACCCATCATATTTTCGCCGATAAGAAGGACATGCATGATATAGTGTCAATTGAGAAAAGATGGATTACGAAAAAAACAAAGATAGAAGTTCCCGTCCGTTATGAGAAAGTTTTTCTTAACGATCAAGAGTTAAGGTTTGGCGTCGAAGAAGCCCTAACCGAAATTAAAGATAGGATTCTTGACGTAGTCTCTGTAGAACATCATAAGGAAAATAGTGCGGAATACAATTGGGTACCATTATTTGGTCCTGATTCGGAGATGCAGACAGAATTTCCCCTTTATGCAGAGGAATTAGTCATCTCCAAAAGAAAGGTTATGGTAGGTAAAGTTATCATTCGAAAGAGACAGATTACCAAGAAGCATAATGTGGATGAAAATCAGTAGGAAGTATGGAATTCAAACTACTAAGATCCTAAAAAAGGACTGTAAAGATAAACCATACATTTGATATCTTTACTATGTTACGTTATGTATTGTAAATTGTTAAATTGATTACAAAGCCTCTCATCATGAACCCGGTTATTACAATATTCAATGATCGATGTGTTTCCATTTCGAAGATCTTGCAGTGATTGGTTCCACAAGGCGTTAAAGTTCTCAATTTTGTATGACTGATTACTGAATTGAATCTGTGAATAAATTAGGTAACCGCCCAAAATTGCGGCCACTCCGATTAGTGCAACTATGGTCAACCTACGTGATATTATTCCCCGCCTTAACATTTGCTATCCACATAAGCACCACAAAATTTAATATAATTTAAGAATAATGACCTTAGACTCAATATACTATTAAGTTACAAAACGTAGATACCCAAAAAAAAGTAAGAGTGGACATAGAATGCTCTTACTTTTCATAAAGATTGGTCCTAGTAGCAATTGCTAAAGAAATCAGACTAGGGTTTCCCCTAGGCTGCCTGCTACTGATCCGATGCTACACGGAACTATTTATCAAATCCCTATTTTTACAATAGAGAATATGATAGCAGGAATATTTGGCTCACCAGATGGTGTAATATTAATGAGACCGCAACCTTGACCGGTAGCAGATACTGATAATATTGTATTGATGGTATCATTCGCGCTCAATGGCATAATTGCTTGCGATACGAGGACAATGGTATCATTAACTGTATTTACTGAAGCTCGAGTATTACTATTTGCTACAAATTCACCGTTTTGTCTAAGCCACAAATCAACGTTACAAGTTGTATTACCTGAAGTCTTTCCCACTTGACCTGCTGCTACGATTAGGTAGGTTCCAGGTTCATTGATAATCACATCAGCTGCGTTTCTAGTACTACTGTGTGTAATACCCCCATTGATGTAATCGTTAGAGTTCAAATTAACATATACTGGTTTGGTATCAGTTGGTTGAATTGATAGCGTATGCGATAACTGTGCGGCTGGTGTAAGTGCTGGTGTAAGTGCTGCCTCTTGCGCGAACGCTAGCGGTGCTATCAACATTCCAGACATAACGGCTAATCCTAAAGCAAACACACCAAAGGTAACCACTTTTTCGTTTCTTCTAAATCTCGACATTCCCAAAGCTAAGAAGAACTAGTTTATAAGAGTTATTCAAGATTTTTTTGAAAGGTCGATCAAGTATTGCGGGATTCTACCATTCTGCAAAATAATTTACGCTTTGTATAATTTCTCAACGTGTCTTCAATAGTTACTTTTTTATCAACTCGTTCCTGCTGAAAGTAAACAAATTTCAAAATAACGGATAAAGCCCAATTTGTGTCAATTTTACCTTTTTGTCATAGTATCTTGCTCTTTGTTCTAACTTTTTTCTTGAAATTCCAATAAAATTAAAGAATTTCTACTCTTGTTTTGTTTCTCTTTTTTTGTCATAGGGCCTCTCATAAAAATTCAGAAATAATGTCCAGGGGGATTTAATTCCGTTTCTTCAAATAACTTTGTTTTCTATAATTTTCATATTCACCATATTATTTATGAACCGCAGAAAAAGCACAATATTGGTACGGGTCCAGAGGGATTAATGCTGGAATCAGAACTAATCCACAGCTAATGGCCAATTGCGTATTTATCAGATTTCATCAAAGCGACCGGATTACTAAATTGCCTTAAGAAATCCACAAATTCTTACCATCTTTAGGATCAAATGTAAAATTTGTATAATTAATTTTAATGTGCTCGTCTCATTGCTCTTTCACTAGCCATAGGAGAATGCTTCATTCCCGCGCTCCCAAATCCCGAGGGTGTCCATACAAGTCCCCTTCGTCTGGGTACAGATTTAGGACTCTTAGGTTTATCGTCGCTATCAGCTTTTGGTGGATCCTCTTTTTTTTCTGTCGTCTTTTTCTTCTGTTCTTCTAGTTTCTTCCTAGCCTCAAGAAGATGAGATCTGTCACCGGGTTTAGGAACAACTACCATTTGCGCTTCTATAGCAGACTCATATATGAGAGGAAAGCCAACTGATCCTACGGGGCCTAGAAGAAGTCCTCCTCCCAAATCCAAGGCAATAGAAGGAAGTGTTTTTTTGAAGAATTCTTCCGTCCTTTTGCCTTCTTCGACTTTACTAAGTTCATAGCCTTCCTTCGTAGCTCCAATGGGATCTGGAACATAATCGGCAACTTTTTTAGCTGCCTCCTTGTTCCACCATTTTTTCTTAACTCCAACTGCGACTACGGCGGCTTTAAGTAACGTGTCTGCTCCCTCAATTAGTACTTCCGTTCCAATTTTAACTGCAGTGTCTCTTGCCGAAACTGTTCTCTTCGGTGTCGCCACTTGCGGCGTCTTACTAGGTTGAGGCATTGAGAATTGCTCAACGTCATCCGCTGGAGGAGGGGCCGGGGGACCGACTATTTCATTTGGATCAGTTGGATTTGTGCCAATACTGTCTATAAATCTAAGAGGATTGTTTTTTGAAAATCTATATAGATTTGTATCATCAATCAAACCCTCAGGATCACAACTTACCCAACCTAGCCACGGCGCGTAGTATCTTGCACCAAAATAGTATAATCGACTTTCATCATCACGTTCTTTGCCATTAAACCGAAATCTCTTACGAGCAAAACCCCCTAAAGTACTTTCACCATAAGGACTGTACTCCTCACGACTTATCCAATCTCCAGTAGCGCTCACCACTAGACAGTTGCTTTCCAGATGATCGCTGAATAAATATTGAGTAGAAGGGGCAGTATCATTAGAGTCAAATGTTTCTCCTGCACGGACAAGGGCAATACGTTTCTGAGCATCCATGACATAAAAAATATTATACTGCTTATCGATCTCGTAACCTATATTTCTTTTCTTCAGCTTTATATGGTGTTCAAAAATGCCGTTCATATATATAGTAACTTCCGCTTGATTTTTTTTACGAACTAGTTTTTTTGTCCTCTGTCCGCTACTGTCGTAGAAGTAGTGAGTGTGTACAGAAGGTTCGCTATCTCCTATCTGTGTCCTATACGCCCCTAAACGATCGCAGTAGTCCCATTCAAAATGCCTTGAACTGGTTTCTTTAGTCATATTTCCGTTCGAGTCATAGGAATAATCATAGTTCGCAGCACCCATAGTTATCTCAGATATGCGGTTTCGGTTAGGAATTAGGATAAATTGGCGCTTGAATCCACCACTCTGCGCGCTATGATTCAAGGTGGTCATGTTGCCTACACTATCATATGCATATTCTTCCAAATAGTTGCGTGTGTGATTAACGTCTTGACATTTTGGCTCATCGTTCCAGAGATCAGATGGTATTTCTCCATCGCATTCACGCCCCGTTGCAGAGATCAAACGATAAATTGGATCATAAGTAAATAGACGATCAAGCCCACCTATTCCGAGTGGTGAATTAGGGACACCGCTCTTGGGAGCACGATCATGAATAGTCAATATATTACCTACTTTGTCATGTTCATATGCAAAATCTTGCAGAGGTTCTCCGTGGGGTTTGTAAATTAATTCAGTTTCGATGTTATAATGTTCCACGCGTACCCGAGTGAGACGAAAGTTATATGGATTATAGGCGTACCGTATCATTAAGTTATTACCGTAAGCTACAAAAATACGATCTCCCTTGGCGTTATATGCTATCCGTTCTATGTACTTTGAGCCATCTAGCTCCACTTGCTCCAGAGCACCTGCTCTATTATACTTTGGAATAAGTCGCCTCCGTGCCCCGTCGATATCATTAGGTTGGAGCATTTCCTTAAGGTGATTCAAGGCATCATAGTTGCTGGATAACCTGTATTCAGTCGAATCCAGAATTTCGGTCGCAGCATCCTCTATTATTACTCCATTGCCAATCTGCCAGTCTACATGAAATGGTTCCATATTCCAATCAGCTGACGGATTCTCCGCAGATGGAAATACTGCTAGGACGAGTGCATCACTGATGACTTTTCTTACGTTCTCAAGAACATTCCCTTTAAAATCATAGTGTTCAAATACTAATAGGCCTGCCTCATCATAATGCATATGAAGCCTACCGAGAACGTTTTTCAGTCTATTAGCACCCCTTTCTGCAATTGGTTGAGACCTGCTACTGCCGTCACCATACTCCAGACGCTCACGTAACGTTATCCTACTGCCTGTTTTATCAGATGCCCATAATCGAATAGGTCTGTTCAGTGGATCATATGCATTGAGTATAATGGCACCTCCGCTGTCTCGCTGTTCAATTTCGGAGCCCCTTGCATCCAGGACAATACGGCGAATTCCAGAATCGATGTTCTCAGAACGAAGAACATTATTTCTAAAATCATACACATAACTGAAAGCCAAACGACCAAGTGGATCAGTTACAGTCAGCAAGTTGCCACGTATATCGTAAGTGGAACAAGTTGTATACCAGTCGGATTTGTTAGATCCGTTTCTTACAACGCTTTTAACCGTACGTCCGAGAGCATCGTAAACGATGTGTGATGGAGTATTCCAGTGATCGCGATAGACGCCGGCAACATCAGGGTGAGTTAGTCCTGCATTATCATTTTCGTCGTATGTATAAACTTCCCATGGGGTCGGCTCAAAGTTATCTCTATTTGCCACATCAGGCTCTGAGATCTTTCCGGGGACTCCATAAATTACCATCTTCTCAGATCCGTCTGGTAAAACAGATCGGATCATGTTTCCGCGTGGATCATAATACATGAGTTCTTTTTGACCAAACTCATGTTCGACAGGGTGTGCATACTCCCAACCCTGAGAGAAGAATGGCTCGTATTTTTCTACTACTCTTCCCTTGTTATCATAAATCTGCCAGCCTGAAACTACTACAAACGGTTTATTCGGTTGGTTCTGAACACGACCTTTTAATTCTTGAATGGGAGTGGATTGATCTCCGGAGAGTGCTGAATCACCAAAAACAGAATCTCCAAAGATGACGTCCTCTGCTTGCGTTCGAATCTGTAGCAACCGACCAAAACCATCAGAATATTCCCTAGTTTCAATAGTATTATCTTTCTCTTCCAATGGAACGCCGGATTCGTTAAGATGATGCATAAGGCGTATAGTATGAGCAAATATCGGCTTTTGTTCTCTCTCAAAGGCCAAAAAGTCGTATTCAAATCGCGTGCTCGGACTCTCAACCGTATCGCCCTTACCATTTTTATCTATAACCGCTATACTTTCTACCAACCCTAGTGGTGTATACGAAACGACATTTTTGTTGCCATTTGGATCAGTTATCTCTTTAGGCTTGAGAACGCGGTAATCATTTAAAGCGTAAGTAGTCAATCCTATAGCATCAGTGACATCTGTTGGTAGAAGTTCATATTCATCATATCCAATAGTGGTATCATTTCCTAATGGATCCAAGCTGACCTTAAGTAGTCCTCTTCCTTTGCCTCCGTTCTCATTGTCATGAAAATCGTACATCTTCCTTTCAATAGTAAAATATCCAACCTCATGCTCCGCATCATGTATGATCGAATGCAAAGCATATCCTGCCCTAGTTGGAATTCGGCTGCGGTATTCCTCCGGATACTCTTCAGTCCACGTAACAGAACCGTTTGCTGCCATATAAGGCGGTCTCTCAGTAGGACTCATAATAATATTGTTAGTCTTGTAACCGTTAAAAAGTATCTCCTCTGTAAGTGCAAGATTCTCTGTACGTGTTAAAACTCCATACTTTCCAATCTCTCCAAGTGGAAGACCATCAAATGGGTCTCCGTCGTAGAAGTTTAATGTTTGACTAATAATTGATCTATCGCCTTTTGCTATTGTTCTGTGCTCTATAGAGTGTACAAGATCAAATAAGGACATGTTACTGCGATCCATTATTTCATGTGTAGTCAAGCTAGAAATACGATCGACTATGTATATAGATTCATCATCACGTTGCGCAAACGAGGTCATTATATTAGTAACAAGATAAGGTTCACTAGAGTCGTTCGGACTGACGGTAAAGTCTCTACCGCGCGGTACTGCAACGCTTACGTGCGATTGTGATTGCCCATATTTGTCATAGTCAGTCGTAAATTTGAATTGTGTCATAGGCTCATTTCCGCGTTCCCATTGTGTGGTTCGTTCGGCCAATAGATGGGGGAAGAAGATCTTTTTTTTCTCTTCTTCCGACTCTTCTGCAGAGATCTCATTATTAGAGACGAATGAAATCCCGTACAAAAATTCACTCACTGTATAGGGTCGGCTCTGCCGCTCAGTGCCGTCGAGACCATATAACTCTGTACGAAGAACGTTACCTCGAAGTGTTCTAATCGCATCTCTTCTCTCAATTCGATTCAAGTTTTTTAGAAATTCACCTATGGAAACATAATTTGATAACACTTGCTGATCAGCATTCCAAAATTCATTTGTAAAATTTGCTTCTTCCCAATCTTGCTGATAACTACTTTCGACAGCACCTAGATGATACCAAGTTCTAGTTTCAGTAGGTGCAGAGAAGATCTTTTTGGGCACTGCCTCGAATTTTCTATTCGCTGGATGAAGACCTGTATCATGAAAATCACTAAAAATCTCTGTATCAAGTACATCAACACGTCCAAATCCAACGAACTCTCTTTCACATCCATCCCAATATCCATGATGGTAACGATATTCTTTTGTTTGCTTGCTGCCAGAAAATAGGTTGATTACCTCGACTTTTGCTACTAGCTGTACTGGAAATGGCAGTGCCGTTTTCCACTTTGTTTCTAGCCGCCCGGAGTCTTCAATGAAATAGTTCGTGGAAGTTTTGTATCCAATAAGAGTAACTGAACCAGAATTGCCATTGATTTCATTTAAAAGATAGGGCTTAAGTTTTCCGGTAAAATCCAAAAAGTACATGTTTTCACGTGATAGTCCATCATTGTCTTTACTCCACAGAATACCGCTGACGCCAGTACCAAACATATCGGCCAAACGTATAGAACTCAAATTTGATACAGGAGGTGTTCCTAGAACCACAATTGGCTCGCTCCACTGATTTCCGCTCTGGTTTATCCATAGGGTAACACTTGTATCACCAACATGGACAATATCCGCAAGTCCGTCACCGTCAACGTCCCCAACCAAGACACGACCGGGGTCATATAGATAGGGAAAATGTGGATTATTTCGCATACAAACTGGTTTGGCCCAATTTCCATTTCCCAAAGCAGGCCAATAAAGTACGTTGCCATCATACACTAAGACCATGTCTTGCAGGTTATCCCCAGTCATGTCAGCCCAGTGAATGTGTGGATCAGAAAAGTTGACATTGGGAAATTCTTGAAGGCTCTGGTACTGAACCCTGCGGGTTTCTTTCCAGCCCCTATCTGGATCGTTGAAAAAGCATAGTAAGTTATTACTCCCTAGACGCACCGCATCTGTTGTCCCATCTCCATTTAGATCGACCAACTTCACTAGTGGATCTCCTTTTAGGTCAAAACTTGGAGCAAACTCGTAGCGCCGAAATGAATTAATGCCCCATATTCCGCCGAAACCAATCGAAAAATAGCCACAAAGACCGCCATGGTTAGACACAAATAGGTCTGGTCTTCCATCACCGTTTGAATCGATTATCTGTACACCACTATCTGAAAGTCTAAAGTCATTCGGCGCATCAATTATTTCCCTAGGTCGGTCTATCATACCATTACCAAGATTACGCCAGTATCTCACAGTTCCATCAATCTCCAAAATACCTGGTAGGCCATCCCCCATCAGATCTATCAGTTCGTATGTTGGGTGGGAAAGAGAGAAAGATGGCGGATCCGGACCTGTTATTGGTATGAAGTCTCTTTTCTTAGGTTCAAATTTTGTATAACCGAATTTTATTGGCGGAAAAGCTTCATATTTTAGACCATCATGACCTTCGACTGTAATACTAGTAAGCAGAGAAATACGATTAGGAGGTAGTTGTTGCGTTACTAAAATGTCAGGTTCCTCATCCATATAACTTAAATGATAAGTAGAAACAAGCTTCTCAGAATCTGCATGGGTTGAAATCTTGATTTTTTTGCATCGTTTACGAGTCCGTATTTCGAATCCTGAACGATATTCAGAAAAACTATCATAACGCGTGTCATATAGAAATCTTACTCGAACAAGAAAATTCGGCTTTAAAGCACTATCCTGTGAATCATAATCGACGTAACGAATTTCAGAAAGGTAGGTTTGATTCCAAAAGTGAGGACCGTCCTTTTGTATTTCATCTGCTTCATATTCATATTCTATGCGATTGCCAAAGGCATCGAGTGTCAAGGTAAGCTTCCAAGCAAAAATATGCTTAAAGTCATTAGGATCTGAAATGACTGCAGGATCGCGCCACCCTTCAACATCGACAGGCCCAGGCGTTCCATAGATGTTTACTAATCCATCTTTAGTCTTTACTTCCCAATAGTCACTTCCGTCCTTTTTATGATGATAGATGCGGGCAAATATACCCTCTGTTCGGGGCCTGTAAAGCGTTGAGCCAGCGACATCGCTGGATACTTCGACCAAATCATCGGATCCAGTCAATAGGAATACATCTTGTGAATCATCGTAAATCGGGATGCCTTTGGAAGTCTTACGATGTATTTCTGGTAACCCAATACTCCAGCCTAGAGAAAACGGCCCGTTTCCACTCCCGGTACTGTAATGCAGTGCTATCTTTGGCTGAAATCCGTTTCTACCTCTCGGCAGAACTACAGGAACTGTAAAGTTACCTGTCCCGGTATGAAGATCCGGCGAGTAATTC
>DATFEX010000091.1:0-12233 GCA_035250685.1 Nitrososphaeraceae archaeon | reverse complement strand
CTCAGAATAAGAGCCTTGGCCGGGATTTGGACCCGGGACCTTTGCCTTACCAAGGCAACGCTCTACCAGGCTGAGCTACCAAGGCACGTTGAAAACTAGACATACAACAAATCTAGGGTTTTATATTGTACCCGGAAAAACTACTGACCGCGTAATTAATGTAAAATATCGAATGACTTGCTAGAGGTAAAATAGCAATAGAAAATGCAATTTTACATGACTCTCTAAAACAAAATAAGCGTCTATAAGGGCAGGAAATCAATTTAGTAAGAAATCCACTGGCATGGTGGTATCTATAACGTTTAATTACCATCCCCATATCAAATCTGATTGGTTCATGCGGGGGTTGTAGAGCCTGGCCAAATAACACAAAAGATTTGGAAACGCAGGACTTAAGATCTTATAAATTGGGGATCCTGTCCTTTAGGGGTTCGTGGGTTCAAATCCCACCTCCCGCATTCAAATAGGGAACTCGGAGTTTTTATTAAGTTGATTTTGTTTCTAGTCTATTGGCCGTTCATTAAATCTAACAAATCTACATCAATAAGATAAACAATTAATCTTGTTGATATCCTTAAAAAGAACATATAGTGATGATATCAATCATAACAATTGATGACCTATTGTGATAATAATTAATAACACAAGAAAATTGGAATTATGATTCTTAACGCGAAGAAAAAAAGTTTGTATTGTTATTTTCTTTCAATTAGTACCTTTTCTAGATGAAAATTATGAATAATTAAATATGAAATAAAGTATTACTGGCATATGGAGACAAGTGGCTCTACTTTAGCCTATGCAAAGCTAAAAGACAATGTTATAAACTATCAAAGAGTTCTGGGAAGAGGTCTCACCGCATCAGAGAAAATTCTTGTGGGTCATCTTCATAATTCAAATATTAATAAAGAAATCAGATCGGGACTAGATTACGTATTTCTTGATCCGGATAGGGTTGCACTGCAGGATGTGACAGGTCAAATGACATTGCTGCAGTTCATGCAATCAGGTCTCAATAGCGTTGTAGTACCTACAACTGTTCATTGCGATCACCTTATTCAAGCAAGGATTGGTGGTGAGTCCGACACCAAGTTTGCTATTTACGAAAATAATGAGGTGTACAAGTTCCTTGAATCTGCTTCAAGAAAATACGGAATTGGATTCTGGAAACCAGGTTCTGGAATAATTCATCAAGTAGTACTTGAAAACTATGCATTCCCAGGAGGATTGCTAATAGGTACTGATTCGCATACACCAAATGCAGGCGGACTTGGGATGATTGCTATAGGAGTTGGGGGTCTTGACGCTGCCGAAGTAATGTCAGGAATGTCATGGGAGATCCTTTATCCAAAACGAATAGGAGTATTTCTAACTGGTAAACTAAATGGATGGGCGTCACCAAAGGATATTATTCTTTACGTAGCCTCCAAACTTACAGTATATGGAGGAACTAATGCAATCATTGAATACTTTGGTCCTGGAGCAAGGACCATTAGCTGTACTGGAAAGGCGACCATTACAAACATGGGAGCAGAAATCGGAGCAACTTGCTCGCTATTCTCCTATGATGAAAAAATGGAAACTTATCTTCGGGCAACAAGACGTGGTCATATAGCTGACCTGGCAAACAAACATCGAGACTATTTTACAATGGACAAAGAGGTCGAAGAAGAGATCACAAAAAATAGAGAAAAGGCACTCGATTATTTTGACCAGTTGATAGAGATAGATCTATCAAAACTTGAACCATACCTTGTGGGACCTCATACGCCTGACTTGGCAAGACCCATTTCCAAAATGGCAAGCGATGTTAAAATGAATAGCTATTTGGATACAATTTCGGTTGCATTGATTGGGAGTTGTACAAATTCATCATACGAAGATATGTCAAGGGCCTCAGATATTGCCATCCAAGCCAAATCAAAGGGAGTAAAAGTAAAGATTCCACTCCAAGTTACGCCAGGGTCTGAAATGATCCGTGGTACTATTGATAGGGATGGGCAGATGAGTGCACTAAAAGATATTGGAGCAAACGTACTAGCAAATGCATGTGGTCCATGTATAGGACAGTGGAATAGATCGGAGCTTAAGAAAGGAGTACCTAATACTATTGTAACGTCCTATAATAGAAATTTCCCGGGTCGCAATGACGGGAGTAGGGAAACTATGAATTTTATTGCAAGCCCAGAATTGGTAATAGCATTGGCCTTAGGAGGCAGGCTTTCTTTCAATCCATTGACAGACGAGCTTACCGCTATGGACGGCACTAAATTCAAGCTAGATCCACCCAAAACTGCACCAGAGATCCCATCAAAGGGATTTGTGTTCAATCAAGAAGTGTATATTCCTCCCACACAAGAGCATCAAAATTTAGAAGTATTAATAGACCCAAACAGTTCCAGGCTACAAAAACTTGAACCGTTTTCTCGATGGGATGGGAAAGATTTTGAGAACGTACCGATTTTAGTTAAGGTTACTGGAAAGTGTACCACCGATCATATTTCACCTGCCGGACCTTGGTTAATGTATAGAGGACATTTGGACAAAATAAGCGATAACCTCCTCCTTGGCGCCGTCAATTCCTTTCACCAGGATCAGATTGGGAAAGGTAAGAACCCTTTAAACCAAGAGATAGAATCGCTAGCACATATTGCACGTGAATATAAAACAAGAGGAATAAGATGGATAATTATCGGAGATAATAACTACGGAGAAGGCAGCAGTCGGGAGCATGCTGCAATGACACCTCGATATTTAGGCTGTTGTGCTGTGATAGCAAAGAGCTTTGCAAGGATACATGAGACTAACTTGAAAAAACAAGGAATACTCGCACTTACATTTGCTAACCCTGGAGAATATGAAAAGATATTAGAAGATGATAGAATAAGCATATTGGATCTTGAGAATTTCAAAGAGGGGGAATATCTTAAAGGTATTCTTCATCACAGTAACGCAAGTGATGACGAGATAATGCTAATGCATTCGTACAACTCGTCACAAATAGAGTGGTTCAAAGCTGGTTCTGCACTTAACTTGATGCGGATGAAATAGATTTTTCTTAAATTCTTAGATGTTGTTATTTGACTTCTTCCATTTTGCTATTAATTCAATAAAGAGTTTATGCATTCTATTATCACCAGATAATTCGGGATGAAAGGAAGTTCCAATAATGTTTTCCTGTTGAACAGCTACTATTTTTCCATCAAATCTACTCAAGATTTGAACTTGTGGCCCTGTGGAAATCACAGAAGGTGCGCGAATGAAAATTCCTTTAAAATCGTTCCCTATTCCGGATATATCTAGATTTGACTCAAATGAATCATATTGTCTTCCAAACGAATTCCTCTCTATTTCTATATCCAATGCACCTAACAATAATTGCTTTTTATTTCCAACAACTCTATCATACGACCTTTTGGCCAAAATTATCATCCCTGCGCATGTTCCCATAACGGGTAATCTTTTTTGTAGAGCTTTATTTATCGAATCTAACAATCCATTTTTTATAGCAATCAGCAAGCCCATCACAGTGCTCTCGCCTCCAGGAATAATCAAACCATCAATTTTCATGATTTCTTCAGGATAGCGAACTGATATTACTTTCCCTTTCTGATTCATCTCTTCCAGGGTATTCGTTGCCGCCCTTATATTTTCTTCAACATCACCCTGAAGAGCCAATACTCCAATTAGTAACTCTTCATTCATATTGTAGGTCCTCTTTCTTGCATCCTTAAGTCTAAATTCTTTGTATCAAGACCGAGCATAGATTTTTTCTCGTCAATCATTTTTTGTGCTTCTAGAACTGTCTTGGGATCATCATAATAGGTAGTCGCTATTACTACTGCCTTGGCTCTTTCAAGAGGGTCTTCTGCTTTGAATATTCCTGATCCTACAAAAATCCCGTCACAACCAAGATTCATTAGTAATGCGGCATCTGCTGGAGTGGATATCCCTCCGGCAGCGAAATTAACTACAGGAAGTCTACCAATCCTGCCTGTCTCCTTAACTATTTCAAGAGAGGATTGTATTTCTCTAGAAATTTTGATTAGTTCTTGATCATCATTATTATCATAAATCCCCTTCAATTTCCTGATTTCGTTATTAACCAAACGTAAGTGCGTTACTGCATGTGAAACATCTCCTGTTCCAGGCTCTCCTTTTGTCCTTATCATTGCAGCGCCTTCTTCTATCCTTCGTAATGCTTCTCCCAAATTCTTCGCGCCGTTAACATAAGGAGTTCTATAATTCCACTTCCAGATATGTCTAATTTCATCAGCTGGACTAAGTACCTCACTCTCATCAATCATGTCAACTCCTATCTCCTCAAGTATACTCGCTTCGGAGGAATGCCCAATCCTGCATTTAGCCATAATGGGGATGCTAACTGAATCCAATACCGCTTGAATTACTTTCACGCTAGCTGTTCTTGCTACCCCACCAGCGTTTCGAACGTCAAAAGGAAGTTTGTCCAAAACCATGACTGCAACTGCTCCCGCGTCCTCGGCTATTTGTGCTTGTTCAACATTCGTTACGTCCATTATTACACCATGCTTTTGCATATGAGCAAATCCACGTTTTATCAAGGCAGTTCCACTTGCAGTTTGCTTGCCATCAATGGTTGAGATCTTAATGCCTTTTGACAATGGGTTTGCACCTACTTGCGATATTGTCATCTACTGTTTTTCTTAGTTTACATTATTTAGATATTAGTCTTGCTAAATCATTAGATTTTGACCATAATTTTGACTCTACTAGCCAACATTTACACCGGTCGCATGCGGAACTATGTCATTTTAGAACGTAATCCAGCTCTAGGGCCATATCAACATTTCAGGAAATTGGGTTAAGAGTTTCTTGTTTAAAGAACATCCTATTTTGAGAATAGAACTAAATAGACATTATTACTTTAATAATGTTAAATTCATGATAGAACCTTCGGACAAAGCTATTCTAACAGCAATCTATGTCTCTTCGCTTGATCCTGAAATTTTGCCATTAGAATTTCTAAAGAATCGAACTTTAGTGTCGGAGGAAATGTTTAATTTAAAAATCAAAGATATGATCAAAAATGGCTTTGTAGAAAATTCGAATCCGCTTAAATTAACTTTCATTGGAAGAGGGTTACTAAAAGTTGTATTGATTGGAGGGGTTTTTGATATTGTTCATCCAGGTCATATCCATACATTAAAAGACGCTAAAAACCAAGGCGACGTCCTTGTTGTAGTAGTCGCAAGGAGTTCAACAGCACTTAGAATAAATAAACAGCGAAAAATATATCATGACGAAGCCCTTAGAAAAGAATTAGTTTCTTCAATAAGGTATGTTGATTTTGCAATTATTGGCAGAGAAGGTACCTTGTATGATACAGTCGAGTTTGTCAAACCAGATATCATTGCCTTAGGATATGATCAAATTCATACAGAAAAGGAGATAGCAGTCAATTGCGCAAAGAGAGGGATAAATACAAGAATAATACGCTTGAATACACCAATACCAGGATCTAAGAGTACCCAAATCAAGGAAGAATTAGGTCATTCAATTTATGACATATGACTCTGTCCTATTTTAGGATGTCTTTAGAGTTACCTTAACACTGTCACCGTTGTTTAAATTGAGTACCTTCTTGATATTAATTGGAGCTATAATTTCTAACATGTTGTTGTCATGATGTGTTCGTTCAAGAATTAACAGATCTGAACGAATACTTTCGTTCCCATTGATAATAACATGATAACATTTGACCCATCCGTATGTTCGTTTAGAATCGCTGAATCCATCTATAAAATGATAACGAAAACTTTCAATTTTTTGTCTATTCTCTAAAGATAATGGATCAACTATTCGAATGTTGAGAGTTCCAGGGAACGGAACATAGCCTATTTTCTTCTCAAACTGCTTGCGGTATCCATCAAGACTCATGTAATATTTGCCCTCACCCATTCCGGAGACTATTGTGCCGTTAAAATGTACATTACCCGGTGATGAATTTAACGCCATGTAAAGGAATTCCGACATTTTTTTGACAGCTGAAAGACCTTCATCTGTTACTCTAATAAGGTAACCATGCCCTTTCTTGACACGTTCCACGTACTTTAATTCCTGCAACTCCAAAATTACCTTTGAAGCTGCTTGTTGTGATTTGTTTATTTCAATTCCAATATCAGTACTAGTAAATTCAATAAAATTATCCTTAGCTCCCTTGAGCAGCAGTTTGGCTAGTGTTATAACATATTCAGACTTTATATCTTGCATCGTTCTTTAGTTGCCAATACCAATCTGATCAAAGGTCCTCACAGTGATTTCAGGGGATTTTTTCAGTTCGGCCATTCTATGACCCACTACATACTCAATTCCTGCACGGTATGCAGCGTCTATTAGGCGTTGAGTGATAATACCATCCATCACCAAAAATCTGGCGCCCTCTAAGGAATCTAATCTTTTGATTATTTCAGAAACAGGTACCTTCAGCAGCGTTTGCATGGAGTTATCCAAAATCATTGCTTCTAAAGTTTCATTTATTTGAGGATAAACTTCCTTTACTGCAGAGGTTATTTGAGGATCATCACTTGGTTTTTCACCGTTGTTCAAATTAGATGGTTCCTGATAAGATGAACTATTGTTTTCATAAGATTTTGATTTCTTGACAGTTTTCTGATGTTGAGCTGGAGCTTCAATTTGTTCGTCTGTGGGTTCAGTAACTTCCTTTAATATCTCGGTAATTTCCAATGGAGTGCATTCTTCTACTTCTTTACCAGTTGGGGCTCTTAGAACCTTGTCAATCTTGACCAAACCTTGTAATTCCTTTAAGATCAAGTCGGCAGCTCTGTCACCATCTAAAAATGCAATAACTTTTTTCCCTGATGTCAAATTGGTTATTGTTTCGTCAATTTTTGCGCCTTCAATGGCAATCGAATTGTCAAATCCTGCTCGTAATAGATTAATGACATCAGCTCTTCCTTCAACGAGAATAATAACTGGTGACTCGAATACTCCAGTGCCACATGCAAGCTGAGCCTTTCCAAATGCGGTAAGTTTTCCAGGTTTACTTGCGTCATATACATCACGCAACATTTCCTCTCCTTCACTAATCGTCTTCGTAGCCCATTCTTGAATTATTTTCTTGGCCCTATCCACGATTACTTTCTTTTTGATAGCTCTTATGTCATCTATTCCTACTAACAGAAACTTACCCTGAAATGGTCCAACTTTATCTATGCTTTCAATTGCAGCAGAAATTAATGCGGCGGTGGATATGTCAGTACTCATTGGTAGCAATGCATCGCCCTTTGTTGTATTGGATTTGGTATCAACATTCACCTCAATCCTGCCAACTTTTGATACCTTTTGCAGCTCATTTAGGTTCATTTCAGGACCTAGTAAGCCCTCTGTCTGGCCGAATATTGCTCCAATGATGTCGGCCTTCTCTACTATCCCATCAACTTCGAATTTAAGTTTAACATGATATTTTACTATACCAGTATTAGGCATTTTCAAACCTCCATATTTGTAAATACGATGGTAAGGTTATTTTGCTTGAATATAAGTGCTTTGACAAAATATTCAATAGTTTATCATAGAATTCTTTTTCCCCAGCTCCAGTTCGAAACTTCAAACCCTATTTTAATCTGGCAAGTTACTGTAGATTTCGTCCCGGTACTAATTTAGGAAGGGCCGGGTTTAGAAGCAGCAATGTTCTACATTAGATAGTTGAACTGATAGCTTACCAAGGTACAAGAAAAGATTAATTATGTGAACTTGAGTTCACGTACTAAAGAATGTCTGATTGGGATCTTATAACTCCAGGGATAGGACTTACATCATTAGGTATTGTTGGTGTAGGTATTTCACTTTCAGGGATTGCCCATACTTTTACTGAAGGAATGCATGCCGTAAGTATCCTCACCATGTTTATCGGATTAATATTTCTGGCCGCTGGAATATTCAAGGATGGATTTCCAACTTCAGGGAAAGCTAAATCTGCAACATTCATTACTTTGGGTTTCCTCGTTACCTTTGGTCTCGCTGCTGCAATAACAGTTAGTACTAGAATACCAAGTATCACTGCATATATTGGATTGATGCTCATTATAGCAATACCTGCTACTGTTCTTACGGTTGCATCATACAAGAGGACGCCTTACTTCAAGGCGATCACGGTAATCTTCGTAATGGCGGCAGTAGTCGGTGCATCTACATTTTATGTATTCGGATTAGTTACGCCAAAGGCCGAACAAGAAAATATCGACAATGCCGAGGCCACACAAGATCAAACAACACCTGCCAGAAATATCACAAATGCAGTGAAAAGTAGTATCCTTCCAGGTTCATCAGCTCCTGGAAATCCCAGTTTTGAACCTGCTAATGTGACAGTTCCAAAAGATGGTGGAATAGAATGGATAAACAACGATAATGTTCCCCATACAATAACAAGTCTAATTGACGATGGAAAAACATTTGATTCAAAAACTATTATGCCAAATGCAACATTCATTCTTGATGCTATGAACCTCAAGGAATCTCAGTATGGTTATTTCTGTACTTTGCATCCTCACATGAAGGGAAATATAATAGTAGGCTAGATTTGTTCTAATATTAATTCACAAAAAACCTCCATGTCAACCATAGTTTAAACAATGCCGTCGACCTTAATCAAATATAAGATCGGATTTACTAAATAGTAATGCGGAGAATGAATGATTGTCTGATATAGCATTACTAATTACAGAAACTCAAATGGATGCATTAGCACGTTTCACTAAAGAGGATTTCCCCCATGAATCATGCTCTTTACTCTTGGGAAATATTGTCGATAACGAATACCATGTGAAGGTTCTAAAGAGAATGGAAAATGTGGAGCATTCAGAAATTTCGTTTAGTATTGATCCTGATGAACTAATGAAGGTCTACCAGTGGGCATCTGATAATGGGTTGAATGTCATTGGTATCTTTCATTCACACTTAGCTGGGACGAATCCATCTAGTACTGATTTGATTTTCATGAAGATAAACCCCGTCATATGGCTCATATACGAGGCATCAACATCGACATACAAGGCCTTCTTGTTATTACAAGACTCACTGGAAGAGATAAAGGTAAAGATATCTAAGGGCTAAGTCTTTCAGTGTCTCTAGGATAGAGAACAACTTCTCTGATGTTTGCAGATTTAGTAAGGATCATCATGAACCTGTCAAAACCAAGACCACATCCAGAATGGGGAGGCATGCCCCATTCAAATGTTTGTAAATGATCTGAGAAGCTATTAGGGTTGAGTCCTTTTTCTTGTAACTTGTTTTTTAGTTTTACAGAATCGTGTTCTCTAGTTCCTCCAGAAACAATTTCAAGATATCCATATTGTAGATCAAATGACTTTGAGAGCTCAGTTTTTTCTTCGTGTTCATGTATATAAAACGGTTTTAGTTTCGTAGGCCAATCTACTATGAAGTAAAAACTTGGATATATTTCGCCAAGTTTTCTCAGAGCTGGATCGGAAAGATCTTCACCGAATTCGATTGTTTCTCCTAGTCCTTTCAAGTCCTCCAAACACTTTTCATATGTGATTCGTGGGATTTTACTAACCATAATGTCCTTACCGTCGCCAAAATACTTCATTTCGTTATTGTAATTAGTAATTAGATCCCTTATTGTTGAGATAACCAAATCCTCTATAATATCCATAACATCAGTATATTCTAGAAATGCAGCCTCCAGATCAACGCTTACAAATTCTGAAAGATGTCTAACGGTATGTGATGGCTCAGCTCTGAAATAAGATGAAATTTCAAATACTCTTTCAAGTCCCAAAGTTAATTGTTCCTTGTAAAGTTGCGGACTCTGAGCTAAGAACGCCTTTTTTGAAAAATATTCGAATCCAAAAAGATCTGCGCCACCTTCAGTCGCGCTTCCAATTATTTTTGGAGTGTTAACCTCAACAAACATTTTCGAGAACAAATATTTACGAATCAAGTAAAGTGCATTAGATCTGGTTCTAAAAATATTTGAAATTCTAAAGTTTCTTAAATCAAGTGCTCTCGAATCTAGTCTCTTATCTAAAGAGGAGCTTACTCTTCCGGTTGGATCTATTGGAAGAGGGCTAGCTGCCTTTGATAAAACGTTGATTTTTTCTACTTTGACCTCAACCTGAAAGTTTTCTGCTCGGGTATCTTGAATAATCCCATCTATCAGGATAACACTTTGCCTGGGTATTTCTCTGAGGTTGGAAAGTAGATTGCCTGTGACCACGCCCTGAAAGTTTCCAGTCATGTCTCTAACACTGATAAATCCAATTTTTCCCATATCCCTGAAATCTTCAATCCATCCTACAAACGTCAGATTTTGGCCGATGTTGTTTTTGTCTATTGATGATGCAAATGTTCTTTTCATAGTAACATTACTATTCATTCTCTTACTTTCCTGCAATCTCTACAACAAGTTCTACATTTCTAACTGCATTGACAATTTTTTTTATTTTCTCAATTATGTTAAAGAATTTTTCATAGTCTTTACTTTCGATCGTAACTTGTGTAACCTGATTCCCATCTGGTAACCAAATCATGTTTGTTTTCAAAATCCTAATTGGAAAGAAAAGATTTTCAAGAAATCTTCTTATCGAGCTATTTGCTTCTACGAACCATACTTTTCCATTAAATTCTTTTTCGATTGAACTCATCAGTTTATCATCGGAGTTTATGTGACTTACATTTGAATCCTTTAAAATAAGCACATAATCTTCATCAATCTTCTGAGATCCTATTAGATTTAGTTTATCTATATCTTGATTCTTATGCGAGAGTTTGATAAGTTTAATCGAGGATTCTACATCAATAGTAGATAGCTCCCCATTTTTCAGCCTGCTTTCACACTTTGGACATAAAACACCCGTCTTGGCGTCAAAAATGCAAATGGGTACTTTCAACTAAACATCAGGTTGTCTAATATTTTTACCATATATATGTTCAATAGGTTCTAGTGTAGTAAACAAGATCTTTAAAATAGATACTTATACGGTTATGATCGATAAAGTCTTGTTTGAATTTTGCCCTTACTGTGAATAATTTAAGAGTTCATTATTTCACACAATTTGGTACTGTAAGAGCAGTTGACGATGTAAGTTTTACTTTAGGAAAAAACGAATCGATAGGAATTGTGGGCGAATCTGGGTGTGGCAAGAGTACATTAGGGGCAGCGCTTTTACGATCAGTTCCCTTTCCGGGCAAAATAGTTGATGGTAAAATTAATCTAGATACTCAAAACATTACCAAAATGTCAGAGGATGAATTTAATAAAAAGATCAGATGGAAGGAAATTTCAATGATTTTTCAGGGGGCTCTTAATTCGTTGGACCCAGTATTTACTATTGGATACCAAATGAAGGAAATCTTGAAACAGCATGGTTATTCTAGGGATGATTTTGATGTAATTACGGACTCTTTGCGAAATGTTCTTTTAGAGCCTTCTATTACGAAAAAATATCCTCATGAATTGAGTGGGGGTATGAAGCAACGAGTTGCAATAGCAATGGCATTGTTACTAAATCCCAAGATATTGATTGCAGATGAACCCACTACTTCCCTGGATGTCATGGTACAATCTCAAATTATCAATCTTCTAAAAAAACTAAAAAGGGATCGCGACATGTCGATAGTATTCATTTCACATGATTTGGGAGTCATATCAGAAGTATCAGAAACAATTGCTATCATGTATCGTGGGCAAATAGTTGAATTGGGAAAATCCCATCAAATTTATAAAAATCCAAAACACCCATATACTGAAAAACTCGTAACATCAATTCCAAGTATCAAAAATAAGGAAAATATTCCACAGACTCCGGACAGAGGAGATGAGAGTTCAGATAGATTAGAAGGATCAATCGGAAAAGAAACTGGATGTAAATACTTTGATAATTGTCCTTATGCGAAGGAAAAATGCCGTAATGAACCTCCCTTGATTAATGATAAAAATGGATTTGTTCGTTGTTGGCTATATGAATAGGAATGAATCTTGACTGTTTCTGCCCGAGTTCAATAGAACTGATTGAATTGAATCATTTTATTCCAGAATCATGCAAACCATACGACAGCAAAGAAAAACTTCAATCATAAGAATTTTAAACTCCATCTATTTAATAGTCTACGGAATATGAAAGTTACACTTTCTGCTATAAAAGCGGATATTGGAGCAATTGGTGGTCATACTAAACCCAGCGATGAATTGGTAGATGCGGTTAACAAGG
>DATFEX010000090.1:0-8597 GCA_035250685.1 Nitrososphaeraceae archaeon | reverse complement strand
TAGACGAGATTGCAAAGGTAAGGTCAAAAGAATTACGAAATCAGATAGCCGGTTATATTGCCTCATACATCAATAAACAAAATAAAGAACAAAATAAGAAAATTGAACAAGACGTCGACGAAGAATAGAAATAATTTCTCGACAGGAAATTGATAACTTTAAAGCTACTAGGCTCTATAAAGAAATTCTGTGGCAAAGAAAGTATAGTTGTTCAAGAAAAGGAGATTATGTTATCGAATCTCTTTTCAATACTTTATAAAAATATGCCTGATTCCAAACGTATTGATACAGAAAATCTCCTGATTTTGATTAATGGTGTGGATTCATCAGTTTCCGGCGATGGTCAAAAAATTAAATCTGGCGATATCGTAACTATTGCTAACTTAGTTCATGGTGGTTAGGGACTTCATCAAATAATGCCCGAAATACTGAATAAAAAAAAAATTATCACAGATAGTAACGTCCCAATATATGAATTAGATTCTGTTTATGTAGCAATAATCAGTACTGATACTTTACATGTTACTGATATAGGAACCACAATCGAATCATTTAGAAAGAAGTTTCCAAATGTCCTGATTCAGGGAATTAACCCAAAATACATCTTTGGTATTGATCATATATTTGAGGTAATTCGGATAGTTTTAGAGTCAAAAAATAGAAAAATCCAGATTAGCAAAAGACTAGAAATGGAAATTTTATTGAGACTAATTTGCAGTAATCAGGTTAAAAAAGCAATTGAGATAGCAGGGATAAAAAATGACGGTCCAGGATGTTTCATTTTACTTTCTGAAGATAAGAGTTCTTTGATAAATTCAATAAAATATTTGAGAACACTATTTTTCAAACAAAATTTCTCTTTATTGAGCGCGACAAGAGATAAGATGATTTTCATGTGTAATAGATTGAAGTTCAGACGTAACAATTATGGTAAAAAGCAATTCTTAAAAATTCTAACTGAAAGAGCAGTACTTGTTTCATTATAGGTTCTGAAAATCATTTAATGGAAATAATTGCAAAAGAACAGAATTGTGATTTTTACCTCAATGCTATTTAGCTCATGAGGATATTTTTTCTTTTACAGAACTAAATATTTGGTCTGGTTTGAGAATCGATATGCCGGCAACCATTCTTACTATCTGGATGAGGATTACCCAATTCGGATCATCCAAATTAACTTTCATTTTTAATTTGCTTGTAACAGTGGAAATGATTTCATTAGAATGTAATCTTGAATGTCTTTTTTCTATCAGTACCCTATACGTCTCCTGCCCATCGATTTTTGTACAAAGTTGATTGACAATTTCATGAATCTCCGATAGTTCTGCCTTACAATTCTTTTCAAGTGGTATGATTCTTAGAACATATCTAAATTTCCAAGGTTCACTCCTGACCATTTTTTTGCAATCTTCTACAAATTGAAAGGGATCAAGAAGGGTATCGACTAATATGATTCCCGAAACAGTTGAAACCTCTATCGAAGGATCATTATCACCTAGAACTTCCAATAGTTGCAATATCTCATCAAATGCATCATCTTCTCTATTTCTATACGTAGTTACTAGCAAATTGAAATTCATGATATGGTCACTGGTGGTTCAGATTTCACTCCTATGATACCGATTTGTTCGATAATAACTATTTCGAATTCTATTTCATTACAAAGTATTACAAGACAACATTGTCTTTTCATTAAAAAAAATCCAATGTATATAATATGCTATGTCATATTATAAAATTATGAGTCAAATCAATATAGTTGAAAACAAGCCAGCTTTATTGATTGATATCATAATTGACAATAGATCTAGCAAGGTACTAGTAGTAAGCGATTTGCATATGGGCAACACATACTGGTCACAAAATAATGACATCGGACTTGATTGGTATCATATTACTACAGAAATTGAGTCCGAGTTGAGGAACATTGTTATTTCAAACAAAGTAGATTCTATAGTTCTACTTGGTGATATTAAAAACAATATTTACAAGATAGTTAAAGATGACTGGAATCTGATTCCAAAATTTTTACAATCACTGTCTGCGTTCTGTCAAGTATATTTGATCCCTGGAAATCACGATTCAAAGTTAGAATTAGTTACTCCGGAGAATATCCATCTAATAGGAGTCAAAGGCATGGTATTAGGTGATATTCTCTTGACACATGGGCATACATTTCCTTCTGAGCTCAGGTCAAATATCAATAAAATTGTCATGGGGCATTTACATCCTACATTTTTCAGGGAAAATAGTGTTTTGAATGGACAAAAAATTTGGGTTTTTCTAAAGGTAAAAAAGGAAGCCATTTTTCCAAGTACAAAAGGTTCATTAGAACTAGTAATGTTACCGTCGTACAATGAATATGCCTATGGTAACTACAGCATGAGAAACAGAAGATCAAGTTCACCTATTCTAAAAAAGATACTTAAAAAGGAAATTATTCAAGAGTGCTTAATAGTATCAATAGACGGTACCATTCTTGGTAATGAGAATTTACTAGGAGAAGTCTTTAACTCTTCGCTCTAGTTGATATGATATTTTGATAGCGGGCTTATTGATGGTTTATTCTTATTGCGCCACTCTAAACAGTGTATGAATGAAATCGCCGATTCCACTGTAGTTAGAACAGGTATTCCCATTTCTACGGCTTTTCTTCTGATTTGATATTCATCATCTAGCATTCCTACGTACTTTTCAATTGTAGAGGTTGAAGGAATATTTATTATAAAATCTATTTTCTTGTCATAAAGCATATCTGCAATATTTGGTTTTCTTATCGGTTCACTAATTTTGTGTACCTCTTGCACACTTGTAGTGATATTGTTCTTGATAAATTCCGCCGTGTGTTCTGTTGCAAGTATATTAAATTTCATAGAGTTTATGAGTGAAATTATGGAAAGCATTTTTTCTTTATTTTTTTGTCCGCCTATGGTTATTAAGGCCGATCCTGAAAGTGGTAAATTGTATCCAGCTGCTTCATAAGCTTTTGATAGGGCATCATAAAAACTATTACCATGACAAGCAACTTCACCTGTTGATTGCATCTCGACTCCCAATACAATATCTGACCCTTCTAATTGCATAAAGGAAAACTGTGGTACTTTTATACCAAAACCACTTACTTTTAGCCAGGGTTCGTTAAGATCTTCCGGCAATTTTCCATCAGTTATGGCCCTAGATGCTAACGAAATTAAATTGATCCCAACTATCTTAGATACAAATGGCGTTGTCCTAGAAGCTCTGACATTTGCCTCAATAACATATACCTCATCGTCCTTAACCAAGTACTGAATATTGAGCGGCCCCTTCACTTCTAATTTTCTTGCAATCATGTTGGAATAATCCACAATAGTATTCATTGTCTGTCTGTTCAGCCTCCATGGAGGTATGCACATCATAGCATCTCCAGAATGAATTCCTGCGTTATCTATGTGCTCAATTAATGCCCCTATTATTACATCCTTTCCATTACATACTGCATCTACTTCTACTTCAGCTGAATCCTGGAAGAATTTACTAATTACAATAGGATACTCTGGACTTACCTGTGCAGCTTCATTGATGTATCTTTCTAATTGCTCGTCATTCCAAATTACTTTCATTGCCGCTCCGCTTAACACATATGATGGCCTTACTAAAACAGGGAATCCAACATTCTGAGAAAACTTTTTTGCTCCATCCAAATCTGTGAATTTATTCCAAGGAGGCTGTTTTATATTCAATGAATCAAGCAATCTACTAAACTTTTCCCTGTCTTCAGCCATATCAGTATGGATACTATCGGTACCAATGATACGTATATTTAATTGTCCTAATTTAGGTACTAGATTATTCGCAGTCTGTCCTCCTACACAAGTAACTATTCCCTTTGGATGTTCCTTTTCATATATGTCTAGAATGCGCTCTAATGATAGTTCTTCAAAATAAAGTCTATCCGATACATCATAATCAGTTGAAACTGTTTCGGGATTGCAATTAATAACTGATACTGATTTGGTACCATTATTTTTCAGACCCCAAACCATATTAACAGTACCCCAATCAAATTCTACACTACTTCCTATTCTATATGGTCCTGCTCCAAGTACCATGACAGAATTAGTGCCTTTCCTATAAACAATATCATCTTTATCTCCTCCGTACGTTAGATAAAGATAGTTTGTCTTTGCAGGCCATTCAGCTGCTAGAGTATCAACTTGTTTTACTACGGGATTAATTCCAAGTTTTTGTCTCAACTTTCTGGCACTTAATTCTTTTACTCCCAAACACTGACCTACTTGTGAATCTGAAAACCCATACTTTTTTGCATCTCGTAATTCATCTTCAGAAATATCAGATACATCTACCTCTCGTAGTTTATCATACATGTCCACAATATTTTTGATTTTTATCAAGAACCATGAATCTATTGTAGAAAGTTTGTTTATTCTTGATATGGGAATTCCTAATCGCATTGCCTTTACCACATCGAACAAGATTTCATCAGTTGGATACAATAATTTTTGTTCAACTATTTCCAGTTCTTCCTTTAAATCTTGTTCATTTCCAACAAGACCCATCTTTCCAGCATCATTCATTCGAATCGCTTTTTGAAGTACTTCTTCAAATGTTCTCCCAATTGCCATAACTTCACCCACTGATTTCATACTTGTACCAATCCTCCTATTGACCAATTCAAATTTCCTAAAGTCCCATCTCGGCATTTTTAGAACCACATAATCTAGTGAGGGCTCAAAGCAAGCTGTTGTCGCCTTAGTTATGCTATTAGCCAGTTCTGTTAGTGAGTAACCAAGTCCCATTTTTGCAGCCATGTATGCCAATGGGTATCCAGTAGCTTTACTGGCTAGTGCCGATGATCTTGAAAGTCTTGCGTTTATTTCTATTGCGCAATATGATTCACTAAGAGGGTCTAATCCAAATTGAATATTACATTCCCCCACAATCCCACAATATTCTACCGCTCTAATTGCAGCAGATCGTAGTCTGTGATATTCTTCATTATTGATAGTCTGCGACGGGGCGATAACTATGTTGTCTCCTGTATGAACTCTCATCCCTAGAACATTTTCCATGTTGCAAATAGCAATAGTGTTACCAGTAGAATCTCTCATCATTTCATATTCAATTTGTTTCCAACTCCCAATGTATTTTTCAATTAAAACCTGACTTACTATACTTAATGAGAGTCCTCGTTGGACGATCTCTTGAAGTTCATACTCGTTATGTGCTACTCCTCCTCCTTTTCCACCAAGAGTGTATGCCACTCTGATTATCACCGGATAACCAATTCTTTGTGCAACATCTAGCGCTTCTTTTATGCTATATGCAGGTGAACTTTCAAGAACAGGAACGTTACTATTCAACATAGCAGTCTTGAATTGTTGCCGATCTTCCGTAATCTTAATGCTGTTTATAGATGTGCCCAATACTTGAATTTTATATTTTTCTAAGATGCCTTCGTCATATAGCGATACTCCACAATTTAATGCAGTTTGTCCACCAAACCCTAACATAATTGAGTCCGGGAGTTCTTTTTCTATTATTTGGCTAATGTAGTATCCATTTACTGGTAACAAATATACTTTATTTGCGAACCTAGTGTCTGTTTGGATCGTTGCAATATTGGGATTTACCAATACTGTTTTGACTCCTTCTTCGGATAAAGCTTTGAGGCATTGTGAACCGGAATAGTCGAATTGACGGTCAGAATTTCTGACTCTCGCCTGCTTCTCCGATTTTTATTGCTCCGCTTCCTAACACTATTGTTTTCTTTATTGTTTCATTTTTTGGAAAATTTTCCCACCTCCATTTACTCTGTCGCTTTGAATCGACTTTTCATCCGATCTATCTTGTTCAACAAGATGTTTGAATTCTTCGAAAACATGCATGCAATCATAAGGACCAGGGGATGCTTCTGGATGAAATTGCACTGCAATTATCGGTTTCGTCTCGTGTTTGATACCTTCAATAGTTTCGTCATCAGAGTTGATGTACCAGGCTTTAAACCCAGTTTTGTTAAGTGTGTTTGATTTTACACCATATCCGTGATTCTGACTGGTAATAAAGGTTTGATTGGTATCCAAGTCTGTACATCCTTTATTTTGACCTCTATGCCCAAATTTCAATTTGTATGTATCGCCACCGGCAGCAAGCGCAATAATTTGGTTGCCCAAACATATTCCTAATATTGGTAAAGTTGATTCAAACAATTTAACGACAGTTTCTATTGTACTATTACACATTTTCGGATCTCCAGGACCATTACTTATGATAATCCCCTTTGGTTTGTATGAAATAATCTTACTGAACGACGTATCCCATGGAACTCTAATAACTTTATAACCCATAGTCAAGATATTGCGAATAATACTATATTTGGTACCAGTATCAATAAGAACAATAGGCTCTAATGTTGGATCGCCATATTCTACTGTTGTGCCAATGGACACTTGAGACATAAAGTTAAATCCGTCATATTTGGTCTTTTTAATAGTATTCAACAATTCCTTTGAGTTTATTTCATTTTCAGAAACTGCCAGTGCACCTTTCATTACACCCTTTATCCGAATTTTCTTTGTCAAGTCACGTGTATCAATTCCACTAATACCAGGTATTTTTTCTTCATATAACCACTGATCTAATGTCTTGTCACATTCTCTGTGATTGGCGACGCTAGATATCTCATGAACTATCAATCCAGAAACTTGGATGCTATTGGATTCAAAATATTTTGGCAATCCATAACCATCTTTAATCGAGTTACTTGGAACTCCATAGTTTCCAATGAGTGGATAAGTCAAACAAAGAATTTGCCCTCTATAGGATGGATCCGTCAAAGTTTCAGTATAACCAACCATGCCCGTGTTAAAAACGAATTCTCCACCTACTGTCTTTGGATAGCCAAAACCTATACCGCGATACGTTGACCCGTCTTCTAAAACTATCATCGCTTTAAGGCCTATGTGATTAGCATGAATTGTAGGAATTTTGACCCTCATAGAGTTGTAAAATATCGAGATTTAAATTTTCCTAAGTTGATTATTGTTTGTCCATGTAATCCACATACATATTTAATTACTATACTTGTCTTGTCCGGATTTGCTAAAATTATCGGATCCTTAATTATACTGGTTTTGCTTACTTTAGCCAATCAATTGGAATGTCTTGGTATAATCCATTTGGCAGTATTCTTCTGATGGAAATAGGCAGAACTTTCAAGTTCAGCTCCGCTATTGCGATAGAAATTGTATCATTAAATTTTTTTAAAGAATCAACTAATGTTGGTGCACCAAGAGATAGCTGTAATGATCTTGCACCTATTATTCTGGCCCGTTCAAATCTAGTCAATGTTGGTGGACCTATCAAAACCTGACTATCCTGAGGAGATATCTCTCTAGCTTCAAAATCCATTTCCGGATAAACCACTACTTCGTCTTTTGGTCTACCGCTCTTTGATTCTTCGACAGTTTCTAATTTCTCAATTTTGGTTTTCTTGGATTTCTTTTCTTTTTCTTGAGGATTCTTACCTTTTATTTCTGCTTCTTTCTTTACTTTGGACTGCTTTTTCACTTTGACAGGTTTTTTTTCCTTATTTTTTTCAGAGCTAGAACGTCTTAAAATCAAGAATAAAACCAAAAAAAGTGAATATATAATTAAATGTTGCTAATAAATGGCTCTGTCAACTTATCGGGTTAATTCGTAGGTGTAAACTAGCGGGACATAACGGTTAAGAAAGAAGTTTATTCTTTCACGGGAGTAGAATTATCCTCAACGGCTTGATTTACTTCCTTTTTCTTTTCTTCCTTTGACGATCCACAGCACGTTCCGATTCGGGCAAATATTGATTTTATGTTCATATTAACAATCGGATGTTTGACTATATAGGACTTGTTATCCTTAAAAGGAAAACTTTGCTTCTTCTTATGGCATATAACATCTTCGAATTTTCAGTTTTATATCAAAAAACCGGCTATCTCTTATCTACCGAAAACGTAGAGTATCCATGAGTTTAAAAATATTCTATGTCTCGACAGTTTACAGTTAGATAATGTCCCTAGAACTTGACAGAGCCCCAATAAATCAACAAATTAATAGTAACACAGAATTTAATTTACAACTAGATATGACTTGGAGCAACCCAAACTCCGTTTCACGGATTCATGTTGTGCTAGAATCTAGAGAAAAGGGCAAAATAACACTAGAGCTTGTTCGCCACTTATCCCCAATCACTTTTTCAAAGATCATTAAAGGATTGCCATTTTCAGGAAGACTGCATTTTATGGACCATAAGTTAGGTTATGTTGAAACAGGATTAACTGTAGGGGCTGAAAAACAGAAATCAACATTTCAAAGAGGTGATCTGGGATTTATGATTTCGAATGGTTCTATTTGTATTATATTACAAGATACTAAAGGATTAAGTATGAACCATATTGGCCACTGTATCGACGATCCATTAATGTTAGAATCAATAGAATCGGGAGAAATTATATTTATAAAGCTGGCTTCTGGATGAATATTATTCTGGTAAGAGGTGCCTATCATCAATATTGCCATCGCTGAAATGTCACTTGTTTGAACCAAGTAAAAAAAAGATT
>DATFEX010000089.1:0-23416 GCA_035250685.1 Nitrososphaeraceae archaeon | reverse complement strand
ATCCTGAGCACTCTTCTCATCTTTATAAATATGAAAAAAGCCATTAACGTCGGTACTTCCTTTATTACATTTTATTTCTATTGGTATAATTGTCTTTAAATCCACATTGTTTGCTTTAGATATTGTCTCAATTGCATCCTTCCTTTTTATATTTCCTGACACGTTTCTAAATATAACCTGGAGCTCTCTCCTATTCATTAATTGGTTATTATAATCACGTAGAACCACCAGTTCAGTGCTCATGTTAATATGGATCGAATCATTTTTTTACTCATATAAGGATTTCCAATTAATTTTGAATGAATGTTTAAAATTGCAGGCGGGCTAGGTGAATTATTCGTATATGTTCGATTAATGTACTTTCAAATGTCTCAACTTTGAAGTTTTTGCTACCTAAAAAAATAGGAACTAACATGACAATAAAACAATAATGAGAACCAAAATAATTAATCTCGCAGAGACAATTATGACTTGTGAAATTTAGGTGCACTCTATTACTCTTGTCCTTAATTTTATCTATAAATTCATTATTTGCTCACGGTCAAGAAGTGTCTTTCTTTAAGGCAACGGATGGAAAATTAAGGGAAAATTTGCCGGAATCGACCAAATTCTACGCTGTCCAGCATTCTGAGTCCGGTTCAATATCTGAGATTAATTCTACGACTCATTTGCTGCAACTTGATAGCGTGAATGAAAAGACTATAATTTTTTCCAATAGTCCATATAGAATGATATTAACTCAAAATATTGAAAATTTTATTGGTAACTGGACTTCAATACAGGTTAATTTAGAAGACAATCCTCCAAATGCCGTTTTAGTTATTATAAAAGAAAATGGGTCGGAACAAAATGTATTTAAAATCAACTTGTTTAATCCCAATTACGATAGAGAAGCAAAGAGTGTACACTATGACTTTACTCTATTCGGTAATACAAATTCCTCACAGTTGCCAGAAAAATTCGCAACAACGGTACTATTAATATCCGACGCATCCATAGACGGCAGTGTGAAGTGTCTTCCTGAAGTACCATGTCAGGACCTGACAATGTCCGATGCAAATCTCTCGCAATGTTACTTAATAGAGCATCAACGAGTGGCTTGCCCGTCTTAATTATTTTCGAAACCATCTTATTTAAACCTAAAAATGTGATCCTAACCCAAATCTTAACCACCTATGAGGTAAAATCTAAACTTGATTGAAAGTTACTATCATTATTTTGTACCAAATGGTGCTATATCATTTCGTATTTCAATAGAATATTACAGTTGACGACATCTACGTTAAGATGGCCCTATCAGATCAAATAGAACTAACGACGAAGAAAGTTGACACGATGCACGATTTTGTTGATATTTTTCAACTTGATTTTCGATTCTAATTGTCTTGGTACTTGGCAAATTACTAGAGTATAACTTTATACAAGAGAATTGTCAATTAGTATTGTATATATGGGATTTTGCACAAGCCCTAGCAATGGACAGGTCTCATATGAATAGGAAATTTGTGTTAGTACTTTCATTATCTATTTTGGGAGCTATTATATTGACTTCAGTTAGTACTTCTCATCATTCAATATTTGCTGCAAGTGATTTTACAATTGAGGCTAAGATAAATTTACAAAAATTAACTGACCCTACTAAAATGAAAGTTGTAGCTTCCGCCAATGGTGATACTCAAGTTAAGAACATAACCGGTAAAGACTTGAAATCAAAAAGCACTACTGTTTCATTTAGATTCAATCAAAAGAATGATGTAGTTAAGGTAGGTGATAGAGATGAATTTTTTGTATGTGCCTATGACCTTAATTTACTAACAAATGAGATGAAATCATATTCTTGCGTAGAAGGTAATATTGGGAGTACCGGTGGAAAAAACACTGTAAACATTGGTTCAGGAGGTGAAAAAACCTTATCCACAGGATCATTTCAACCCTCCAATGGTGGAGAAAATGCTCCAATAAACAGTCCGACTCTGCAAATCTCTATTCCTTTATCTGATAGAAAAGATGTAAAACAACTCAAGGTGGTTACCATGATTAGAGGTGAATTTAATGCAAAGACAATCGATGCTGAAAAATTACTCGACGAATCTGATGATAATACTTTGATCATCCCATTTGTATTTGACAAAACTCCTGAAATAGGTGCAATTCAAAAAGGTGATATGTTCTTCGCTTGCGTCTCTGCCGACGAATTGAATCCCCCTGAAGGAACAGAGTGCGAGCATAGACATACAGTACATACTGGACATATCCATAACTTGGTAGCAAGATAACGGTTAAATTGATGATGTCAATTTGTTGGAAAAATAGAGTTTATCTAGACTGCTCGTACAATTATTCAATTTCATGATTTCAATATGTGTCCGCTGTAATCATACTTGTAGTAATTTATAAAATAAGGCTCATGTTGCGAAAGTGAGCATTTATTTAAACAATTTATTGTTTCTCAAAATTGAGAAATATCTATGTAAAATAAATATCAGGTTGTCCTAATGATGGTTGGCTAAAAAAAGTCTGGAGTATAGCCAAGGCACAAGTTACTCATTTAAGGAGCAGATCTAGTCATTAAATTCCTACCCTGTTCGTTACTCCTCTACAAGGAACAGGCCGGGCAGGAAAAGATATTATGTTTTAGCACTCATTGATTTGAATTAGAAAATTACTAAATACTCCTAATTCGTTGATAATACTAAACTTTAAACTTTTCACTTTTTATCTCTAGTTCTTCAAGACGAAGTTTAATTTTTGCTATAGTATATTGGATTTCAAATTGTGCGGCAAGCAGACCCATATCACTCATCACAACTGATTTCTTTGCTTCGATTATTGCTTTGATAATTGGGTCATGTTCTTTATCTGCATATTCCTTATACAAATTCACCCTGAGGGCATATATGTCTAGTATTTTTTTGTGGTCTTTCTCACCAAGACTCAGTTTTTTGAGAATTTTACTATCTTCAATGAGTAACTGGTCAAAAACTTGAGTCTTCACCTATAGAAATGATGACTTCTTATTATTAAATATAGTAACTGTAAATTGATTGGTGCCTATCGGTGAGACACAGCACCAACCAAGCCATCTCAAACAATGAATCCAAGACAGGCGTACTGTTACACACCAAATTTTTATTTAAGATTTATAGTACGGTTAACTAACTTTGATTTCTCCGTTAACACCAATAATGCCAAACTTAAGACTCTTATAAATGAGTGATGTAATTGTGTGACAAAATCTTTATTTACCATTTATTTATCAAGGTTTTCTAAACTATTAGTATTTATTGGATGCGGATTCGCATTACATACATGAACAAGAAAATAATGTCTGCATACATGATTTCTGTTACTTTTGTAGTAACGTTATTTATGAATGGTAATACAATATACGCTGATAGGATAGAATGTGAGGACATCAAAGGTGTAGAAAAGTGGTCTTCAGAAGGACATGATGACAACAATCCATCAGAAAAGAAATTTTACAAAGCGTTAGAAGAAAAAACATTCTGTGAAGTAAATGAGATGATAGACCATGAAGAAGTAGAAGGAGAAATCAAGGAAGACTCAAAGCATGATTTGGATTGGCTGAAAGAAACGATCTATTATCAGTCAGTAGACGAAGAAGTGCAGGAATGCATTGATGATGCTTATGAGGATTCTCCTGATGATGATGGAGACGACAATGCGGCAGATTATGAGATGTTAGAATGTGGCTATTAATTGAAACCGTAACAGTAACGGTTCCTCCATTAGTATTATGAGTCTTCAAACAAACCTTAAATACAAATACAAGAATTACACGACAAGAATGAATTTCAAATATGCAGTCTCAATCGTTTTAGGTACTCTAGCTGTAATGGCTCTCTACTACTCATTCGCAAATTTCGTATCAGCAGAAACAAACTGTTACACCTTTGGTCAGAACTACGTTTGTATTTTTACTGCTGATAACGTTGAACCCCAGCAAAGGCTTTAATTTGGTGTGATCAGAATGGCCAGAATTGTACTATAACTTGGACGTCCAAGGATAACGTGGTGACTCCAGAAGTTAAGAACTTAATAGATAATGCGCAGGCGCAGGTAGCACAACTAGATAACCAAGAAACCACCAAAGGTTCGAAGGATGTTGGTGGCATGAATAGTAATCTCCCTGCAGGAACCGCTGAAGTAAAGGATTTGCCATAAATACAGATAAGTCAAAAAGGGGCAAGGCATGACATACCTGGAAACTGTCGACATTTCGGACAAAGCCAAAATCCATTCGCCAATCTAACAGAATCCTCTAAGGGAACTAATGAGGAACGGGTCCGATGGGCTTCGATCCCACGAACACTGGCTCCGGAGGCTTATGCTTGATAATCAGCACCCTGTCCTGACTGGGCCACGGACCCATCGAATATTGAAGTATGGAAATATTTAATCCTAAACATATTTCCCCAAGAAACAGCAAAGGGACCTACCAGTTTCAAGATTTGTATAAGGTATTCCAACAAAGATTTAGAAAAGTTAATGATACACAAATCTCAACACAATAATCCGTATAGCCTTGTCCGGCAATGACATGAAAATTAAAGCTTTTGCAATAGATATCGATGGTACTCTGACAGAAAATGGTAATGGAATGATCTATCTCCCTGCAGTTTCAAAAATGAGGTTTCTTGAAAAAGTTGGATACAAGGTATTCTTTGTTACTGGTCGTTCTTCAATAGAGGCATATGTATTATCAGTATTCCTCGGCATTACCCGGGTTTCAATAGGGGAAAATGGTGGAGTTGTTTCCAGAGGCCCTTCAGATCATATGATCCTTGGCAATAAGGATCTATGCTTGAAGGGATACGAACTATTGAAACATTCTCTAGCCAATGTAGATTTCAAACCAGTATTTCCCAGATTATCTGAAGTTGTATTACAAAGGACCTTTGATATAGAGGAGGGTAAGAATATACTGAAGGAAAAGGGATTGAAATTAGATATAGTTGATAGCAAATATGCATTTCACATCAACGAGATAGGTGTTAATAAGGCAAAAGGCCTAGACCTTGCGCTAGAGTTCCTAAATATAGAACCAAAAGAGGTTGTTGCAATTGGAGATAGTGAGACTGATATTCCTGTTTTTGGGAGTTGCGGACTAAGTATTGCATTAGGTCATTCTGATGATGAAGTTAAGGCTAATGCAAATCATGTAGTAACCGGTAAGGAAGGAGTGGGACTGTGCGACGCTATTGATTACGTCAGTCTAAATTATTTGAGATAAGAAATGATCTTTCAAAAATTCATCAATGAAGCCAATGAGGCAGTGAAGTTTTCACTTGATAAACTAGGGATCAAGAATGAATTGTTTAATCTTACAGAGCCAGCCAGAGAGGAGTATGGAGACCTAAGCTGTAATGTTGCTTTCTTATTGACAAAGGAATTACAAAAATCCCCTCAAGCAATTGCATCACTGCTAGTTGAACAGTATGATCAATTCCGCATTGATGGACTTGCAAGTTCACAATCTTACATTTATTCTGTAGAAGCACACGAGAGTGGATATATTAATTTTCGAGCAAACATTACTTTAATTGGTAAGGAGATAATTTCTCATATTTTGAAAAATGAACCTACACAACTCGATTTAGGTAAAAGAAAAAAAGTCATTATTGAGCACACGAGTGTTAATCCAAATAAAGCATTACATGTAGGACATTTAAGAAACGTTGTCATAGGCGATACAATGTATAGGATATTGAGAGATACTAACCATGATGTTAAAGTTTTAAACTACGTAGATGATTCTGGGCTACAAGTAGCCGATATTCTGGTGGGATTTTTATTTCTAAAATTTCCAATTTCGCCCCCTGACTCTAATATGAAATTTGATAGGTATTGCGGTAACGAAGTATATGTTAAAGTAAATGAGTTGTATGGAAAAGACCCACAGTTGGTTGAAAAAAGAAAATCATTGCTAAAGAAGTTAGAAAAAGGGGATCCTGAAATAAACTCATTTGCCTCTGAAATTACATCCAAAGTTCTAAAAGACCAACTTAAAACGTGCTGGAGAATGAAAGCTCGTTATGATTTATTGAATTTTGAATCACATATTATAAGATCAAAATTATGGGAAAAAACATTTGAGAGAATGAGACATGAAAACATAATAATCAAGGAAATCGAGGGCCAAAATGCTGGATGTTGGGTCTTTGGTTCTGATGAAGAGGGAGACAAAATTATTGTGAGAAGTGATGGAACTGCAACTTACATCGCAAAGGATATTCCTTATGCATTACTAAAAGTAGGAACTCTTGAAGACCAATTTAAATATCAAGTTTTGCTAAAACAATGGGACAATACTATATTGTGGACTAGTACAATTGATGATTTAAATGGTACAAATCAACGAAACTTCTTTCCAGCGGAAGATTCTATTACAGTTATCGACAATCGACAAACAAGATTACAAAAAATTATCAAGGAAATTTTGAATAAATTTGAATCTAACTCCAATAGGTATTTACACTTGGCTTATGGTCCAGTCTTGCTGTCAAGTAGAACTGCAAAAGATTTGGGAATTAAACCTGACGATCAAAAGTCGGTACAAATGTCTGGCAGAAAGGGCATTTATGTTGACGCTGATTTTGTACTTGATACTCTATACGGAAAGGCAAAGGAAGAAACAATCAAGCGAAATCCAGAAATTATGGGAAAAGATCTCGAAAGGACTTCAGAAGAAATAGCAATATCTGCAATAAGATACAGTCTCATCAAGAATGATTTGGAAAAGGAATTAAAATTTGATATGACAGATTCCTTGAGTTTGGATGGAAATTCTGGTCCATACTTACAATATGCATACGCTAGATGTTGTCGGCTTATTGAGAAATCAGATATCAAAAGATTCTCAGGTGATGCTTCCTACCTTTCAGATCCAGTCGAATTACGCCTCATAAAACATCTCTCAAAGTATGCAATTGTAATAGAAAACACCATCAAGAATGTGGAGCCAAAGCTCATTACGCAATATTCATATGAGCTAGCCACGATATTCAACTTGTTTTATGAAAAAGTCCCTATATTGAAAGAGGGTGATGCTGAAATATCCCTGGCCAGGATTTCACTGGTAGAGGCTATACGAAATATTTTGAAAATATTTATTTCCTTTGTGGGTATTACCCCTCTTGAACGAATGTAACTAATTCACTCTGTAACAAGGGCAAACATTAACAGGAGTTCTAATTTACTCGCTGATTTTGTTGATTGGCCCAATTGTACAGTTGCTTACGATAGGATTGTATATTCTAAGTTCCTCACATAATTTAGTTATGTCATTTTTTGCTTCTTCCTCTGAGTTGGTATTGACAATAATATTGTAACATTTGGCAGATCGGACTGATTCAACATTTGAGTACCCACTTCTAAGAATGAGATCTTTTTTTATTGTCTCGCCTTCAGGATCCCCTACTTGTTCTTTGTTTTCTATAGTCACAACAACGAGATATTTTGTCATGTTAATTCTCCAGAATATTGGTTGAGACATTGGAATAAATTTCTTATTATGATGTTATGCTATTTAACAAACTTTTAATTATGCGACAAAAAAAATTTAACTTTGCCGGCGGTCATGTAGCTCAGCCTGGTTAGAGCGAAGGTTTTGTAAACCTTAGGCCGTGGGTCCAAATCCCACCATGACCTTTTTCTACTGAAAATCTGCTATCAATAGTCTCTAAATTTCGATATATGCGCAATATCTATATTCAATAGTGGTAACAACCGGGAAATTTTCCTTTTTTGTACTAATTTATTGTCGGATAGTGACTATCCGTTAGCAAAGTAAAGCAGTATAAAAGAAGTATATAAGAATAAGAGAATTGGGACATGACGAGAAAAAAATAATATATATAAGGATATATAATTACCTATATTGGACAAAAAAAAGGCGAAAGAAAAAACTAACGATGCCTATGAGATAGTTTATGTAGCAACACATCCAACTAGATCAAACATCTTGACTCAACTCGAATCTCAAAAGATGTACGCAAGCAAGTTAGAAGATAAAATAAACGTAGACAGGAAGATTATTTCTTTTCACTTGTCTAAATTAGAAAAAGCTGGACTAGTTGCCAGCGAATATGGGTTAATGACATCTTCAAAGACAAGACCCATGGCGGTCAGATACTATTCGCTAACAACTGAAGGAGAAAAAATGGTAAAAAAACTTAAAGCAATATTATCCGACTAAGCTTAAACATCAGGGGGCAATCACCATATTTTGTTGTGAATATGACAACTGCTGTTTACAGAAGTCTCTGTTTACAATGAAATTGATTAGAATATAACACCAAAACATTTTTCTTAGAGGTTCATGGTCATTTTCATTGATTAAGACTAATGGCTAATGAGGAAATTAAAGTGAATGACAATGTGTATAAAGTTACAATAAATGATCAAACCAGGATGTATGCAATGAAACTGAATAGGCTATATCAACAGGGATTTAACGACGTTGATAGTTTTGACGAAATAAGTTCTGAGATATCTAATACGATAAATAATCTGTTAAAGCTTGGCCTATCCCCTGAAGTGCGAGAAGAAGACATGGACGGAGCAGTTAAGCAATTATTACACATGTTTGACAAATCCAAAAAATAACTGAATTCTTAATTTGAGCCTTTGACTTGTAACCACAGAGCTATAGACCTTGGTTACATTTGATGTTATAAACAGAAATAGTGATAGGCTTTAGAGAAAACAATGTCCTTTAAAGACAAGTGGACCAAAACCCAACCAGATAACGTGGCGGTAAAGATATTGGAAAGTATAAAATCGCAACCACCTCTAAAGCCAAGAATTGAAGAGGCTCAAAAGAAATTAGAAATGCAAATATCAAAACTAGATGGGATTTCTGCTAAGATTGTAGAAAAGGATCAGGTTATTTTTAAAAGAATTGTTCACTCAATACAAAATCATGATGTCCAATACGCTAAGTTGCTATCAAATGAACTCTCTCAAATTCGCAAGATGAGTAAAATGGTCGATTCCGCGAAACTTGCATTGGAACAAATTCAATTAAGACTAAACACTATTACTGAATTAGGAGATGTTGTAGTTACGCTAACTCCAGCAATGTCTGTTATAAAGAACATACAAGGAGGCTTGTCGTCAATGGTTCCAGAAGCAGACCAGTCACTTTCACAAATATCTGATCTTATGGGCGGAATATTGTCGGATTCAGCACAAATACCAAAGCACGAAGTAGATAGCGGAAGAACACTGAATGAAGAATCAACAAGCATTATTGAAGAAGCTACTACTTTGGTAGAACAAAGTATGAAAGAGAAATTCCCTGACCTGTCATCAATCAGGATTGATGAAAAAAGTACAGAAGCGTCAACTTACTAATCCCTATTTTTTATTACCTGATTTTGCTATTATTCTAATATCCTTTTTTATTCTACTTATTGTGGGGTAGCTATAGCCTTTATTCCTGTAGCCCTTTATCATTGATTTCCAGTTTGCGAGTCGCCATCTAGCTTGCTCTTTGGTTAACATGTTTGTTTCTTTTTTAACAAAACTTTTTCTTCCGACATTCAAGTAGCCCCCATCTTGAGCTTTTTGTCTATTATACGCAAATTTTAGTCCAGAAACTATTGATTCTGAATGCAAAAGTGAGAAATAATATTTTATGTCTCTGAATTGACGTTCTGAAACTGTCAATTTCAATTTCAACTCCCTTTCTATCATTGTTGTATAATTGGAACTCATATTAGATAAATATTGCTAAATTCGAATTATGAAATATAAATATTCGTTGAATTAATCATGTTGTTGTTATCAAATCTTAATGCAAACATATATTGCAGAATTCGAATTATGAAACATCAGAATAATGGTAAAAATTGCACTTCAAGTGGTATCTGGAGATAATAATAGCAAAAATGGTATCAATCAATGTTGTTTTATTTTCTACTCAGATTCTGACCGGTTATGCAAAAATAAGTTATTTGCTACTGGTGTCAAATGATATTGTGTTCTTTTCCAATCGCTTCTATCTTATCTAGAGAATAGTCCAGTTGCACTTTTGTGTGGGAGGCACTTATAGAAAGTCTTAGAACCGCAGATCCTTTTTTTACTGTAGGAAATCGCATAGGATGCACTAAAATTCCTTTTTGTAACAAAACATCAGCAATTTTGATTGCCAACTTCTCAGAACCAATATGAACTGGAATTATTTGGCTGGACGAGTTTCCAATGTCAAATCCAATGTCCATCAAACCATCACGTAATATGTTTACATTTCTGAAGAGCTTTCGTTGAAGATTGCCTTTTTTTGCAATATTTATTCCACTTAATGCGGATTTGCACAAATGAGTCGGAATAGCTGAACTGAATATGAATTGCCTTGATTTATTTATCAAGTAATCCCTTACAATTTTGGCACATGCTACATATCCTCCAAAACAACCTAAAGCCTTACTCATACTACTGATATGGACATCAATCAAACCATTTACTCCTAATTCAGAGGGAGTACCAGAGGCATTCTTTCCAAAAACAAAATCTCCGTGGGCGTCATCAATAATTGTAAAAAGTCCAAACTCTTTTCCCAACTTACAAATAGATTTTAATTTTGACATGTCTCCCCCTATACTAAATATTCCTTCTGTAACAAGAATTTTCTTTCCTTTTACGCCCCTTACTAATTCTAACAGATTCTCAATGTCGTTGTGTCGAAATACTTTGATCTTGGAATTGGACAGTTTACAACCATCAATAATACTGGCGTGATTGGATTCATCACTAAATACAGTAGTTTGATGATCTGCCAAAGTACTCAGTACTCCTAGAACTGCTGTATATCCAGTAGTGTAAACAAGAGATGATTCTGTCCCCCTATGTCTGGACAATAAGTTCTCTAGTTTCTCAATCACAAAGTTATTTCCCCCAACAAGTCTAGAGCTACATTGAGAAATTTCATCAAAACCCTTTACAGTATTTCTAATTATTAGTTGATTTGTGGATAAGCCCAGGTAATCATTTGAATTATAATTAATTATCTCTTTGTTATTTACCATAAATGAACCATTTTGGTAATCGATATTCCTAAGTTTTCGATAAAGATTTTCTGATTTCAGTCTATCTATGTCTGAATTAATGAATTCGGGTATCGAGGCCAATTTCATGTATCATTTGGATATCTTTATTTGGTTCGTTTCCATTTGTAGTAAGGTAACCACCCGTAATAATTCCATTGGCTCCAGCTTGAAGAGCAAGCTTTCCACCATCACTAAAGTGCACTTCTCTTCCACCAGCAATTTTCAATATTGTTTTTGGCATAATGAATCTCCAGACAGCAATTGTTCTAATGATGTCTACTGGATCAATGGCACAATTATCTAGTTCTTTTGGCGTACCTTCTCTAGGAATAAGTATGTTGAGAGGAACTTCATCTGGTTCAAGAGCTGACAGAGAAAATGCTAATTCAATTCGCTGTTTTTTGGATTCACCCATTCCAATTATCCCTCCACAGCATAGTTCCAATCCTGCTTCCTTTACAGTTCTTGCTGTATTGACTCTATCCGAATAATCATGTGTATTACAGATCTTTGAAAAGAAACTCTCCGAGGCTTCTAGATTATGGTTATACCTTTTGACGCCTAGTAATTTGAGTTTTTTAGCTCGTTCTGATGTCATGAAACCAAGTGAAACGTTAATGTCAAGATTCACTTGTTCTCTTAATTTTTCTATTGTATTGCAAATTTTTTCAAAATCCTTTTGTGATGGTTCACGGTAGGCACAAACAAGACAAAAACTGGCTGACCCACTTTTCTCAGCTTCTCTGGCCTTTTCCAATATTACTTCATCACTAAGGAGAGGGTACTTTGTGATTCCAGTTTCATAAAATGTCGATTGGGCACAAAAGGAACAATCCTCGGGACAATTTCCTGATTTGGCATTTATCAGAGATTCAACGTCAACTGTTTGCTGATTAAATTTCCTAGTTATGAGGTTAGCACATTCCGCGAGCTTTATCACGTTATTAGTTGATAATAATTTTTCAGCTTCATCAAAGGTAATAGAATTTCCATTAATGACCTTTTTCATACAAGAATCAATGAACTCGAAATCTTGCATCAATAGTTCTTTTTTGGAACCCATACTTATTCTTTAATTATCAGACCTGATCTAACTAAGCGACATCAATAGATCGAAACAATTTACGATTTAGGCAAAAATAATCCTTTTTCAATAATGTGATCCCGTAGATCATGATTGCTATTTTTCGTTCTGTAGGCTTAAGCGACTATGCTTGAAGATTCATATTAATTCTTGTACTTTAGATAGTGGGCCATTTTATGATGAATAACTAGCATTATTTGGTGATTTCAGGGTTTTTTGGGGGATAAAATGCCTAAAAATAAAGAATTACTGACCATTGCACAATTATTCATGAAACTAAGAGGTAAAACGAAATTCGTCATTTCTTAGTTGGACTTTTAGAGTCCAAAAAAGGACCCGTTTATGTACTGTGTAAAAATGCAGGCATTTTTTTACTCTTATTTTGTCTAAATAATGTAAGACCTTTTTCGAACTGTACGTATTTTTTTTGACCTAAAGTATTATCAACTTTTCATCTTGAAGTATGTAATGAAATACGCATTTGGGTACTTGCGTGTCAGTACAGACGAACAGACGGTACTTAACCAAAAGTTGGCGATTGAAAAATGGGCCCAAGATAATGATTATGAAATCCTTGATTTTTTCGAAGATTCTGCAATAAGTGGGAAAATTCCTGCAATTGACAGGCCTGCATTCAGGGAAATGCTAAACTTGGTTAGATCTGATAGTGTGGATTCAGTCATTGTTTATGAGTTATCCCGAGTTGGAAGAACATTTTGGGAGACTCTTGACGCGATAAAATCAATTGAAAAATATTCTCCGCTTATTTCTTGTTCACCCAAAGAGATTTTTCTTCAAACCACTGATCCAAGTATTAGGAAATTAATGATTGGGATTCTGACTTGGGTAGCAGAGAGAGAAAGGGAAATGTTGATTCAACGTACGAAAGATGGTATGGTAAGGGCGAAAATGGCCGGAAAAAATATTGGTCGTCCAAAAAAGACACTTGATAAGGATGTATTGATTAGAATGCTATCCCAGAATATGCCAAGAAGCAAAATCGCAAAAAACCTTGGAATTTCAAAAGCTACTCTCTATAACCAGATTAGAACGATTTAGAGAAAGAAATGAGCGACTTTATTTAAGTTTCTTTTGGAGTTTTTCCACAATCTGATATTCTGTATCGACTATTTTTGTAAGGTCTTCTTTACTTATTGCCAATGGTGGGATTATTGTGATGATATTTCCAAGGGTTCTTAGATAAACTCCTTTTTTCAATGATTCTCTTGCGATGTAATGGCCAATTGGGATTTTGTCAATTGTCTTGATGGGTTTATTGTCTTTTCTTAACTCTATCCCACAAAGCAAGCCTTTGTTTCTAATATCATAGCAAATTTCAATCTCTGAATATTTTTTTAATAGTTTATCGAGTATCAATGAATTGGATCTTATTTTTCTAATAAGATTTGACCTTTCATAAAGATCTAGATTAGTCAAGGCGGCTGAGCATCCCACCGGATGACCGGTGAATGTATGACCATGAAAAAGCTGTCGTTTATCCCAATAATCTCCAAGAAATTGCTCGAAAATTTTAGATGTAGTTAGTGTTACTGCAAGCGGAAAATATCCTCCGGTGAGGGCCTTTGCAAAGCAAACAATATCTGGTTCTGATTTTTGGGCCCTGTATTCTATCATATTACCAAGTCTTCCAAAACCGGTAGCTATTTCGTCCAGTATCAGAAGAATATCATATTTTTTGCATAGATCGCTAATCTCTTTTTGAAATTTCTCCGGGTATATGTTTACCCCTCCTGCGATTTGAGCTCCACTTTCCATTACAAATCCTGCTATTTTTGACGATGTTCTCTTTAGGATGATCTCAATCTTCTGGACATATTGATCAATTTCTTGTGGTCCAAATTTCCTATTTCTTATCGTTGGTGAATCTACCTTTATTGTTTTAAGTAGCATCGATTTGTACGGAGAAAAATAACCATCTACGTAACCTACTGACATACAGCCTATTGTGTCACCATGATAGCCGTTTCTTAAACAGATGAATTTTTTTTTCTGTGGATTTCCTTTGTTGTTCCAGTATTGTACTGCTATTTTTAATGCTGCTTCAATGGCCGTAGAACCATTATCTGTGTAGAAAACTTTGCTCATGCCTTTTGCCATTGATATGAGGCGCTTTGCTAGCTTCGCTGAAGGTTCGTTAACCAAACCAAACAATGAAGAGTGTGGAAGAGTATCGAGCTGATTTTTCATTGAATCAAGTATTTCCGTTCTATCATGACCCCAAACATTGCACCACATGTTACTAATCCCATCCAAGTAACTTCTTTTGTTGGAATCTATAAAATTAAAACCACTTCCTGATTGGATTGTAATATGATCTGAGGCATTCCAAAGTTTCATCTGAGTATACGGGTGCCACACATACTTTTTATCAAGATTATTACTATTCAATAGAAATAGCAATATTATTGCTATATTTGTACATTAGCATAGTAGCAATTCTATTTCACATTTATGAATAAATGAATTGGCATTTACTCGAACATTTTCGAAGTATTAACCACAATTTTCAGTGAGCATAAATTCAAAATAAGTTTATTAATAATCTGAATATACCCATTAGATATGAAAACAAAAATATCTGTGATATTATTATTCATCTCACTTGCCTTACTGATTATTTATGGTGCAGATGTAATGTATGCGCAATCTACATCTCCCGATGGAAAAAGTGGTTTTCTCCAATTTGATCACGGAATCAGGGGAGGGATATTCGGCGGTGTTCCTGTAATTTTATCGATCATTGCTTTTGCAATATCATTGAAAGAGAAGTCTACACTGGTTGCTGCCCTTCTCTTTATTAATGGTGGAATTATCATAGCCGGAATGGTAGGTATGGCTATGTCTGCTCAAGATGGCGCCAGCGAAAGTTCTTCTATTTACGGAATAACCGGGCTAGGCGTACTTCTGATAGCATTGGGTGTTGTAAAGGTATTCATTACCAGGAAAAAATAGTTCATTCACGAACTATTTTAAATATTTCAAAATTCGAAATCTGAAATACTCCTGTTAGCCCTAATTATTAGCATAACATTTAATTAAAGTAATAATTTTTGTAAAACATGCGCCGCTGTAGCTCAGCATGGTAGAGCAAATTCAAAGGCTGTTACTTTGGAGCTTAACTGGCTGTTAACCAGTGGGCCATCAGTTCAAGTCTGATCAGCGGCGCTCTACTTTATATTTAATCCAATAAAGAAGATGTATGCAAACTTGAAAATAATGTTACCAATACACATATCATGTATTTATTTTCAGATATTTCATAATTCGAATTTAGAAATATCATTGAAAATAGGTTGGAAATTTGTTTAAAGGGAGAAGCGTAAAACCTTGTTAGAATTTGATAATATCCAATGCGATTGCGTTGGAAAGCAAATCTATGTGTCTAGAAGCAACAATGTAACCATTTTTGATTTCGCTCTTTGCAACCCATCTATTTGAGGAGGACCAGAGTCGTTCTTTCTTGATTCTTTTCTCTAGCTCCTCAACATCTAATTCTTTTTCTTCGATTTCCTCCGTGTCTGTTTTTTTTATCGTTAGGAGAACCTTCCTAACTAGGATCCGAGTACCAAATCTTTGAGAGAAATCTCTGGCAGATTCGTCGTAATCTAGTAGTTTAATTTTGATCTGTTTCCTGTTTAACACATCTCTGCTAGTAAGCATCCTATCATCAACAAATCTGTCGTATGACATCTTGATATGTCTACTAATAATAATTGATTAATTAAATCCTTCAGTATGGACTAAGCAGACGAGAATTCATAATATGGCGTATCATTTTTATCCAGCCCGCATTTAGTCAATTTGACAATGCTCCCTGGCTTCAAATTTTCTTCACTTAAAACCCCTATTATTCTGATTCCTGAAATTTCGATTAATCCTAGTTTCTCGGTACTGCCAATATGCGATGAAGAATGTTCGATTAACTGACCTTTTGATTCTAATTTAGACATCCTAATTTTTCCAGAATAACAATTACTACAAATGTTGGCAGGAGGCCATACTTTGGAATCACACTTTAGGCAAACTGGTATTCTAAATTTTCCCTTCCTCAGCAAATCAAGGAATTCTTTCACATAATTTTGTGCATGGTTCGGATAATTAAAACGATCAATTTATTGACGCATCCATACTATGGATACTCGCAGATGATAGATTAACGCACTAATTCTAGTCTCTAGAAATTATTAATACTAGTGAAGAAGAACCTGCCGCAGACATATTATGAACTAACCCCCACTTGCAGTCCTTAATTTGTCTATTTCCGGCCGAACCCTTTAGTTGTTGACTGATTTCTACTGTTTGAGCGACTCCTGTCGCTCCAAGAGGATGTCCCGTCCCTAATAGTCCTCCACGAGGATTGATTGATATATCTTTTTGAGATACAAATTTGCCTCCCTCTCCTTTCGTACAAAAGCCTAGATCTTCGTATGCCATAATTTCCATAATAGTAAAAGCATCATGAAGCTCAGCTACGTCTATATGCTTAGGTGTAATATTTGTCATGGCATATGCCATTTCCGAAGCAGTTTTAGTTGAGAATATACTTGAGAGGTCAGAGCTAACGTTACTAAAACTAGCTGCCTCTACAGAACTTCCTATTCCTTCTATCCAAACTGGAAAATCTGCGTGCTTTTTAGCATCTACTTCATTAGAAAGTAGAATTGCTGAAGCCCCATTACATACATAAGAACAATCTAGTAACTTTAACGGTTCTACCAATTGTTTTGAATTCAACACATCTTTGACAGTTACCTTCTTTCTAAACAGGGCATTGCGATTGAGGTATGCGTTCTTCCTGTTTTTTACCGTAACTGATGCCATCTGTTCCTCTGTTGTGCCATATTTGCGCATGTGAACTTTCGCAAAGAGCGCCGCCCAATAAACTGGTAAGGTAAAAGATCCTCTTGATATATCCCATACTAGTTGCGATCCTTTAGTTTGTTTAATATCCGCTCCAATAACCAGGGCATTTTTACATATCCCTGATTTTATCATTGAATATGCCGAAACAATGGCATTCGTGCCAGAATTACATAGGTTGTCCAATCTCTGAGATATTCTTGGTTTTAAACCCAAATATTCAGAAACTATGGTAGAGCCATATTGAACATCAGCTGTAGTCGATAAAAAAACTGAATCAATCTCAATATCCTTGTTCTTGTATCTTTCGAGAATTTCTTTGCCAGGTCCACATGCCAGCTCCTCTACGGATAGAGTTGTATCTTTGGTAAATTTTGAAGTTGACTGGTCGACTATTGCTACTCTAGACATTTTCTATCAAAAGAAGAGAATCGTTTATTGATTCTAAATTGTCTTTTACCGGGTTTATCTGTAATATTGGAAGTGAAATTCCACATGAGACAAAGCGTTTTAAACTTTTGATGCAATCTTCAACAGTTCCATATATGGTTAGTGAATCTAGCATATGGTCTGTTACAAATTTGCTAATATTTTCGATACCGTTTGCTTGATATTCATTCGTTATTTCTTCCACTTCACTTCTGAAGCCGTGAGATGACAAGAATTTGTTATAGTATTTTCCAACTGAAACATAAAACGCGAGTGTTTTTGCAGCTCTTCGACGTGCAAGATCTGGATATTTGTTTGAAATCGCAGTTATAAACACAGAACATATTTCAAAGTCTTTAGATTTTTTCGAAATCATGCAACTTATATGTTGAACTGTCTGTTTCATCTCATCAATTGGACGAAGATACAAAATAGTCCCATCGGCAATATCAATTGCCAACTTTATCATTCCAGAATTCACAGCACCTAGATAAACAGGGATTTTTTTTCTGGTGGATGGATGTAGTATCTTCATGTTTTTTAATTTAAAGAAATTACCATTAAAGTTAATTGTTTCCCCGCTAGAGATTATTTTAAAACAGGTCACATATTCTTTCATGCGCTTTAATGGATATTCAAATTTGATACCGTGCCAGTTCTCGGCAAGTATGGGAGTACTAGCCCCGATACCGATAATAGTACGATTTTTTGAAATATTGTCTAGTGTTGAAGCTGCCATTGCAGTTGTTGCGGGAGTTCTAGAAAACATACCGACTATAGAAGTTCCTAATTTTACCTTTCCTGTTAATGATGCAATAGCTCCTAGCATTACAAATGCCTCACGACCCCAGGATTCAGGTATCCATATTGAATGTACTTGTGGTCTATTATCTAGTTGTTTGGCGAATTCTAAAATATCTTGAGTGTTAAATAAACTGCTAGGATTAATACCAATTTGACTTATCTTATCACTCATTTTTTAAATACTTCTTGAACTTCCTTTGACGCTTCCTCTACATCTTTGTGTGAATCAATTGATCGCCAATAATTATTTGAAAATCTTTTCGCTTTTAATTTTTGTTTCTCCACCAGCATTGGTAAAGTTACAGTTTCAAGGTTGCCATTATCTGGCAAGTATTCAAAAATCTCATTTGAAAAATAATACACACCTGCGTTAATCCAAGTATCTTTAATGAACGGTTTCTCTATAAACTTTGACACAAGATCACCATTTGTTTCTACAATTCCAAACGTACTTTTTAAGGGAACTAATGCGAGTGTCATTGATCCTTTGTCCGATATGGTAAAAGGATCCAAATTGGTTATTATGTCTCCGTTAATTACAAAAAACCCCGAATCGGTATTTCCATTTTGAATTATGTGATCCTTTGCATTCTTTAGGGCACCGCCGGTTCCAAGTGGGACGTTCTCTTCTATATAGCTTATATTGACTCCAAATTTTTGCCCATCGGCAAGATGATGTTTTATTTTTTCTTTTAGATGTCCTACGAGAACTATGATGTCAGTTATACCGCATTTTTTTAGCCAATTAACCTGTAACTCTATTATTGGTGTATTATTAATCTGGATCATGGGTTTTGGCCTATCCGAGGTTAAGGGTCTAAGTCTTTTCCCCAATCCACCAGCAAGTATAACTGTTTTCACTTGATTCTCACTTGCACAAATATTCTATATAAAAGTCATCCTAAAATTAATAACTACTGCTCAATTTATTCTCTGGAGTATACATACACTCCATCGAGAAAGACTCTTTGATCTTTGTTCTTAACTCTGGTTGACAACTCTATATTTGCGGCGGTTTGAGAAACATGCTCTAGGTGGGGACCTGTTATTACAATATCATCCCCCTCAATTGCTACTTTTGTAGAATCCCCTACAATATTGGATATTCTTGCTTTTCTCTCCCCGAAAAAGTTTTCAACATGCACCTTTCCATCTTTTATCTTGACCGTTATTGGAAAGTGTGCAAACACTATTTTCATTTTGTACTTGTATCCGTTTTGAACACCTTTTATCATGTTGTTTACGATGCTTTGTGCAGTTTTTGAAATAGCAAAATCCTTTCTTCTTTTTCCATAAGGTTCAATCTTTACAATATTATTTTCAATTGTTAGAAAAGCTGGAAGTCTTGTAAAATCCTTTTTCACAGTGCCCAGTTTTCCCTTAACAGACATAATTCTCTCCTCTAACGTTACTGAAATCCCCTCCGGTATCTCTAATGTTGAAATATGTTCGTTAGTAGACATATCCGACCAATACTCCTCCTATTCCCATGTCTTGTGCTTCATGATGTGTCATGATCCCCTTGCTAGTTGATACTATCAAAATCCCCATGTTATATGCTGGTAAAAATTGTCTTTCCCAATTCAGGTATTGATTTTTTCTTACACTGAATTTCGGAGTAATTATCCCGCATTTGTTAATTTTGGCTAAAAGCTGAATTTTAAATTTACCAGCCCTAGAATCATCTATCTGCTCAAATTCTCCAATATACCTATGTTTTTGCATGACACGTAGTACTTCGCTGGAAAATCTTGAAGATGGACTTACAATACATTCTTTTTTGCGCCTAACTTCATTGTTATATAGTGTAGCAAAAAGATTTGATAATATATTTAATGCTGGCAATTCATTCACTCATTCTCCTATTCATATTTTTTGAAACCTAATTTTATTGCTACTTCTCTAAAGCATTGTCTGCAAAGCATGATATTGTAAGCTTGAATTAGACCAGAATAACAACCACATCTCTTGCACCATCGAGTCCCCTTTCCATGTATACGTTGCTTTCTACCTGTAATATCGTATTCTCTTGGCTTTGGCACTAAATCATCTCAACTCCCATATTTTTGAAAAATTCAATAGCTTCCTCTTTTGAAATCCTGTGATTCTTTCCCATTTTTCGTGGATTACTCTTATTTATTATTCTATAACCGGGTCTTGATAATGATATACATACATTCATTCCAAAAATTCCAATATCTGGATTATATTTTGCTCCAGGGATATCAATATGTTCTCTTACCCCCAACGAAATATTTCCAAAGTTGTCAAAAGATGATTTTTTCAACTGGTTATTCTTTGATTGGATAATTCTTTTGGCAAATTCCATTGCCTCTGTATTTCTGAGTGTGACTTTGGTGCCAATTGGCTCTCCTTTGTGGATACCAAAATCTCTTACGTTATTTTTTGCACCACATTGTGTAGGCTTTCTTGATGTTAATTCCTCTAATGCGTTTTTGGCTCTCTCTAGAGGTTCACCCGATTTTCCTACTCCGATATTTATTACAACTTTTTCCAAGCCGATTTGTTTCATATTATTGACTGTACTCATTTTACTTGCTTACCTGTATTAATGAAGAGTCTGTGCCAACTGCCATAACTATGTCTATTGGTAACTCCACCGTTTTTTCACCCATTGAGACTAATACACGTTTTGGAAGCGAAAAGGATCCCGCCTTAATTTCTTCAACCTTGCCAATATTTCCTGCGTTCTCTCCTCTAGTCACAATAACCCTACAGCCGTCTTTGAGTTGTACGTGGTTTTTGATACCAAATTTTGGTAATTCAATCAAACATGTATCATTTACATTGTATGATTCTTCACTTAGAAATGTTCTGCCATCATGAAGACGGTATTGATATGTGTTTTTCTTGGAACTAACTTTGGATTTGATTTTTTCCAACTTTAGGTTCTTTTCATTAGCACTTATTTTTATAGGCAGTAGTGGAAGTCCATCCGAAGGTACAAATCTATAAAATTCATTTGAAGGTTTTATCTCTACGGTATCCATCAAACCAACAGGAAAGTTTGGATGATGAACCATTTTTCCATCGACGGTAACCAGGCCTTTGTTTAATGACTTTTTCACTTCGCGAATATTCGAACAAATATGTAAAAGATCGCGCAAGACTACACCAATAGGATACGAAAACTTCCTGGTGTGTGGTCCAGGCATTGTGTTGAGAATAAATCTTGAAGATTTTCTACTAACTTGCCAGAAACGTGGCGAAAGTTGTCGTTTTAATCTCTTGTCTCCTCCTTTTTTGGCCATGATTATGATTCCTCCTTGATCAATTCCTTCTTAATTTCAGATGATTTTTTAACTTCCTTCCCTTTTTCTGGGTTTGTCTCCTTATCATTTGGTTTTGATTTCGGTATTCCTTTTAGTCGATAATCGTCATCAGAATTCAATGAAATAATTTGTACATTAGACGCATGAACTTGTACCTTGACATTTCCGCCCCGTATTTTCTCTCTTTGAACGCCTTCGATAGAGAGTGTTGATCTTTGAGTATTCACTTTCTCTACTTTCCCTTCTATCCCAACATATTCTCCTCTTAATATTCTAACAGTGTCACCGTTTATGACTCTCATGCTTCGCTTTTTGTGCTGTTCTCTCAGGTTTGCTGAAAGATTAGCTCCCAAAAATTTATCCCTTTTGTGTTTTGAAATTAGTTTATAGAACATTATCATAACCTCATATTATTAATGATGCCAGATTTGCGATTCTGGGCCATTTTTCTGCAGCTTCAGCAGCCACCGGTCCTTTTATATCCGTCCCTTTTATTTCTCCTTCTGGTGTAACCAACACTGCTGCATTGTCTTCAAATGACAATCGAACACCATTCAGTCTCCTTATGGGATATTTTTGTCTAATAATAACTGCTCCAAACATTTGTTTTCGTAGCTCTGCGTTTCCTTTCTTCACAGTTACATTTACAAAGTCTCCTACTGCGGCAGAAGGCATTCTTGAGTGTCTTCCCTTGATACGTGTTACCTGAGCAATTCTCAATATCTTTGCACCAGTATTGTCTGCGCAAACCAAATTAGCAGTAATTGGTAATGCCCTTGTAATGTAGGGCTTAAATTCCTCGACTCCCTTTGCAGAGACTGCTCTACTTTTAGACGCCACTCTTTATTACCTCCACAGTCACAAATGATACCGTTTTTGATATAGGTTTACATTCTGCAATTTTTACTTCGTCACCCTCATTAACGTCCAAACACGAAGGAAGAAATGCATGGACCTTAGAACTACTTCTCTCATACCTTTTGTATTTTCTTACTAATCGAGGGTATTCACGAGATACTACTATCATTTTATGAGCCTTTGAACTTACAGTAATACCTGTCAGTATTCTTCCTCTTATCGAAAGTTTACCATGAAAAGGACACAATTCATCATCACATGTCCTTTTTGGTTCCGAAACTGTTACTCCAATATTTTTAGCCATTAACTATCAACCATCACTTTAATAAACGATCTTCGGGTCTCCCTAAAATCATAGAACCATTCATGATACAAATCTCATCCTGATAAACTAATCCCAACCTTTGTATTGTTTTCTTCGGAATAATATATTTTTTGAAATTATCGGCAAGTGAAATTGTGTTTTTAGTCTCAAAAATGATTTTACCACTTACTTTCCTTTGACGGTCAATGGATCCATAATCAACTTGTGCATTGGTGCCGATGAATTCATATCGTGTAATGTAATCTTTAAGTGTCATTTTGCAAGTTCCCTCTCCTTTAATATAGACAGTATTCGGGCTATATCCCTTCTCTTCCATTTCATATTTCCAGTTTCCTTCTTGAGAGTTCCTTTTGAATTTTCAATTTTCAATTTTAGCAAATCTGCTCTAATTTCCGACAACTTTGATTCTAGATCAACGTCGTTAAATTCTCTTAATGTTTTTAATTTGAGTCTAGCCATTACGTCTCACTCTTGTTTACGGCTATTTCCTTACCTTCACTGTCAATAATATCTTTACTCTCTGTACTCTCAGTGTTTGTCTTTGAGTTCGCTGGAGTATTCTGATCGGCTGCTGGAGTATTCTGATCGGCTGCTGGAGTATTCTGATCGGCTGCTGGAGTATTCTGATCGGCTGCTGGAGTATTCTGATCGGCTGCTGGAGTATTCTGAT
>DATFEX010000088.1:0-13969 GCA_035250685.1 Nitrososphaeraceae archaeon | reverse complement strand
TTAAGATGTTTAACATCGTATGAATACGAACGTGCGATAAAGGTGAATCCAGAGACTAATGCTAATGCTAGTGGATTTACAGAATTACTTGTATTGGGTGTTACAAGTGATTTTGTCTTTTCACCCAACCTTAACGTTGGTGAGGCCTGTCCTTTGGTGAGGCCATATACTGCATTATTAAAGATCAGATACGGAATGTCAACATTCTTCCTACCTGCACCAACAAAATGTCCTGCTCCAATACCCAGACCATCACCATCACCTCCAACGGCTATTATTTGCAGATCTGGATTGGCAATTTTCGCACCCTGAGCAAAGGGTAAAACTCTACCATGTAAGGTGTGGATACCATAAACATTGATGAAATGTGGCGTTTTTCCGGAACAACCGATTCCTGAAAAAATAATCGCTTTATGTCTTGGAATCTGCATTTCACTTAGTGCCATTTGAATTGCGTTTAGTATTCCAAAATCTCCACAACCAGGACACCAATCATTGTGTACTGTTGTCTTATAATCAGCTAGCTTAAGTTCCGCCATCTAATACAATCCTCCTTTCATTGTTACCAGATAATATAGCCTTAAGTGCAATATAAATTTCCGTAGTGGACATTGGTCTACCATTATATTTCACAATCTTATAGTCAATTTCCCTACCAGTATTTTGTTGTACAAGTGATCCTAACTGCGATGTGTAGTTCATCTCAACATCAATAACCAATTTCGCATCCTTCAAGAATTTTTTCACAGTTTCGGTGGGAAATGGATAAAGCAGACGAACTTGAATGAATTTCATTTTGTTTCCCTCTTCAGATAATTTTTCTAATGCTTCCAGGATTGCACCCTTTGTAGACCCCCAGCTGACAATAACATTTTTACCATCTGAATCAAAATCATGACATACGACCATATCATCTTGATTTATTTTTTCTAATGCTAGGTTGAGTTTTTTCATTCTCTTGTCCATCATTTTGTTCCTATTTTCAGGATCTTCAGATATGTGACCTTCTTCTGTGTGTTCATCACCAGTATTCCAGAATATCGCATTTTCTGTTCCAATTGGAACTCTCGTAGAAATAGGCGAATCGTCAAGTTTGAATCTTTGAAAATGACCTGCTGCGCCTTCACTTTGATTTCTGCCAATAGAATTCTTGAAATCGCCCCTTTCAATATTGAGATTATTACTAAATCTCTTGCATGTTTGGATACTACTACTGATTGCCTTGTCTAGTAAATGAATTACTGGCAGTTGAAAGATTTCTGCAAAATTAAATGCCTTTATGGCATCGTAAAAAGATTCTTCAATATCCCCAGAGGCTAATACTATCTTAGGAAATTCACCATGCCCAGCGTTAATAGCAAACAGAAGGTCGCTTTGTTCGTGTCGAGTTGGCAAACCGGTTGAAGGTCCTGCTCTCTGATACATTGTAACTACTAATGGAACTTCATTCATACCAGCCCACCCAAGTGCCTCAGCCATGAGTGAAAAACCAGGTCCAGATGTAGCTGTAGCAGTTCTAACTCCTGTCAACGAAGCACCAATTGCCATAGTTATGGCAGCAATCTCATCTTCAGTTTGCACAACTACAATGGAACCATTTTTACCATCAACCTGATCGATTATCTGATTTGATTCTAAAAATTCACTTTCATCACTTGCTGGCGTAATTGGATAATAAGTTTGAAATCTACAACCGCCCAGTATTTTCCCAATTGCCGCAGCCTGACTTCCTGAAAGCAAAAGATAGTCCTTTAGGGCATCTTTGGGGGTTATTTTGTATTTAATATTTTTGGCATCGTATTTAGTGCCAATGTAGGCATGTGCGTATTTCGCTGCTTCTATGTTACTAGCAAGTAGTTTAGGCTTTGATCCAAAAACTTCTTGAATGGCACTAATCAACATATCATTTTTGAAACCAAGCAAAGAAATAGAGGCTGATATTGCGATAACATTCACTACTCTAGAAATCTTACTAAGTTTAGGATCGTTCATATTTTTAGCTACTGTTTCTAACATTTCAAAATAAGGGAGTCCATACACCATGCAACCTCTTGACTTTGCAAACTCAACCATTCCATTCAAATTAATGGATTGTCCAGAATCCTGTAATAATTTGCGAATTCTGTTACTAGCTTCAAAATCAATTGTAGGGACTTCCTCTAAAACTGTCTCTGAAAGAGATGAATCATAGATTATCATGCCACCTTCAGATACTTTGTCTGCATGTCTGAAAACGGTCTCAGCATCAAATGAAACAAGCACATTGACTTCTTCCAAGTGTGAATTTACGGGCTTGTCTGATATTCTTATAGTAAAATAGCTATGTTCCCCCTTAATATTAGAATAAAATTCTCTCTTTCCAAAAATATGAAAGCCTTCTTTCGCACATGTTTTAGCAAAAATATTTGCAGCCGAATCCACACCGCTTCCTTGTGGTCCACCAATTAACCAAGATATAGAATTCACATTAGTCCAAAAAGACAATGACTTACTTTCTTCTCCAAAGTATTAATCAAATTATAGATATATAAAATATGAAATCTGAAATCATCCGCCGCCGGTAGCTGCATCGTATAAACAGCACTCGCATGAATCACGTTCCCCACAATAAGGACATGAACACGTGCACGCGTCAATTGGAATACCACAAATGTCGCACGTAACACCATCCTCGACAGAATTCTTCTCTGCAGACATTCTTGTATTATAAAAGTAAGCTAGCTATAACTTATACTTTGCATGAAAAAATAATTCTACTAGAATCCTTTTGTAATTAGGAACGAAAAGTACTTGACGAAATCTAATTTAATTTATAAAATCTAAAGAAAAGAAAATAAAAATAAGAGAGGTTGTGGTTTTAATCCCACTTACTCCACGCGGCCATCCATCTGTATGTCCAAGTATTTAGCTTCGCGCCCAATGCAGCGATTGGAACGCTCAGTACAGCTCCCGCCCCGGATCCTAGCGCCACGGGACTATTGTAGAACTTACCGACCTGAGGCTCAATTGGTGTCATGTATGGAGGCAATGTTGGACGAGGATACTTGAATGCCATCTCAAGAGGATCCCTGACCAGCAGTAGATTTATCATGTTGAATATTGGCAATGAAAGTCCTACCAATGTTCCGCCAATTATAATGGCAGCATGTTTGTTTCTTCTAGTTGCCCAATATGTTAAATCTAGCAGCATTGCTGAAGGTATCCAAACTGGAGTTACTATGAAGTCATATGGATATCCTAGTGCAAACCAAGCTCCTTTGGCTACCCATGTATAGATAGTCATGATTGTTGCATAATATGTTGCAGTCCCTGGTACACCGGTGAATAGCATGTAATAGATTGCTCCAACTACAAGCATTGTTGACTGGGATACTGAGAATACAACAAATGATGTCCATGCCCAATCTGTATAGAATATGTAGTCTCCTGCGTTGATTGTCAATAATGTACTATTTACAGCAACTACAACTATGAATAGATAGTGTGTAGTGCGTCTAAGCCAGACCATTACCAAATGTCTCCTAAAGGTTCTATATAAAATTTTATTTTGATATTCTTAATCAATACTCTGGAAAAATTTGATACATTTGAAAAAAAAATTTTAAAATTAGTCTTGTGAAATATATCAAGGTAGAAATTAGATTATTCTAAAGATCCTGAAATTGCCATCAAATTCGAATATTCTTAAAAAATAAGTTAAAACAAAAAATAAAAAGTTTAGGTGTGACCCAGTCTTTCTCTAGTGATTTTCATTATGAAGAAGAATCCTAATGCTTCAATGACTGTCAATACTGATAGCGCATAAAGTCCACTTGGTAACGGATATGCCCATGGGTAAACAGTTACACCAACATAAACACCACCAGCTGTCGCAACCCAACAAAGTATGAAGCCTATGATGTAAACTGGCGTCATCTTTTCTACACGTCTACCGATCATGTGTTCTATTTCGTCACTACTGCCGCCTGTACTGGTACGGCCACCACCGCCGCCACCGCCTGTATATCCCTTTGGATAGGTCATTGTGTTTACCATCAAAGGATTCCTTTTTAAATTTTGCGTCTAGATTCTGCAAATATACTTTTTTGATTAGAAATTTCTAGCATACCTTTTCACGGTCTAAGATTTTTGGGGTCTGCAAGACATTATTAGTACTAAATAACAATGAATCCCACTATGAGAAAGCAATGTCATAGCAAAGCATATATCTTTGTTTTTTCTGGTAAGGCTAGGTGTAAATTATACGTCGAACATAAAGATAGCGGTAGTTGCACTATTTGCAATAGTAATGTCCACTTCGACAATGATAGCAATTGTTCAAACTGCTGAAGGACACGGAGTTCAAGCTCAGCTTCAAAGTAGATTCGTAAGAATTCAAGATGAAGCTTTCTCAGCACAAACATTGAATACAGGAGATCAGTTGATTGTGACTGGAAATCTACAAAGTCTTGTAAATAAGCCATTGAGAGCATGGTTGTCACTATTCAGTGAATCAACCAACGCAGGTAACAGATGGGAGTTTATAGCAAGAGATCCTCCAGGAAACATATTCGATATTCCTCCACAAGGAACAATCCCGTACTCAATTACTGCAAAAGCTCTTGAACCAGGTGTTTACCATGTTCATACACAGTTGAATGTCGAACATGTAGGTCCTGGACTTGGTCCTGGTCAAACTATTCAGGTATCTGGACCAGCATTATTGAAACCAGTTCCGTGGGGCAATGTTGCATATCAGGTAATACTGATTGGTGCTGGACTTGGAGTAACGTTTGCAACAAGACCGTGGCAAGTAATTTAAAAAATCCACTATTTTTTATCTATTTTTTTAGTTCTTTCATTAAGTAACTATTCGTTAAATTCAGTATCTATTTGTTAAGTTTTAAAAAACAAAAAGAGTAGCTGTAAAAAAATTATAATTTTAGATGTATCTTTAAGCCTTTGTACCTGTTTCTTATTGTTACTTCGGTTACCCCGGCAGCTTCTGCTACATCTTTTTGAGTTTTATTTTCACCATTCATTACACAAGCTACATACAGAGCGGCTGCGGCTAATCCCATAGGATCTTTTCCTGCAGAGATCTTACCCTGTTCAGCTTTTTTCAATATCTCTAAAGCTTTTCTTTTAGTTTTTTCAGAAAGTCCTGACTTGCTGGCAATTCGTGCTACACATTTAACAGGATCTACAACAGGCATTTTCAAGTCAAGTTCCCTTATCAGTAACCTATAACATCGTGCGACGTCTTTTTTCTTGATATTACTTGCATGAGCAATGTCCTTTAATGTTCTTGGAGTCTCAGTGTCTCTACAGGCAGCATAAAGTGCAGCGGCAACCAAGGCAGAAATTGATCTTCCTCTAACAAGCCCTTTTTCAAGTGCTTTTCTATACACATATGCCGCTTTTTCGATTACAGCGTCACCTACTGCGAGTTTATCCTTTAGCCTGTCCAATTCGCTAAAAGCTTGTCTAAAATTACGATCTACAGGTTCATGGACCTGACTTCTACTATCCCAAGTTCTCAACCTCTCAATTGTACTTTTCATTGATGCGGAGAGTGGTTTTCCGGAGGCATCCTTATCAACAGGTCCAATTATTGTAGCGAGTCCCATATCATGCATGGCTAGGGACGTTGGGATACCAGCACGACTGCGGTCTTCGTGTTCTTCCTTTGAAAAGGCTCTCCATTCTGGACCAGTTTCCTCAATACGCTCTGTAACTACAAATCCACAATTGCCACAAAACATTTCTCCACTTGAATTATCTGTAACCATTGGCCCTTTTCCGCATCTCGGACAGCGGTCACTAAATAGAGAAATATCTTTAACCAATTCTAATACCCCACAAAAATTGAGACAATGTTTGTTTCTTATATTTATGTTTTATTCTCATATATATGCATTGTCGTAAATAATTCTGAGGCGGTAATATATAGACTAGATTTTAGAACTTTTCCAATCTACAGCTCGATTTATTGCTTTTTTTTCTGGTTTATAGGAGAACTTTTAAATTTATCAGTGTCTGGGAATGTTTCGTTTTCTTCTTCTAGTCTTTTCAACTTTTTTACTTTCATTTCGTCTGACGCTATATGCATGTGATTTTTTTGATATTTTCACAAGACCATTACAATTTGGTTCAATATAAAAACCCTATAGCATTCGCTTTTGCATACTAACTATTTTAAGGGATTGTATCTGTGGATGTATTATGAGCAGTACGGATGGTCATACAGATGAAGAAATTAAAAAAATGTACAATTTCAAGAACATAGCTGTGGTGGGAATGTCGAGGGACCCTGCTAAAGCTGCTCACTTTGTTCCTAAATATATGATAGAAATGGGTTATAACATAATACCAGTAAATCCTTCAGCTGTCGAAATACTGGGTAGAAGAACATATCCCCGTGTATCGGATATCAAATCAGAAGTAGACATTATTGATGTATTTAGGCCATCTCAAGACGTCTATCCTGTTGTGGAAGATTCTATAAAGAAAGATGGCATCAGTGTAATTTGGTTGCAGGAAGGTATTCATAATAGCGATGCAGAAAAAATTGCCCAACAAAATAAAGTTGATTTTGTATTCAACAGGTGCATAATGGCCGAACACATGAGACTATTCAATGATGATTAATGAAAAGCTAGTTTTATTGCCACCATTTTCAAGGATATATTTGATTTCCAGTATATCTATCAATTATTTTTATTGCCTTTGTCGGACAAGCTTGAGCTGCCATAACTATCCTATCTAGAGTATCGGCCGTCTCTGATTGGACTCTTGCCTTTGGATTGATGTGTTTGCTCTTGTCTACTACGAAAACTTTTGGGGCTATAGTCTCACAACCGCCAAATGCCAAACACAGACTTGGTTCTATTAGAATATGAAATCTACTTTTTATAGTATCTAGAAGCAAGTTATCATAGCCAAAGTTACTTTTAGATTCAGGTTTTGTAAAATAATGTGAATTCCTTGGTATTTTCTCTGACAAGTTTTCTTCTTTTTCTTCGAACGAATCATTGTCAGCGTAAATATTAGATGCCTCCAAGTCATATTGTTTTCTTTTTCTTCTATCAGATAGAATTTCGAAGGCTTCATTAATTTTTTTGATTGTTTCTTCTGCAAGCGCAGACTTGTTTCTGTCAGGGTGATATTTTTTTGCAAGCTTTCTATATGATTTTTTTATTTCCTGAAAATTAGCGCTTTGCGAGACTCCAAGAAGTGCATAGTAGCCTCGACTATCCATCTGACTAAAGTACCAATGCCTATTATTTAATTACTTTTCATAAGATAGAAATCCAAGAACAGTAGGGCAACAGTAGGGTATGAAAATTATTACTTTGACAAACGATTCTAATAATAGATAAATTATAGTGGTTTTTTCCCAGTCACAAATGAGTTGGTAACTTCATAATATTTTTCTAGAGGCATTTTATCATTATAGCATTTCTTGCACACACATAGCTGAGAAACAACTGACCTATCACAGTCTTTCTCGAATTCACATTCAGGACATCCAGCCAACGATCCACAGATAGCACACTTTAACTGTTTTGAATTAACCAAAGCATATGCGGGATTGGACAAGTCTCTAGTATGGCACCCGACATGTTTTATGGATTTATTTGATCTCGACCATAGCGCTAATTCACCTTTTGCTATTTTTTTTCCACATGTCTTGCAGTTACTACTAAACTTAACCGTAAGATTGATCCAATCATTGCTATTTGTTTGCAATGGTTTGAATAAAACAAGTCAAAGATAATAATCTAACGAAACTTGATTATCAGATTCTAATGAAAAAAAACCAACTTAAAAATACTTGTTATCTGAAGATTACTTTGATTTTTTTTAGATCGGTCTTTTTTTCATCAATCATAGTCATGACTGCTTGAAATAATTCAGATGCTTCTTGTTCAAAGGCTTGTATGTGGAAATGATCTCCGTTTATTGTTACTTCTATAGAATAATATCTTAATCCGTTTAACATAAGTGATAAATGATGTGGGGCTTGCGTGATTTTTCCGCCCAAATTCAAGATTGTTAAAAGCGCATCAAGACTATTCTTGTAATTCAAAGATATCATTCACATGTAGACCAAAAATTCATTGAAACAATTAATACAGTAAATGAAAGAATTTTTTGTGATGTACCGATCATCAATGTAAGATAAATGAAATATGATATAGTTATTGGATCGTCCTGGAGAGAGGGAGACGATAAGAGGATAAGTGGGATATAGGTATGGTCAATCCAATCATGATAATTAGATTAGCGATTTTTGGCTGACATGACCAATTGAATAAATGTCATTCTTGTTGTTACATTGTTTACAGATCCCAAACCAACCTGCTATTCTATTTTCCATCTTTTCTCCAAGAACGTTTGTTCCACATTCAAAACAAAAGTATCTTTTTTGCATATATCCTAATCATCTTATTAATCTATGATATCATAGTATATCTTTATGATACCGCCAGCACTCGATCTGAATGGACAAAAAGAGTTCTATTAGAAATCATCATTCTTCCTGATACTGAATACATTTTCTACTTAATTTTGTCTAATGAAGACTCAATGTTATGAGAGTAAAATCCCCAGAGTTATTTTTTGGTCTCAAATTGCATTAATGTGAATTTATAACAAATAGTTTTGAATTCTTTCCATCATATCCCAAAAGATAAGCTTGATTTGTTGAGGAATTTATGAGTATGTTCTCAACTATGAATTCTGTTTCAAATTTATTGACAATATTGTTAGTTGTGTTTACTGCTATCGCCATGCTTTTAGTGCCATTTGAATTTTTTGATAAAATGTTACTCAGGTTCTGGTCAACTATATAGAGTAACTTGTCATTTGGATTGTACAATATGTTTTTTACATGCTCGCCCTGTATACTTGATATGTTTTTCTTGCTTGAGAGATCTATTGCATTAACATTTCCGTCACTACCTGCTTCGTACAGAATCTTTTCCTCTGAATTGAGAGTTAGTGCTATTGGACTCTGAGCTGTTATATTCTCAACAATTTGGTTATTTGATTCGTCTATTATTGAAATTAAATTATCGTATTTTGCTCCTGCATACAATAGATTAGACTCCGGATCTAATTGAATATCTTTAATTCCATATTGCCACTTATCTAGGTAGATAGACTCCAATGAGTTTCCATCAATTACATACAGTCCTGGATTACCTCCCTCAGGATATAATGAACCAACGTATATTTTATTGGTAACAGGATTTACAGATATCCCCGCCAGGGAACCTTCCTTGCCTTCTTCAGTTTCGTTGTACAATTGAATTCTCTTGAATTTATTGTCCGTTGAGTTTATCAAATACACTGTATCATATGCGACGGTCGTGTCATTTTCATTAACCAAATGTTGACCTGCTGCATACAATATTCCCCGCTCAGGGTCAAGTGCAATGCTGGACAGAAAATCATTCTTGTCAGATCCAATCTCAATTGTATCTAGTACTTTATTTTCAGTAGTGTCAATAACATAGATTAAATTTTTTGCTCCACTTTCAGTCGCAAATATCCCATAGACCTTACTTGTTTTTTCATCTATTGTCGCAGAAATTGGTTTATCATTTCCAAGTATAATTGAAGCTGCCGAAAACGTATTAGGTACTTGGGAATAACCTGATTGGAACATGGTAATTCCCACCAATATCAAACTAAGTGATAATACAGTAAAAACTGGTGTATAGGATCTCCCAAACTTATGCATATAAATAATTACTAAATTTACTTATTAAAGATATAGAAACTTTATGAGAGAAAAATGTTGCTTCTATTTTAACATTCAATAATTGAAAATAACGAATCTAATGGGAATATCTCTTAATGTTACGCTAGTACGTAATTTATGCCTGGCTGCCAGTCACTAAGAGTAGCACTTGGACTAATTAACTAACAATTGGAATTGATTGAATAGTATGGTGGTTCAGCCGTGAAATTAAATTTAGAGAATTCTTACAGGTTCGGCCATTATAAGATTTATTAGATAATTATTGCTATCTTATATGATGGCTAAAAAAATTAGTACGGTATGTTTTCTGGTTTGTTTCTGCTTTGCAATACTTGTCATTATGATCACATCAAGCGAATCAAGTTTTGCTTTTTTGCAGGTCCAAGGTCTATCAAATAATAGTAATACTACCGTGGCTAATGGCACCCAACTTTCAATTAATGGTACTGTGGCTAATAGCACCGTAAATTCAAAGTCTGTCCAAATTAATACTGCTGATTCCAAAGCACCTACAGATGGAAATAGCTTGAATATTGATTTACAAATTCAACCATTTCCAATTACAAAAAATGAAGCTTCACAATTCATGATTTCGTTTTTACAACCATCTTCGCAAACAGTACAAGTTCATGTTGACTATGACTTTGCAATAACCAATAACAACAATGAGGTCTTTAGAGCATCATCTACAACTGGTCAACCGTTGCTTCACACAGCTGAAGGTGTTGTGAAAATTCCATATAAATTCACCCAAGATGGAGAATATTCACTGCTGGTAAGTGTAATGGGAATTAACTTTATTCCAATAAAAACAGAACAAGCACTATTTGACTTGAATGTAAGTTGAGATAGATACCTACTAATTGGTATTATTTCAAAAGTAAGAGGCAAGTCAACTAGATTAAATAAAAATACAGATTATTGATTTTCAGTCTCATTGGCCGTTTCATTCCCAGAAGTTGTATCAATTTCTAGACGAGTATCAGAATTTGAAATTTCATCAATAAATTTGAAATCGCTATTGTTGATAAATGCATAGGCGATAAATAACAGAAGCATTACGCAAATTATCGCACTTACTAGCAAAAGGGAATTCATCGTTCTATTGGATAATTTTGAGTAATTTAAATTAGTATTAAGACTTGAGAATGAATGTATTCAAGAGTCGATATATGTATGATGCTTGTTATTGAGATATGTTTGAGGATAAAAATTTTAACAAAAATTGTAAACATTAACTGAGCTCAATGAATATGAGCCGATTATATTATCACAATGTCCTAAACCAAATTGAATTTATCAAGATATTTAGAAAGATTCGTGGGTAGATTTGACTGGACAACCCTTGATCTTGTTTACCTGAGAAAATGGACAGTTATTGGAATAATCATTGGAGTTCTATCAGGATTATTAGTAATTACCGCTTACGAAGCTATGAGGATTTTTTCATCATTTTTCCTAAGTGATGTGGTGAGATACATCCAACCATTTCCAGAAGATGTGGCCAACTTATCTTCTGAATATTCCTTGTACGTATTAAAACCGTGGCTTATTCCTGTGATTTTAGGATTAATTGGTCTAGTCATAGGATTGCTGTCAATAAAGTTATCAACCTCGCTAGGCAAAAACGGCATAGATGAGATTAGTGATGAATTTCACAACAAGAAAAATAAATTAAGTTTAAAAAACTCATCTTTAAGAACACTCTCCAGTTTTCTGGCTATAGGAAGTGGAACGAGTGGTGGTGTCGAAGATTCCTTAGCACATACTGGTTCCACACTTGCATCGATTATTGGTAGAATTTTCAAACTTGACCAGGAAGAAATTCGAATTGCAATTGCCGCGGGAATGGGTTCAACCATTGGGGGCATCTTGAGGTTACCTTTTGGTGGAGCAATTTTTAGTTTAGAATTACTATATCGCAGAGACTTCATTATCAAGTCGCTGTATCCAGCGTTTTTAGCATCAATAACAAGTTATATTGTTTCAGGAGTTGTTTTGGATTGGCCTTCTTTCTTATATATTCCACAAGAGTTTATTACGAAAACAACACTTCAGTCTATAGCAGCGTATGGTGTGATTGCTGCTATCATAGGGCTGGTTGGAATTGGATATGTGAAATCGGTACATATTTTTCAAAGGCATTTTGAAAATATGAAAATTCCACTTTACTTCAAGCCTGCTCTAGGAGGAGTTATTATTGGTATATTTGCAATTGGTTTTCCCGAGATATTAGGTACAGGCTATGGATGGTTGCAACTTGCAGCTCTTGGTAATCATGAAATCTTTCCACTTTGGATTATGTTCCCAGTAATCGCAATGAAGATCTTTGCTACATCAGTTTCTAGTGCGTCACGTAATACTACTGGTCTACTTGGTCCTTCGCTTGTTATAGGTGGTCTTATTGGCTCCGCATTAATTACATTGTTTCATTCTTTTGGAATTTTCCTGTTTATAGATACAACATCAGCTACATTGATTTCAATATTCGCGTTCTTTACAGCGAGTACCAGAACTCCTATTTCTGCGATAGTAGTAGGCGTTGAAATGGTTGGAAGCTATACATTGCTCATTCCCACCGTAATATCTGTGATAATATCAAATATTATCTCTGGTAAGAATAATTATATTTACAAATCTTATGTTACTAACATAAGGACACAATTGTTAAATGTAAAGAAACATGACTCAAACTTAAGAAACTACCTTGTAAAAGATGTGATGAATTCAGATTTCTATAACATAAATCGTAATACAACTATTACTGATGCTGCTCAGATAATGAGAGACCTGAATGTTAAATCACTTGTAGTTACTAATAATGAGGATAGATTTGAAGGAATGATATATTTTGAAGATTTGTCAAATGTTTCAACCATTCGAGACAATATGACTATCGAAACTATCATGATATTTGATCCGCCAATGTTGCATCCTTTGGATCCAATTATGGATTACTTTGAAATTGTGAGTAAAACCGCTGTGTTTGAAATCCCTGTAATATCACCTGATGATAATAAACTAGTTCTTTCAATTTTAACACTACGAGATATAAACAAGTTATTGAACAATATCAATGACCCAATTTTGCCCGATTTAGAAAAGAGGGATAACAAATTTCAAAAAGATATCAAAATCAACATTGAGGCTCTTCGCAAATTATCCGAAAGTGAAGATCCCGACAAGATTGATAAGGAAAGTACAATTGTAAGTAAACTAAAAGACTACCTTGCTTGATATTATAAGCGAAACGACAAGAACCTGAAAATTGCTATATTCATAACCAACATTACAATGTCGGTCGGCTTAATCTTCAATATCTAAAAGACACTTTAAGAATGTGCTATCAAAAATAGTTGAGTTTAATTTAAAAATAAAAAAGAGAAAAAATGGAGTCAGTTTACTATTACTTGACCCTTCATGAAAGGATGAAGAGTGCAATAGTAGTCAAATGTTCCTGCGCTGCTAAACGTATGTTGGAATGTCTTTCCTCCTGCCAAGTAACTTGAGTCAAATTCTGTACCTGATACGCCACTTTCAGCACTACCTGAAGTTACGGTATGAAGGGTAGAATCGCTATTTTTCCAAGTTACTGTACTACCTGCTGGTACTGTCAATGCTGGAGGTTCATAGAATTTGGCACTACTTGGGGCAGATGATCCCGGAGCAATGTCTATTTCATTTCCAGATGCTGCTGTAGTTGTGTTTCCAGCCATCATTGTTCCGTTACCAGTCATGTTACCGCCAGTAGTATTGAGCATTGTAGCATTTTGTGTTACTTCACTATCACCGTTTTCTGCGTCATTTCCTTCTTCATTTCCATTTTCATCTCCATTTTCTGCTTCATCTTCTGTTGCTGCATCATCACCATCTGCTGCGGTTTGGTTTCCTTCTTCAGCTGCAGCAGCTTCTGCTGGTGCGCATACTACGCCTTCACCTTTTGGTGAGACACATGTTCCTTCTGGATGATCAGTTGCTGTAGAGTTTTCTGATGCTAATACTGCAAATGCACCACCTTTTACAACATCTGCCATTGCATGGTCAACACCCACATAGAGACCTGGGTCTGGGAATGTCGATTCAATTACTGATGCTGAACCTGGAGGAATCCACCATGTTTCGTCATTCATGTCCTGTGTTCCAAAGCCAGTGTTTGCTGTGTTGCTACCATCTCTTACGCTTAACATTCCGCTAATAAAGTGGAATGAAACACCATCG
>DATFEX010000087.1:0-2904 GCA_035250685.1 Nitrososphaeraceae archaeon | reverse complement strand
GACGCCAAATACTTCGATGAATGATATCAACTCGGCTCAATCAATCATAGAAAAAGAACAACCCGATTTTATCATAGGTGTCGGTGGTGGCAGATCAGTCGACGTTGCAAAAATGATTTCTTTTAATCTGAATATTCCATTTATTAGTGTCCCAACTTCGGCCTCACATGATGGGATTTCAAGCCCGTTTGTTTCTATTAGAGGTAGAGATAAACCCTATTCATTGAAAGCTCATGCGCCAATTGGCGTCATCGCAGATACGAAGCTTATATCAGAAGCTCCTTATCGACTTCAAGCTAGTGGTTGTGGAGACCTAATTGGAAAGACAACTGCGGTCAAAGATTGGGAACTGGCAAGAGACGATATTGATGAATACTTTGGTAGTTATGCTGCCAATCTTGCTAATATGAGTGCGAAAATAATTATAGAAAATTCAAAAAAACTGGGCAATCGTGCATACATAAGAACAATTGTAGAAGCCCTAATCAGTGCTGGAGTTGCCTCTTGCATTGCGGGAAGTAGCAGACCATGTTCTGGATCAGAACATTTGTTTAGTCATGCACTAGAATATGTATCAAATAGCAATTGTGGTTTGCATGGAGAAAGAGTGGGAATAGGTACTATAATCATGTCAAAAATTCACGGTTTGGATCATGAAATCATAGTAAAGACATTAGAAAATATTAAGGCCCCAACTACAGCCAGGGAAATCGACGTAGATGAAGAACAAATAATAAAATCATTGATAATAGCCCAATCATTAAGACCCGATAGGTATACGATTCTTAACAAAATTAAGTTGGATCGTGATTCTGCTAGAGCAATTGCAAAGTCAGTTAGCGTAATCTAACTATTAATTCTAGTTTGAAAAAAGAATTTTGTAGGGTCGTCAAAAGGGCTTTATTTCTTTTGAGTACCTGAAACTTCCTTTGCTTTTGGCTCTTCCTTTGCTTTTGGCTCTTCCTTTGCCTTCATAGATGGATTAGATTTATTGTAAATCTCCAAGAATTTTATACTTTCAATGGTTGGTATGAATTTGAACAAATCAGCAGATATTGCCTTTTTTATAATCTGAAGCCCATCAATCAAAAAAGCCTCCTCGGGCAAAGTAATCGCGAGTTCTGGTTTGATAAATGATATTGCAATCTTGTCATCTTCCACAGAAAGTCTTCTTTTGACAAGTGACGACGCCTTCTCTTCGTCGGTTTTTAAGACTTTTAGGACATTGACATCATAATTTAGAGTTTTTCCAGCTAACCTGTGATTAAAGTCAACCTGGACACGTCCTGAACCGATAAACCTTACAAATCCTCTTCTGTCATCGATGTCAACTACGTCTCCAGCCTTTATTTCATCAGCTTTATCGCCAAATTTTCTCTGTGGTATCATTCTAACCTTATTTGGATCTCTCATCCCAAATGCCTTGTCGGGAGTAATATCGACATTCAAATTGTCACCAATTTTTGCAGTCGTTAGAATTTCGTCGAGTCCTTTTAACACCCATCCTTCTCCTATCGAGACTAGCCGAGGTTCATATTTTATGCTAGGGTCATAAAGATTAGATTTTTTCGCATTTTCCTCTACCGTGGTCTCAAAAATTTCGTCCGAATCCTTTACTTTAGCAGTATAGTCTATAAGAATAAGTGAACCTTTTTCCATTGTCACGAAATTTGCTGTCGGTTTACCATAATATTAAGCTTAACAACATACCCTATTGATTCAGAATATTATTGGCTACTGACAATCCGTCTTTTATTGGCTGGACGCCCAATATTGACATTGATGAGGATATTGCAGAAAGGGTTCTCATAACGTGGTAACTACTTACTTCACCCATGCACCCTACTCTAAAAACTTTTCCCTTAAGTTCGCCAAATCCTCCTGCCAATAGAACCTTAAATTTGGTTGAAATTAATTCCCGAAATTTCTTATCGTCAATGCCGGGCAGATAATTTACAGCTATTACAACATTGCTTCTAGAATCAGCATCGGCAAAAGGTGTAAAACCAAAGGCTTCCAACCCAGCGTAGAAGGCATTGGCACACTTTCTATGCCTAGTGATTCTATTTTGCATTCCCTCTTCGATAATGATATTTAATGCCTCTTGATATGCATAAAATAGACTTACTGCAGGTGTGAAGGGAGTTTCAAAACTTTCACTGTAATACTTGAAGTATCTTTTTAAATTCAAATATTGACTTGCGGGAGGATTTTCAATCATGTATTTTTTTGCTTCCTTGCTTATGGATATTGGAGCAATTCCAGGAGGCGCGGCTAGCGCTTTCTGAGTTGCGGTGAAGCAAATATCCACATTCCATTTATCAACAGGTAATTCATCCCCACCAAGAATTGAAACTGCATCTACTACAAAGAAAGCCCCATGAGCCTTGCACAAATCACCTAATTTTGATAAATTTCTTAAAGTAGTACCTGTGGAAGTCTCGTTATAAACAACATAGAGGGCTTTGACATTTGGATTTTTCTCAAACGCCTCTTCTATTTTTTCTATCGGGGGGTTCTGTCCATATGGTGCATTTATTCTAATGGTTTTTCCTCCATAGTTGTCTATGAGGTCAGCGAGTCTAGTACTAAATTCTCCATTTACAGGTATAATTACCGCATCATCTTTTTTAATGAGATTTAGAACTGAAGTTTCAACAGCGCCCGTGCCTGAAGTCGTGAGCACTACGATATCATTTTCGGTCTCAAAAACAGTCTGTGTCTTATTCACAATGTCTTTGTATAATTTTCTGAAGTCTTCACTTCTATGGTTTATCATGGGAGTTAACATTGCATTAACGACTCTATTAGGAACATTTGTTGGGCCCGGAAGCATCACGAGATATTCCAATTACATCCATGAGAAGAATATAGCCAATATTTATAATTACGTAAAAAATTGGA
>DATFEX010000086.1:0-13259 GCA_035250685.1 Nitrososphaeraceae archaeon | reverse complement strand
ACCGCTTTTAGTACTGCAGCAAATGATACGGCTAATGCTACTGAAACAGCAATAGATGAAACAGAAACCGCTTTTAGTACTGCAGCAAATGATACGGCTAATGCTACTGAAACAGCAACTAATCAGACTGGCAATCCAGTTTTGGATGCACTAAGGAACATTTTCGGCGGAATCATGGGAAATAATTAAAGTCTGGTCGCTGTTGCGACGACTCAAATTTTTTGTTTTAGTGACTTTTTAGTTTTTGAGCAGAATGATTCACAAGTTATCAATTACTGATCGTAAATTTTCTGGAATTTCCGGTATTGTGCCTGTATGGCTCTCATTATTCTGAAGCACATCCTGTCCAATTCTGCGTATCTTTTGCGTGGCTATCAACGTATCTATTGCAGATTCAATATCCTTAGTAGAAAAATATCCCTTTAATTTTTCCTTCAGGATTTCTTCCGAATCGTATTTATATATACAGTGTTGTATCAGCAGAAGTTTTTCATCATTTGAAAAATTTGACACGCTATAAGATTAGAACCAACCAAATAAAAATCTCTCTTATTCGAATTAACTTTCTAAATGCTCTCAAAGGGTAACAATACATGTATTAATCTGTATTCTCATTATAGAGTGTCATAAATGCGCCTGGTAATGAAGTTTGGGGGCACGGCCGTAGATTCCGGAAAAAAAATCGTCCAAATTACTAATTTGATCAAGTCATATCATGATAAAGGTAACGAAATAATCGGCGTGTTTTCAGCCGTAACGGGGATGACTGATGAGATCTTGAATGTTTCAGGATACGTTTTAAAACGTGATAAGAGAAAGATTAAAGATTTTATCCACAATACGAGAAAAATACATGTTGATATTATTCAAGGTTGTATCAGGAACAAGAGTTACGGGGCCAAGGCAGTCCAAGTAGTTGAAGCTCTTCTAAAAGAGATGGAGAGTATTTTGAATGGAATAGTTATGTTAACTGAAGTAACTGAAAAAGCAATGGATTATCTGCTATCTTTTGGAGAGCGATTACTTACTCCTATAGTTTCATATTCCCTGTTAGATAAGGGTCTTGATTCGGTATACCTTACTGGACAGGAAGCAGGAATCTTGACTGATTCAAAATTCGGTCATGCGCGACCACTTTTGGATACAACTAAAATTCGGGTAAAGTATCACATCGATCCACTTCTGAAAGAAAATAAGATTCCTGTCATAACCGGCTTTATTGGCGCTGATCAAAACGGTAACATAACAACACTGGGAAGAAGTGGATCAGACTACACTGCCACGATTATTGCTGTTTGTATCGATGCCGATGAAGTTTGGCTTTGGACCGATGTAAATGGTCTTATGACTGCGGATCCACAACTAGTAAAGGAAGCTAGAGTCCTAAAAGAAGTATCATTTGCAGAAGCAATTGAATTATCTCTATTTGGCGCCAAGTATATGCATCCCAGGGCACTTGAACCTGTTATGGATACAAAAATTCCGATTAGAATAAAGAACGCATTTAATTTATCTAATGAAGGAACGGTAATCTCAAAAAATCCAAGTAAGTCCTCACAAAAGATAGTAAAGTCAATTATAGCTATCCGCAATACTGCATTGATCGATGTTAGTGGTGGAGGCATGGTCGGTTTACCCGGTACGGCAGCGAAAATCTTTGATGCACTAGCTAGAAAAAAGGTAAATATCATGATGATTTCTCAGAGCCCTTCTGAATCCAGCATCTCGATGGTAGTAAAAAGAGACGATTTAGATACTGCCACAACTACTTTGGACCTGACACTACTTGATATGGTTATTAAAAATGTTCGAGTGAACGAGGATGTAGCGGTAATCGCTGTAGTAGGTTCTGGTATGAGGGGAATCAAGGGAATTGCCGCCAAAGTTTTTTCATCTGTTTCAAAAAAAAATATCAATGTAATTATGATTGCACAGGGATCTTCTGAGCTCAACCTTGCTTTTGTAGTTGATAATACCGATTGTGAAAAAGCAGTAAGATCGTTACACGAGGCATTCGCCCTAGGAAAAGTTAACTGATCATTCCAAAATCGTGTTGTGTTTTGCCAAATGACTATAATAAATACGATAGATCTTGGTACCATGATCTTGTATTAAGAATGAATATTAAAATAAAAGGGGTTTGAATACAAACAATTGTTCAAATTCGCTCACATAACAGACTGCCATTTGGGATCGTGGAGAAACGCCAAGCTCAGAGATCTTAACTTGGAAGCCTTCGAGAAATCTATATCAATGTCTATAAAAGAACAAGTCGACTTCATTTTAATTACCGGAGATTTTTTTGATGTGAATGTTCCTCAACTTGGTCCTGTTAAGCGAGCCGTTGAAATACTTAGGCAAGCAAGAGATTCGGGGATAGCGGTGTACATGATATATGGTTCACATGATTTTAATGCTGTGAATATTTCCATGATAGATATTTTACATTCAGCTGAACTTTTTATCAAGCCAACTGAATTTCAAATTGATTCTAATTCAGTAATATTGAAATTCTTTATTGACAAAAAAACAGGGGCAAAAATAACTGGCATTTCGGGAAGAAAAGTTGGATTAGATAAAGAGATCTATGAAAAGCTGGATAGAAAAAATCTAGAAATGGAAGAAGGATTCAAGATTTTTCTTCTACATAGAGGAATACAAGAAATTTTTCCTTTAGAATGGAATTTTAGGGATTCGCTACCTATCTCTCTTCTCCCAAAAGGATTTGATTATTACGGTGGCGGACACATTCACAAACGACTTGAAAATAAAATTGATAATGGCCTGATAGTTTATCCGGGTCCTCTTTTTGGTTCTACGTTTCAGGATTTAGAAGAGACTGCAAAAGGGGAGAAACGCGGTTTCTACATAGTTTCTTTCGATAAGGAAATTTCAGATTGTAGGTTTGTGGAGATAAATGTAGCAGAGATAATCTATAAGGAAATAGTAGCCTCAAAGTGGAGCTCAGAAAAGTTAGAAAGTGAAATTACGAAAAATATATGCGAACTACAAATTAGCAATAAAATAGTCCTCCTAAAAGTAAAAGGGAAATTAATTGGAAAACGTTCTAATATTGATTTTGGAAAATTCAGCCTGGACATTTTAAACAAAGGAGCTTTATTGTCCTTTATTAATACTAATAATTTGTCGACTGATGAAACAAAGACGATTGGAGTACAAAGTGACAACAAATCAGATATAGAAAGAGAAATATTCCATGAAAGCATCAAGAATTTCCAATCAGAATCTACACTTTCGGACAGGTTAAAAAAACAAATAAATTCGAAGTTAGTGGGCAACGCGGGTGAAATTATTTCCCTCTCTCTTTTAGAAATTCTTCGAAACGATAAACTGGATAATGAAAATACGGCCGCTTATGAAGATAGGGTCATTTCCTCTGCAAAATCAATATTTGACGAAGAAGGTTATTTTTATGACAACTAAGAAAAATATTTTTAGATTTACAGCGGTCATAAATTCCTTAATAGTCAGTTTTGAGTCCACAGACAGGATTGTAATAATCTTGTTAATACCAATTCATATCATGGAAAGATGATGTTTAATCTTGTCCAAAAAAAAAAATTTCTATGAATTTGGGGGATTTATTTTTGATAGCACGAAGAGGCAATTCTATGGAACCAAACAGTAGTATCAAATTCCGAATTTATTTATGTATTATTTTTCCCTGAAGACTTATTTATTATTTGTGACAAGATAATCTAGTTGGACCACAATAGGATTTATGCAATAATTACTACATTAGTAATACCTTTTGTTGGTGGGAATTTTTTAGTTTCGTATCATCCATTTGCAGCTGATACGAGCGATTCAGGCTTTTGGGCAGATTGGTGCTACATATCAGCATACCCAGAAGATCGACCAGTTTGCTTTTCAAGTAAAGAAGAATGTAAGAAAGCCGAATCGACAGATCTATTTAAATCCGACAATTGCTTCGAACATAAGCCATAAGAAAAGGTAAAACAGAAAAATATGTCGGGATTTAACTTCACATCAAAATTATACTACAATTTGTATAAAGTAATTAATATTAAGACAGAAGATAAGATCCTTAATAGGAATGTTGTCCTTTACAGTATCGTGTGTAATTGGATTACAGAAAACGAACAGACAGGATAGACATGAAATTGAAAGCATGTGATTCTTGTAATACAACTAATACGGTTGAGTGGTGCGAAAGCTGCAAAAAGTTTATGTGCGTAGTTTGTGACAATGAAATTCATAGTGTAAGCCTACCTTAGTTAGTGACCAATTCTTCCATACGAAGAAAACTCTTTAATTGAAGAATCTTAAACTAACTCAGTCTGGTACTTCATTCATCAACATTTCTATTTCTTCCTGAGTGGGTTCATCTTGGCGTTCGAATTTAGGTCCTACAAGTCCACTGGGAACATCGGTCCATAAGGAACTGCCATCATAGCTTGGGATATAGTACAAGTGAATGTTTGCTACTCCATCTCTTACGACAATAAATTCATTACCTACTTTATCGACATCGCCAATATCAATATTATCTGAGGTTCTCACATGCTTATGAATCACTTGTTCCCAAGGTATAGTTAAGATATCTCCGGATTCTTTTCCCTTTAATTGGAGATCAGGCTCCTTAGCCATACATGGTATTACTTCATGGTAACCAGCATATCCTTGTCCTGATTGTTCTGCATACTTAATTTCCGAGGGCAAAGGGGGTTATTTCTTTCAGATCTTTCTTTTACCTCTTCTTTCATTAATAACACATATAGATTTTCTTTATCAAATTCTTTAACGTGCAGTTTCGGAATAAAATAGTGATTATTACCTGGTATTAGTCCAACGTAATCCGAAGAAGTGCTTTTAATCTCGCCTAAGTCTTTGCCACCAAATGACTTTACACTTTTACCAATCATTTTTTACCAGAGATTTTTACCTTGCCATGTATTGATAATCATCTGATCAATATCGAATTAACTATTTTACAATAGATAAAAATTATATGGTTAAACTAAATGTTGACCATCATTTTGTACGCCTGAAAAAACACAACCGGTCCAACCATATTGTGGGTTGAGCTTGAAGGTAAAAAAGTAAAATCTAATGATGGAAAAAGCTTGGTCATGTAAAAGGATATCTCAAAATCATTTTCTTATCGAAAAGGGACACGTAAAAAAGAAGTTTTTGCGTTCCCAAGAACATAGGCGATGCGTTTAACGGTAAATATATCTGGTTAAGTAGTAACGAAGATGAAATACATGACCAGTTCCTTTATGGAGTAGAGCCAGCGGATAGCGTCTGGGTGTCCAGTAGATAAGTTGAGGGTAGCAAAGGACCGTATGAAGGGAATACCTTCTGAGCCAGCCAATCCATCCAAATGGTAAAGATATACAAGATTTAAAGTAGTCTGTCATTATTGAATCCGGCAAATCAAATTAGGATAAATTTTGCTCGGGCAGAGTAAGACACGATACCTTGAAGGTAGCGTCCGTCGTCCTTATTCATATACGCTTGTTAATTAGTAAAAATAAATTTGGAATAATAGAAAAAAAGTTTAGACTAGGATCAATCCTAGTTATCTTCGTCTTCGCCGTTTTCAGTTGAGTTGCCATTACTTGATGACTCATCAGATGATGTTGCATTTGATTGGCTTTCTTCGGACGCTTTGACAAGATCTTCTAAGGAATTGCACATTTCGTTTCCTTCTTGCACTACTGCACATAATTCAATGTCCTGCAAAGTAGTATCATTTGATACTTTTGCGGTCAATGGTATTTCAGTAGGACTTCCATCCTGACTGGTTTGTACCTTTAGATTTACAGTGACTTCTTTTGATTCTGTTGCATTTACATCTTCATCTCCCCCGTCCTGAGTTCTCAGGGTCAAATTCATCGGAACATCTACGTTATCTGGAAGTTGTTCTTCAGATTGTGTGTCTTGTGCTAGACTCATCATCGGATATGAAATACCCAACGAAAGAGTAATTGTGCCTACCAAAATAATTGCTAGTGTATTCATTGAAATTCATTTAGGACTTTAAAACTTATAATAGTTAATAAAAGCCCATAATTTGGTGAAATTCTTGAGTCTTTTTGATAATTTCCAACCTCCTTTATATGTTCACAGCTCTCCTTGGACTGAGTTCCGGGGTAGGAATGCATAGCTCTAACTAATCATGCTAGAATACTTTCTGTTTTGATATAAATGGATGTTCGAAACTTCTTTTACCGCCGTAAAACATCAATAATCTTTTATTTGTAACATATTCCTAATCATCTATAAAGATAATTTCATGATAATTAGAAAAATAGAAATCACCAATATTAGAAGTTACAAAGAAAAAACAACTATTGAACTTCCAATTGGGAGGATTTTATTTCAAGGAGACATTGGCTCAGGCAAATCTACCATTCTGTCTGCTATCGAATTTGCCTTATTTGGCCTGGGTGACATTGACGCAAATCACATGCTCAGGATTGGAGAAAGGAATGGTTCCGTACTTTTAGAATTTGAAAGTGGCGGTAAAAATTATGGTGTTTTTAGATCTCTTCTAAGAAGAGGTGATAAGATTTTTCAGGAAGAGGGTTTTCTTTATGAAGATGGAGCTAAGAAATCTTATTCAGTTGGTGAATTGAAATCCAAAATTCTAAGTATTATTGGAATTAATGAAAGAACACAGACAAAAACTACTTCTACAATATATCGTTTCGCAATTTACACTCCTCAAGAGATGATGAAAAATGTTTTGACATCCAATAATGAAAGAAGAGTAGAAATACTGAGGAGAGCGTTTGGTATAGAGGAATATAGCATAGCAAAGAAAAATGCTGAAAAATTTTCTTCATGGATAAGAACAATAACCAGGGTAAAAAAGTCTATGATTAATGACCTTCGTACCTATGAAGAAGAATTACAAACTATAAAGGGTATCACAGATTCTTTGGAAGAAGAAATTGACTACATTAAAGATAGCATAGTAAATCAAAATGATAAGATCCGATCAATCTTGAAAAAAATGCTGGCAACAAGGCAAGAGAAAGAAAAAATAATACAGGCAGAATCTTCCATTTTGCATATCCAATCTACATTGGACAAGAACTTGAAGCTCAAGGAGGACACAAACTATGAGCTTCTTAAAATAAGTAATGAACTGAATGACATATACCACAGTGAAAAAATAGTTGCAGATCTTCGTCCAAAGTTTCAAGACTATATTCAAAAAAGAAACCGACTGGCCAATGTTATAGAAAAGGCATCACTATATGATAGACTATTACTGGATAAAGTAAAATTGGATGCCATCATTAGGAGCCAGCGAGAAATGTTCAACTCTAATATCAAAACACTTGATTCGGAGCTAGAAGAGCTTTCTCTGGAATTACAAACGATTAACGATGAAGCTGAGAATTTGGACCACCTGAAAAAAGAAGAGACCCTGCTAAAAAATAGCATCGATGATTCCGTCGATTTCGAAACCGAGTTGGATCATGTTTCTGACATTCAGTCTAGAATCAAGTCCGAGATTATTTCTATTAACAATGAAAGATCAAAACAAAAATCTGAACTTGATTCAATGTTGCAGTTAAGGCGGGATGCAATCTGTCCATACTGTAAACAAAAGCTAAATGAACAGCACCTATTGGAAATGGAAAGGAAATTTGTACAAAGTAACGATTTATTGAAAATTAAACTCGATAAATTTGAGAAGGATCTAATAGCAAATCAAGAAAAGAAAAACGATTTGTTACATAGGAAAAAGGACGTAGAAACTAAGAAATTAGAATTACACAAAATTCAAATCCAGAAAGAAAAATTAAGGGCCATTCTAAACAACAAGGAACAAATAAACTTAAAGCTTAAAGAAAAGGAAGCAAATCGGAAGCTAATACATGCCAAATTATGTGATGGTTACTTTGCAGAAAAGGTGAAGGAATTAAAGGATTTGGATGACGAGTTAGGTAAAATTTATTCCTATAAAGTGGCCTTTAACTCGTTAAGCAAAATAGTAACTGATTACCAAAAGTCAAATCTAGACAGTACATACGCTGAACACTCAAACTTGATAAAATCAAAACAACATAAAATTGAAGAAAAAAAAATTAAGGAAAAATCATTATTGGACTTAGATGATGAAATTCTTTTCCTCTCAGAGAAGCTTGACGAAATGAAGATCATATTTCAAGAAAGACAGGAGGTTGAAAATAGACTTAAAAATTTGGAATCAGATAAGGAGTTACTTGAGGATGAGTTGGTGAAAATGAAAGAAAATCTTGCCATGAGAAAAACTGAATATGATAGCAACGTAGGGCAAATTGAATCCTATAACAAAAAGATTGGCGATCTAGAGGGAAGACTTGATAAAATTGTCTTCACCGATCAGATAGGTTTATGGCTAAACCAACATTTTATACCATCATTAGAACAGATCGAATCTCAAGTGTTGATCCGCGTCAAAGAGGAATTCAATACTTTATTCCAAAAGTGGTTTTACTTGTTAATTGAGGTTGGCGACATAGATGTAGAAATCGATGAATTTTTTACACCTATTGTCATCCAAAGTGGATATCGTTTGGACGTCGATAGTTTGAGCGGAGGAGAAAAAACCTCCATCGCATTGGCTTATAGATTAGCACTTAATGAAATCATCAGAAGGATGATAATGCTTGAGGACAATCTCCTGATTCTAGACGAACCGACCGATGGTTTTAGTAAGGAACAACTTGTCCAAATAAAATACGTACTGGAGGAGCTGAGTGCAGCTCAAGTAATTGTTGTGTCTCACGAGAAGGAGTTGGAAGGATTTGTAGAAACAATATTTAGGGTTGTCAAAGAAAGCGAAAGGTCACAAGTCGAATTAGCGGCATAGAGTGAAAAATTATGTCATCATAAGTGGAAATTGCAATTTAAATTTCGACGCCTAATGAAAACCGTAAAATAGTATTATATCGAACTTACCAATCAGAAGTAAAGTTAGAGCAATCAGGAATCTTCTCCGCAAAATTTCTTGGGAAAGCATTATATTCCTTAGACAATAAAACAAAATGTTGGCGGAGAAGATTAAGTGTTCCCATATACTGGTAAAGAAACAAAGTGAAGCTCTCTCTATTCTTGAAAAGTTGAGAAAAGGCGAAAGCTTTGATAAATTGGCAAAGGAACTGTCAATAGATAGAGGAAGTGGTAAGCGAGGCGGCGACCTAGGTTTTTTTGGGAGAGGAGTTATGGTAAAGCCATTCGAAGCCGCATCATTTAAGCTCGAAAAAAATGAGATCTCAGAACCAGTGAAAACCGAATTCGGCTATCACATAATTAAAAGAATTGCATGACTTATATTCAAGTGGCTGACTTTACATAAAGAACTGAAAGACTGTAGCCTTAGTTTGAACCTGTAGAATTTACAGTGCCTTCACTAGTGTTGTTAGAAAAAGTAATTGTTTCATTACTTGTGCTATTACCAACTTTTATGGATAGATCGCTCATATTAATAACCATACTAGGAGTGATATTTTGATTTTGGGCATTTACCGAATCAGCGGAAATAAATGGCGCAGCAACGGCAACTCCTATCATGAATATTCTAACGATATTCAGACAATCCAATTTCATGGATTTGCTATTACTATGCGCATATATATACAGTAGAGTTATACTTTCACGTAAGACAAACTGAATTTCAGGATTATGTTCTGCATAACGCCTAACGAAATTGATTGATAAAGCTTGGATGGAAAATTCCTTCTCTCTCTTTTAATTTTACGATAAATACATTAGACGTGCGCTGATGAATGTAATAATATTCAAGTATTGCAGTTTTTTAGAAATTTTTAGATCAATAAGTTATGTTTACGTTAATATACTTCACGCTCAAGATACAAATAGGTAATGAGATTTTCTGATATATCCTATTCAAAGTTATACTTAGTCATTACCTTAAGCGTTATTATTTTTTATTTTTCAGGTGGTTTCACTTCAATTTCTGAAAGTCAAACTCGCGTAATCACCACCATTGCTTTTGGACAAGTTGATGATGAAAATATGATTAAAAATGAGAATAGACCAAACACTGCAATAAATACGGCAATTGATGGAGATAACAATGCCATTGTTAATAATGGCAGTACCACATCCAACTCGATGAAATTTTCGTTTTCAGGGACTGATAATGAAGGTAGTACGATAAATAGATTTCAATGTAGTGTTGATGGTAGACCTTTCGTTACTTGTGTAAGCACTAATACGGTAAATGTTGCTGATGGAACGCATACATTTAGTGTTCGATCCGAAGATAACGCTGGTAATAAAGATTCAACTCCTGCTTCATATAGATGGACGGTAAATACAGAAACATCAAACACTCAAATAGATTTTGCCGCGGATGGAAACGACGTGAGAGTAACAAACAATAGTAATACTAGGTCACATTCAATGACTTTTGGATTTTCCGGCACGGATAATGTTGGTTCAAAAATTTATCGTTTCGAATGCAGCCTAGATGGTATACCCTTCGTTACTTGTGTAAGTACTAATACGGTAAATGTTGCTGATGGAACGCATACATTTAGTGTTCGTTCCGAAGATAACGCTGGTAATAAAGATTCAACTCCTGCTTCATTTACATGGACAGTTGACACAACTGCTCCAACAACCTCGATATCATCTGCTGTCGATGGTAATAACAATACTATTTCAAATAAAGGAAATAGTGACTCGACATCAATTGAATTTACGTTTGATAGTAACGACACTGGAGGCGTTGGAATAAATAGTCATCAATGTAATATCGATAACTCTCGGTATGTAACATGTACCAGCCCCTTCGTTTTCCCTAACTTGTTGAAGGATGGCAGTCACACATTCACTGTTCTTTCGCAAGATAACGCTGGTAATAAGGATTCAACTCCTGCTTCATTTACATGGACAGTTGACACAATGGCGCCAACAACCTCTATAGCGTCAGCTGTCGATGGTAACAACAATACTATTTCAAATAAAGGAAATACTGAATCATCTTCAATTAAATTTGAATTTTCAGGCACAGACCCCTCTGGAGTAGGAGTAGACCACCTCGAATGTAGCATTGATAATTCCAAATATGTAGTATGTACCAGTCCATTTGAATTTCACAATTTGATCAGAGATGGTACTCACACATTCAATGTGGTGTCTGTAGATAAAGTCGGAAATATCGATTCTTCACCTGCATTATTTACATGGACGGTTGATACAGCAGAACCCACTACTAATATCATTACGGCGACAGACGGGAATAAGATTATTTTGGACAATGGAAGCAATACCAATTCTGATTCAATGTCCTTTGAATTTTCGGGTAAAGATACAGGTGGGAATGAGAACTCTGGTGTAGGAATCAGCCATTTTGAGTGTAATATAGACAACTCCCGATATGTAACATGTACCAGCCCTTTCGAGTTTCCAAACATATTGAATGACGATAGTCATACCTTCACTGTTTTAGCCGTCGATAGCGCTGGAAATAAAGATTCAAGTCCAGCTTCCTTCACTTGGATTGTTGATACTCTAGAACCTCTTATATCCATCGATACAGTTACAGACGGTAACGGAAATGTGGTTGTGCCTGGAGGTAACACATCATCAAATTTAGCAACAATCAAGTTTTCAGGTAACGATACGGGAGGTAAAGACGGTAATGGTGTCGGGATAAAACATTTTGAATGTTCCTTGGATGGTGCGTCATTTTCTATCTGTACTAGCCCCATACAGCTCACTTCGTTAAATTTGCCAGAAGGTACTCATACATTTGAAATAATTTCTGAGGATAATATAGGGAACATAAATACTCGTCCTGAATCGTTCTCCTGGACGATTGACACCGAACCTCCTATCATCAATATTGACTCTTCGACAGACGAAACTAATAACAACATAACAAATGGAGAAAGTACTGCTTCTGATTCGTTAATACTTGGATTTTCAGCCACTGATATTGGTGGTAGCGAAGGCAATGGAGTAGGTGTGAAGGGTTTTGAATGCAATATTGATAATTCGGAGTTTATTGCATGTACCAGCCCACTTGAAATTACCAATCTGAACGATGGCATTCACACGGTAGAGATAATGTCTGAGGACGAGGTTGGTAACTCAAGTCCTACACCCGTATCGATCAGCTGGGCTGTAGATACTGTACGACCTGACACAACCATCTCCAAAGTTATCGATGCTAATGAAAATGTCATATCTAACAATAGCAATATCCGATTTAATTCTATATCACTTTCGTTCGAAGGTAACGATACGGACGGTGTGGGAACTAAGGACCCAGGAATAGACCGGTTTGAATGCAGTCTGGATGACAGTGAATTTGCGGCCTGCTCGACTTCTATTCAATTTACTTCTGAAAATATTACAGATGGTACTCATGTGTTTAGGGTACTGTCCATAGATGAGGTAGGAAATAAGGACCAATCTCCAGATTTATTTAGATGGACTGTTGATACACTAGCACCTTCATCTGAAATTAAAAACGTGGCTGATGGTAACAACCGTACTGTCTCTAATGGTAGTAATACTAAATCTAATGCCGTTACTGTAGAATTTTCGGGCAACGACACTGGAGTCGGAGTTAAGCAACTTGAATGTTCACTGGACGGCGCCCCTTTTAGTACTTGCACAAGTCCAATACATTTCACGCCACCAATAATAACTGATGGTACTCATACCTTTGAAATATTGGCTGTGGATAATGCTACGAACGAAGACGCTACACCTGCATCTTTCACATGGACTGTTGATACTGTACCGCCAGAAACTTCTATTGTGTCTGCTGTCGATGGCAACGAGTCTTTGATGGCTACAGGTCAAAACACGTCGTCAAATCTTGTTACATTCGAATTCTCAGCTAACGACACTGGCGGTGTTGGAATTGACCACTTTGAATGCTCACTTGACGGTGCTTCATTTACGGTCTGCTCAAGTCCAGTAGAACTTACCTCTGAAAATATTACAGATGGTACTCATACCTTTAATGTAGTGGCTGTGGATAATGCTACGAACGAAGACCCCTCGCCTTCTTCTTTTAATTGGAATGTTGATACCATATCACCAATCGTGAGTATCGACAATGCTATGGATGACAAGAATAATACCATTAATAACGGCAGCAGTACGAAGTCTAACGCCATAACAATAGGATTCTCTGGTAACGACACTGGCGGTGTTGGAATTGACCACTTTGAATGCTCACTTGACGGTGCCACCTTCAATGTTTGCGCAAGTCCCGTACAAATTACTTC
>DATFEX010000085.1:0-3143 GCA_035250685.1 Nitrososphaeraceae archaeon | reverse complement strand
GCGTCGCAGTATTTCTGGTTCAATAATAGGGGGTTTGGCCGAAACACAGGAAATGCTTGACTTTTGTGGTAAAAATAACATTACTGCTGATGTTGAAGTTATTCCTATCCAAAACGTTAACGAAGCTTACGAGAGAATTCTCAAATCAGATGTAAAGTATCGTTTCTCTATAGATATGGCATCCATTAAATCGGTGTAAATAGGATTTTTACTCAGTAGTTATGATATTTCGGTAGCATCCAAAAGGTCAGACTTGGTATTTAGAATTTAGCCCACTTAGAGTGCAGATAGATATCTTATGATAGCTTAATTATACTAGCTCTCAATACAATATACTGTATGATATTAGAAGATGAGCACATAATTCGGTGTAGTGAATGCGGAAGAAACTTGATAGTTAAAGATAATGTAAATAACGGGATTGCTTTCCTAAGTCATCTAAAGTTAGACCACGGTATTACTTACATTCCTCAACGTATGACTAAGGCCAAGACCAAAGTCAATACTGGACTACAGTTACAAAAAATGGATTCTTAATTTCACCCTAGAGTCGTTACTTATTATCATACTGTAATTACACATTAGTTTCGATTTTGAAATCTTGTATAGTATTTAGAATTAATCAAAAAAATGGGCTAGATACTGTATGATTCTAGCGGACAGAAATAATCATAACATTGATTGGAAAAGAGGAATCTCACAACACTACGCTAATTGACTTAACAGAACAAGATGTAAAATGTAAATGTCGGCGTCCTCGTACGTGAGATGGAATGGATATTGTGTGTTGTAAAATGTAAAGTAATGAGATTTACTCATGATTTATCTCTAAAAGATCTAATGAAGTCAATTATTTCTGTGCATTAGTAATCTTTCTTCAATCATAATGTTACAATTGTGATATTTGACAGAAATGAGAGTTGATTGATGCTAAATTTACAAAATCAATACGCTACATTAAATAGGGCAATAGAGTATATTATATTGAGTTATTTTGAAACAAAATAGTTTCCCTATGAAGGAATGGCATGTTAAACATATGGAACAAACTATTGTTAGATTTGTTAGAGGTTTATCTGAAAATGCTACGCGATGGGAGGTAAGACTAAACAAAAAGTATGGAAAAATAGGCAAAGTAGTTAAAAGAATTGAATATGACGTAAAGCACGGTGTGACTAATGAGCAAGTATCTTCATTTTTGCAACTAGTGAGGACTGATTCCATTTATCTAGAGGTTATGGCTTGTGTCGGTTCAACGGAAAGATTGAATGAATTACAATCATATTATAAAGAATTACCTACAGAGTTATCTTTTAACTGGAATAGTGCTATTACTAGATAATAGTTACATCATGTATTGAGAAAATTACTCTGATTGCTAGGTTTGAAAGTCAAATGTAATTAATTCCTACAACGTCAAACTTTTTTATTCGACTCTTACCAAAGCCCAGTTTCCATAAACCCAGAAAAGGTGGTATTGTTGGGCTAGAGTGATATGGAATCAGTATCTTTTCTAATCTATGATACAATTTTTTGAGATATTGATTTTCTAAGTTTGTTCATGCCATATCCAGATTTGGGTGATACAAATATTGGATCCTCTATTTTTAACTCCTTGAAAGTCCTACTAACATCATTAAATTCAGCTTTATCTATTTTTGAAAAAACAATTACAATTTTTTCCTTGTCTACATTCAACTCTTGCAAGACATTCATGCAGCTATAATATTTTATTTTTATTTTATCCGCAGGATCTGATGAATCAATAAGAAGAAGAATGAGATCAGCCTGAAGCGACTCTTCAAGAGTCGACTTAAAGGCCTCAATCATATACGTAGGGAGTCGTCTTATGAATCCAACTGTGTCACTGAGTAAAATTTTCTGTCTATTAATAATAAAGGATCTTGTCGTAGTTGAGAGAGTCGTAAACAAATTTTCTGAGGTTTTTCTGGTTTCCATAGTGAGCAAGTTAAAGAGGGTAGTTTTCCCCGAACTTGTGTACCCTACTAGGGAAACTATCGGCATTTTGTTTTCTACTCTTTGATTATGGTAAAGATCACGTTTTCTTCTAGATTCTCCCAACTTTTCTAGAATGAATCCCATCCTTCTTTTTAGATCCCTAAATTTTACGTCAACGATATATTCCCCTCTTCCCCCTTTTCCCGGTCTCTCATTACTAGTTAAAAGTCTGGCATTTTCTTTTATCCGCGGTAATTCATATTTAATTTCTGCGAGCTGAATCTGTAATTTTGCTTCCATCGTGGTTGATCTGATGTTAAATAAGTCTAGGATTAGCCTTTCTCTATCTATTACTTTCAAACCGGTTGACTTTTCTAAATTGTAAATTTGTTTAGGTGTCATATGTTCATCAACAATAATCTGGTCAGATTTAGTATGCAAAAGAAATTCTTTGATTTCTTCGACTTTACCAGAACCCAGACCATATTGCGTGTGCTTTAGGTTTTTTTGAGTAATGGACTTTACGATATTCACACTGCCTAATGACTCCACCAAGCCTTTTCCTTCCTGTTGGCTGAAATCATCAGGATATGTTACTAGTATAACATCTTGCTTAATTTTCAGAATGTCTCAGGTCCGGACCAGTCCATAAAATCATCAGGTAAGTAATCATTTTTGTGTCCCCTAGAGCAGACATGTGAGGTTGTAGAATCAGTCTTATCTTTTATCGTATTTTCAGCTATGTAAACACCGGGAAAAACTTCCCCACAGTTCTTGCATTTTAACATCAGCATAGGCATATTAATAAAACTAATTCATATACAACATCATGCTATTAATGTCTACCTATGGTAATTTCAAATAAATAAAACCAACTGTATCGGATCATTGGACATAGAATATATATCGCGTCTAGAATATAATTACTATAACGAAGAAATGTTCTAATAAAGACAACCTAGTTTTACTTTGTGTAAGTAACAAAAAGGTCATTATAGTTCAGTACTAGAAATCTAATTCAAATCCCGACTTACGTATTTTACCTAATAAAGCTTGGGAGTAGTTTGCTTCATCCAACAATCAAAACATACTTCATTATCCAATTGATAAACCTCAATTTTATTTTTATTACATATTTGACATAATTTTTCCATTCAAGCTAGTTACAATATCAGGTGTATAAT
>DATFEX010000084.1:0-5416 GCA_035250685.1 Nitrososphaeraceae archaeon | reverse complement strand
AGTCAGATTTCAAAGGAAAACATTATTTATTTTGCAGATAAAAAGAATTTTCCATATGGCCAGAAATCCAAAGATGAACTAGAACAAGTAATGGCAGAAACTGTCAGCGCTTTAACGAGTTTTGATCCAAAATTAATCATTGTTGCATCTATCACTCCTTCGATACAAATGTTGAGCAAGATAAAATCTATGAGTTCGATTCCAATTTTGGGAGTCTCGGTTCCATTAAAAGAAGCTTCAAGAATGACTAAAAAGAAGCATATCGGAATTCTTGGCACAAGGGGAACAATAAGGAGCAGAGAGCTTTATGAACAAATCAAATTGGAGGTTCCACAAAACATACTTGTTACAAAGTTTGATGCGTCAGAAATAATCGAGATTGTAGAGAAAGGACTTTTTCTTAGGGATGATAATTATACATTTAAGACAATTTCTAGATGTATGGAAGGTTTGGAGGATACTAATTTGGATGTGTTAGTTCTGTCCAGTACTCATTTGTCATTTATCAGATCGCATCTTGAATCTATGTATCCTTCATTGAGGATCATTGATCCCGCACTAAACGCAGTAAAGGAAGTCAGACAATTTTTGAAATCTAAAAACATTCTCAGAAAAAACGGGCTGGGTAGAATGAGGATTATTGTAAATGGGAACAAGGACGAGTTTCAGGAAACATTGAAGGAAATGGGATTGTCAGGATCGGTTGAAGGTTTTGAAAAAGAAGACTTCAACTAAATGATTAGATTACTTCTACTGCTACTTCACCCAACGATTATGTTAAATATTCATAAATCCCCTCATTAAAGGATGAAAAATCGACCCAACTGGGATACCTATTTCATGTTACAAGCTGAAATAGCGAAATTGCGATCAAATTGTCTAAGTCGTCAAGTTGGATGTGTGATTGTTAAGGACAATAGGCAAATAGCTACTGGATATAATGGCACGCCATCAGGAATTAAGAATTGTTTTGATGGTGGCTGTCCAAGATGCTTGGATAAACAGAATAACAAGATAAAGTCGGGTGAAAATCTTGAGAGATGTTTTTGCACGCACGCAGAGGCAAACGCAATAATGCAGTGTGCACTCTTCAGAACGGGAAGCACTAAGGGTTCTACTCTGTATTCAACATTTGCACCATGTCTTGAGTGTAGCAAAATGGCGATCAGTGTTGGTATAAGCAGGATTGTTATTCTAGACTCTTATCCTGAAGATGGAATTGCAATATTAAACCAAGCTAGAGTTGAGATTTCAAAATTGGAAAAGAACGATGTCCTATCTTGGATTACGGATCTAAATAATATCAAAGTATGATTAGTACTGCAATTAGGTTATCTTTCATATCAATCTACTAAAAAGACAAAACGCGTAATATCGTTTCTTTATTTGACAGTTTGGTCAGGCTATGGTGACTTGTGTTGGATAACTGATTTATAAAATGAATGTGTAGATATTCTAAGATATGAAATACTTGAAATTAGTTAGTACAAAATTAACAATTTGGTCAGCACTCATTCTCGGGCTGATGGTTACATTTAGTTCTACGTCTCTGCAAATTTCTTTTGCTTCTCCACCAGAAAACATGATGACAGTTGATCCTACTCTTCGACCTGAAAATGTTACTGCTTCTATTGGAGATCTTATGATTGTTGTATTTAGTTCGGGATCGGGTATGAGAATCCCTGAACCTGATAAGGCTGCTATGGAAATTTCCTGGGTAGGGGCGGTCATTACAGAGGAACTACCAATATTTCAGATTTCGGCACCGTCATGGTAGAATCTGGAGCTGATGGTATATCAAGAAGCCATGGTCAAGGAATGATAATGGATTTACAATGCGAAGTGGCTACATATAGAATTCAGGGATTAGGCGATATGGGACCAGATGGGTATTTTCGTAACCATGGCATTGTGTTCTTTAATGCAACCCCTGGAGGAGTATTTGACCAGCTATCATCAACTGTTGGTGTATTTTGCCAATGAAGTAAATCAAAAGGGTAATGCCGTAACCAAGATATGGGAACTAAAATGAGATAATGTTTTGTTTATTCATGGCTGCTTAGTGAACATCATACATGGAACGATGTCGGTTTAACTATTAGATTTAAGGTGTTATGAATATAAATCGGTTGGTAGAAAGACCAACCATTTGAAAAAATGTGCAAAATAGCATGTATAAAATCAGTGATATAATTGTCGAATGATTATGTGAATATGTATAGAATTTGTTCCAATTATTGATTGGTGCTTATCCGGTGAAAGAAAAAGCACCAATCTTGTATTTGGCTGAACCGTAGAGATTAGTCAGATATTTAATCGAATAAATTCGATTTAAACAATGCGCTGATTCTCTTTTTTTAGAATGTGTTACTTGAAAGACTACGGAATGATAAACGTCTAATCATTTTATTACCTGTGAGATTTTTATCCATTATTTACGTTAAATGGCTTCTTAAAAAACACAATAAAACATTGTAATTGTTTATCTGACAAATTTTAACAGGCAGATAATTTTGATCAAACCTGCGATAAGTTGCCAGAACCAAACATAGAAAGATATATTAGATTCCGAACATTCGTTAAGATAATGTCTAATTCAAACCGAGAAATGTATGTATGCTTTTCAAAAGAAGAAATTAGTCTACTAGAGGACTACGCAAAAAATAAAGGAGCGTTAAATATTAGTCAGGCTCTAGAATCACTGGTAAAAGAAAAGAAGTATTGAAAATTAATTTTTTAGTATCTTGCCAAAATAATTTTTAAAAATTATTATGGTTTATCTTTTGTTTTTGTTCCAATGTCGATGATTTCATCTATATCTGAGATGAAAATTTTTCCCTCGCCTGCAAGTCCTGTACTAGTGCTTGCAAGTATCTTGTTCACGACCTGTTCAACAAGCGAATCATCAACTACAGTAAAGATAGTCAAGTTGGGGTTAAATTCGGGCGTATAAAGGGAGGTACCTCTACCTGAATGCACTGCAGCAGGAGGATTCATACCTCTTCCTTTTGAATCATAATAGGTAAAACCACCAATGTTCAATTCTTTCAATGCAGAGAACGCATCTGACATTTTTGATTGAGGAATAATTGCCTCTATTCTTTTCATAGTTACTAGTGTATTATGCTGCTTTTATTAAAATTTTCTTATCAAGAAAACAAATTTGGCCAATTTTAGGCAAATAGTCATTTAAATTCACAAACAACATGTTAAAGCTTTTAGAAAAGTCGGCAAATTAGGAGTGAATTACTGTGTTTTTTCTATTTGTAAACACTCCAACTATTATCACGGCTATACCGATTGCAATAATCATAATGTCGGCAGGGATTAGAATAGCTGCTACTTCGTTAATCATGCCATAAACAAATAACATGATACCAAACACCGTTATAGATATGCCAGATATTATTTCACCATTCAAACCAGTTCCGCCCATGCTATAATCACGGATATGTAACAATAAAAATCATTCCTTGAATAGATTAAACTACTCTGATCTCATTCTTTCTGATTTTTTCTTCCATGCAAATAACATAAAGATAAAAGGAATTGTCATGACTGTCGTTGCAATTAGGACTGGCTGGATAATCCCCATATCTACTGGCGTACCTATTAACATAAAATATGGAAATGGGTAGAGTCCTGATACAAAGAACCACATAGCAACTATTAGTGCTATATATGGTAGGTTCTTCTTGAGAAATGAAACATTTTTTATTTTTCGAGAACTGCATTTTTTACAGATTGTCCCCTGTTTATTCACACACGAGGTACAAACGATTTTTGAACATATCACACAGGATTTACTACCAAATCTAGATCCACATATATCACAACTTGTCAATTGGAAAAATATATGACATCAATATGTAAAAATGTTTTACCCCCACTTGGGTTTTTGATTGTCTACCTTACTCTAAATTCTAAAGGAATAGAAAAAACATTCCAATTTTTACGCTTAATATCTATCCACTTGATGCCGTTTGATTCAAGTCCCTTAAAGAAGGTGGAGTTTGCAAAACACTCTGATTTGTAATGATTTCCTGAGCAGGTAAACCATATTCTTTCCTCAACTCTGCTTGTTGCACGTTAATTCTCTCTGCAGAGAAAGACGGTCCAATGTGCCCAAACATTACATATGCAATCATGATGACTGCTAGAGATAAACCCATCGCAAGTATACTCCATGCTACACCTTTCATGTGGAAGTAACCTCCTCCAGATGGAATCTTGTCGTCGTGGGAAGACATGTTCAATTTACCTGATGTAAGTGCTTAAAAGTATTTGGATTATGTCTAATTACACTTGTCATCCCATGGCAAGCGGATAATTAATAAAATCTTGGTTTCATGTACATGTTTCTATGATTGAAGAAAAATTAAGCTCCATCGGAATCAGACTATCTAGCCCTCCTCAACCCATAGGCTCTTACGTTCCAGTAGTTCAGAGCGGAAATCTAATTTTTGTTTCAGGCCAAATTCCACTGGTAAAGGGAACTTTGCCAGAAAATTACAAGGGTAAGGTCCCAAGTAATGTTTCTATAATTGATGCAGTGCAGGCTTCAAGACAATGTACTATTAACGGACTAGAACAAATCAATAAGTTCTTAGGCAATTTGGAAAGGGTTTCCAAAATTATTAGGATAACAGGCTTTGTAAATTGTGATCCTTCTTTTAAGGATCATCCTAAAGTTATCAATGGCGCATCGGATTTTTTACTAGAAATATTTGGCGAGAAGGGTAAACATACCAGAGTTGCTATCGGGGCAAATAGTCTTCCTCTTGACAGCGTCGTAGAAATTGATATGCTATGCGAAGTAAATTAGTGCTCTGTAAACCGTGATGACCTTGCTCGATTTGTTGTTTTGACAACTTCTGAAACATAAAAGATTTTGTCTTTGTAATGATGCAAGAACAAAACTCATATTTACCGTATGTTAAATTTTATTTGTATTGGATATACTTGAAGGCAACAATCTTGCATCGAACCTATTTCAAAGGTATTCTGCAAATGCACGAAATTGGAAATTTGTAGTTTCTGTTTCGCAGGTAAATGGAAACTTTTATGATGCTATTGTTAGCAATCCCAATGAAGTTTGGCAGCTAAAGATTGATTCCATTTACAAGCCAAAGCCCCTGATAGTTGGGGCGAAGGTTGATGTAGACCCTGTAAAGTTTAACGATAACTCTCACATGCCTTTTGGATATAGAAAATTAGATACAGAAAAAATTGGCAAGTTCTTATCTAACATGGATGAAAATGAGGATACTAATGGTATCAGTTCGTATATTTCTTCTCTAATTTCTTCCTCAGAACCTGAAGTTCCTACTCCAAATAACAGTTATGCATACGGGCCATTTCTATTCACACAAAAAAATCCAATTAAAGTAGATGAATATCAGAAGAAAATATCCGA
>DATFEX010000083.1:0-6890 GCA_035250685.1 Nitrososphaeraceae archaeon | reverse complement strand
TAGTATCATATACGTCATCTCCGTCATCTCCGTCATCTCCGTCATCTCCGTCATCTCCGTCATCTCCGTCATCTCCGTCATCTCCGTCATCTCCGTCATCTCCGTCATCTCCGTCATCTCCGTCATCTCCGTCATCTCCATTGTCATTTCCTTTTCCGTTATTGCCTTTGTTGCTGCTACTTTCTTCACCCTGCTCCGATTTAGCGTTAACATCATTGTTTATTGAAAGAGGAGAAATTATCGATAATACAATAACTAATGCCAAAAGGACGAAGAAAAAGGTCGTCCTATTGTAATTAGTCATATATTATACATTTTTCTAAATTATTTCAACATTACTAAAACTTTAATTAATTAAAACAGAGCAAGTTAGCCTAAATTGCATTCAGTTTAGGGATAAGACATAGTTCTTTTCACAAACATTCAAAAACTATAAAGTTATACGGACGGCCTATCTGAAAAATCAGATCCACCTCGACTTAAGTGAATTTAGGATTGCATAGTTTACAAGAGAAGAGATTACTATTAGACAAGAAAATTAGATGTCCGAGTTATAAAACGTCCTTCCGATCAACATCTCTCTTTGGGTAAGTAATTTTCAAGCAACATTTTGGCCTTTTCCTTTCCTACCAACAATTCACTGCGAGGAATCTTGAGATGTTTCATTCTGATACGAATATCAACGTACTGAGTAAACTTAACTTTAGACTTCATTAAATCTAACGAAAGACAAGAATCAACGCAGCAACCCGCATCGGTCCTAAATGGCACTTGCTCAATAAGTCTTCTTGACAGACGTGACAAAGCAAACCCTTGATGCAATACAGGAATTATGGCATCGGAATTTTTTACATCCGATAGCAACAATTCAATTTGTGCTATCTTGTACCAACGGTATCCTTCATATGTTGCTGTGCGAGGCGGATCTGGAGGCAAGAAAGCCGAAATGTTAGTATCGATAGTTGTATCATCACGGCCATTGTTATTGCACCAGCCAGATATGGAATCATACGATTCGTCATGATTTACTATTGCATCAACATCTTCTTGAGTCACAATAAGATCGTCGGGCAGGATCATAAAATGAGTGTAGTCGCTCTTGAGAAAGAACTCTCTTGCTTTGCTGTATGCTTCGTCTTGTGGAAAATATGTAATCCACAGTTTAGAAATCCCGTTTATCTTTTCGATGGCCTCGTAAAACTCTGGGATACTCCGCGGATTGAATATTACTAATAAGGGCTTCATTTCTATCCTGGCTTTATGTATGTAGATATGCCAGGTAGTTATATTCTATTTCATGACGGACTTCATAGCGGACCAGTCGTGGTAGGTAAACCAAGTGCAACTGTTACGAAATAGGAGACAATCCAGATAATAACAGCAATAATTGCAGATCTAGTCCAACTAAGACCATATATTCCCCTCAATGCAAATAGCCAAACTATGCCTCCGACTACTGTTGCCAATAATCCATGGCCAAAGAGATAATATGTAACAACCCAAACAAGCGTTCCTACTAGAGCTGTTATGAATGCTTTTCCTATGTTTGGCCTTCCTCTAAATAACGCGGTCACAGCAAAAATTATGACCGTTGAAATTACTAGACCTATTACAAAAATGACTGCCGGGTCATCTATTTCGAATGTTGCCATTATGATCTAGGTTGTTATGAAAAGGTTAAATAGTTGTATAATAATTCTCATCGTTTACTAGAGCAGAAACAAAAAAAATTCTACTTTTACCAGTACTGACATTTGTTCCTAAATACTGCTGTGGTAAGAAATCATAATTGAGTCCAAGTTTTCAGCTTCAATGATCACAATGATAGTAATAGTGGGTATGCGAAGTAGTCATATGAAACCAATAAAATATATAAAATCAAACATTAGTATTATAGGAATGCTTGCTGGAATTGTAATTATCAGTAGTTTGTTCTTTATGCCACTAGAAGAACATTGGTAAGATATGAATAAGTATCTAGTACGATTAAGAATATTTCAAATGAATATTCAGTCGTAATTGACTGCCAAATGAATTAGTGTACACCAAATACCTTGAGTATTTTCATTTTATTTTGAAGAGTTCCCAAATTAAAAATCAAGAAAAAAACGATTAATAATTAGAATGGAAGAACAAATCAAATGCCAGAAGGATTTATTGATAATTTTTCTACTCAATCAAAGAATTATTCTTATTCTAGACCAACTTACCCCCAATCACTTTTTAAATTCCTATCTACAGTAACTCCACAAAACAATCTTGCCTGGGATTGCGCGACCGGAAATGGACAGGCAGCCATAGGTCTTGCTAAATATTTCAATAAAGTAATCGCAAGTGATGCAAGTAGGAATCAGATTCAATATGCCTTTGCAAGAGAAAACATAGAATACAAGGTATTTCAGGCCGAGAATGCAGAGATTGACAGCGATTCTGTAGATATAGTGACGGTAGCTCAGGCATTACACTGGTTTGATTTCGATAAATTTTATTCTAATGTCAAAAGAGTTGGAAAAAAGGGCGGAATAATTGCAGTTTGGAGTTATGATATGCATAAAATAAATCCTCAAATAGATAAAATTACTAAAAAGCTTGATGTAGACGGGGACATTCTTGGCAGCTATTGGGACAAAGAAGCAAGATATGTCAAAGAAAAATATGAGACAATCACTTTTCCATTTAGGGAAATTTCTGTTCCTGCATTTAAGACAACGTTGCATTGGAATTTGAATCAACTCTGGGATTATATGAACACCTGGTCGTCAGTAAAAAAGTATTATTCTGAAAACAAACAGGATCCGTTAGATATAGTCAAACCTGAAGTGAGTGCTTTGTGGGGAGAGGAGTTTGATAAAAAACAAGTTACCTGGAATATTAACATACGTGCTGGGGTCATAAAATAATATAAAGCTGTTATAGCTCCTCCGACAGATAGTCGTCATTTACCAAACAATCAAAAGCCAAATATCAGGCAGTGTAAACCCCATGGACTTTTAGTAAAGAATAATAAAAGTAGTAACAAATCTCTTTGAAAACTCCCTTTAAAAGCCATAAATGATTGTTTGTCATATAGACTATTAATTGAAAGGAAGTCCGGGTAGCAAAATAACAAATTACCTTACAGAATTTTATGGAAAGTATGCCAACACCATATCCCTCAATAAGAATTTGTTAATTTCAGGTCTAGTCGGTTTTATAGTCAGTATAATAGTTGCATATATGTCCACCAAATATTCAAATGATGATTATACAACTTCTACGTTGACTGTAATATCCGGGTTCATCGCCTCTAAAGTAATTTTTGTCATTCTTTTTCATCTTGATAATAAGAAGAAATATACAAAAAGATTTACTGGAAAACTGAACTTTGATGTTTTAAAGCAAATAGCTACTAAAATGATATTTGCCGATGCTATATTTGATATTATCAATAATGTATCAAGGTTCGTTATTCTCCTTGAATTGTTGAAAATAGAGTACCAGCCAGTACAGGCTGCAACAATAGCTTCTATTATAGCCTCATGTTTTTCTTATTTAGCCATAAACCTTATTGTGAGAAGAATACATGTATTTAAATCTAGAAAGAAGTTATTTTAACTAATACAGCAAATATTAGAAAGCTAGACATTCAGAATGAAAAAATTTTGTCTATAGATTTACGGTATCAAGAACCACATTTTTAAGATTGATTACGGCGGAGGTAACGACGAGTCAGAAAAATTCTCCAATATTGTCAGTAGTCTAGTTGGAAGCAAATTGATAACAATTTGCATCCCAACGGTTTACAAGTGAATTTGAAACCTTAACTAAAACTGAAATGATATTTTGGGTATGAAAAGGTATTCATAAGGATCCTATTTACAGGCAAAACAGTAATGCGAAATGCAATAAATACACTGTTATCGCTACTTAGACGGGATGAACGTGCCGTTGTAAATATATACCAAGCATTCATTTCGTATGCGCGCATTTTGTCTCGGACAAACATGATTAATTTTGGTTATTGGACTCAAGAATCCACGAGTATTAAACAAGCACAGGAAGCATTATGCACTCTTACTGGAAACCTGGCAGAACTTGATACTGCAAAAAATGTACTAGATGTTGGAAGTGGCCTCTCAGGTCCTGCAGAGCAATGGAACCTAGATTACAAGTTCATTAAGAGTCTTGTTTGCATAGATGTTAACTACCAAGCATTGAAGATATCGCTTGCATTATACGGTAAGAACGGTCATAACAACAAACTGCTGCTGGAATCCTCAGTTAAAACAGAGGTTACTAATGATAAGTATATTACTAATGACGAGAGTGTTATGTTGTCAAGAGTTAACGCAACGGCAACATGTCTTCCATTTGGCGATTCTTTTACAGACAGGATTATTGCCCTAGAGTCAGCACAACATTTTAAATCTTTTTTAGAGTTTATTCGAGAGTCACACCGAGTATTAAAAAATACTGGATTGATAGTTGTAGCAATCCCAGTAATAACAATTCCAAGACCTAATAGAATGTCCAGAATTAAGGTATTAAATTCTTTAAGAAATCTCAGAGTATTGGGAATCTTATCATTGACATGGGCATCTCAACACTATGAATTCGAACAAATAAAATCAGTATTTTCACAAGAACATTTTGTGGTTAAAGATGTCCTTAGAATAGGTAAATCAGTATATATTCCATTGACAGATTTTTATATTAAAGACAGAAATGAGTTCAGAAAGAATGTTTTGGACAAGGATAGATCATTTTTGAAAAAAATTGCTCTAGATATTACCGAAAGAATAGTGTATCGATCAGCGCTCAAGATGAAACAACTATCTCTATCAGGGGATATAGATTATGTTCTCATAAAGGCGACAAAAAAATAGTTCTGATAAAGAATTCTAATCTTGTTCTACAATATTTTCTTTCACAAGCTTTGTACAGAATTTTAAGTGTTCTTTCTCTTCCTCTAAAATACTTTTAATTTTTTTTCCGAAATTTTTAGCCTTGAATTTTTTGGATAATGAACGTAGGACTTCATAATGAATTACCTCGGCTGCTTCTGCCAAACAAAGAAACTCAAGAGCCTCCTGACGATCTGGCTTGTCTCCTAAATAAGCATCCCTCATTTTCATTGCCTTTGCGGTTGTTTTCTGAGCTGTTGCCTTAATTTTTTGTACGTTAACACCCAGTGATTCGGACAGGTTCTTTAGCAGATCATTCATTTCTTGCTCATGATCGGATGCCTCTTGCCTTATATTCATGAATTTTCTCTCATTCTCTGTCCTGAATAATCCTCTTGATTGAAACTGATAAACTACCTTCTGAGCGGCCTGTTCTAGCCCTATTGCTTCTCCTACCTTCTGTTCGATAAGATCTATGCCTGTTACTCTATTCATTACTATGTTTATTGGCATCATAGTTTATTACTCTAAGCTATCGTCAAAACAATTTGCTTCCAACGTTTTAGAACTACTTGCATCTCTAGCGCCTATAATTATGGCTACTTAGGGTGTATCAGTAGAAGTACTATTTTCCTCTTCGGCTGATTCGATTAATTTTCCAGAGTCCAACCGGCAATAATCCATCCAAGTTCTTCGCCCTTTTCACCGCTTCCCTGTAATGGTAACCTATAATCCGATAAAAACTTCATAAGCAATTATTCATAACGAACTAATTAACGCAGTCGATTATAGTTTTTAAATGTTAGGCATAGTAATTCGTCACGTCTCATCATGCCCTTATATCGAATGACGTTAACCTATCAACATCTTATCTATATATTGGGAAAATCACCAATCTAAATACAGATGAGCTACAATAGAGACAGAGGTCACGGTCGTGGCGGTCCTGGCAGAGATCACGGTCGTGGCGGTCCTGGCAGAGATCACGGTCGTGACAGGAAGAAAAGTTATGAAAGTGATGCACCTAGGAAACTAAAGAGGCGTAGTGAACCTACAAAGCCAGTTGAGCTTGATAAGATTTATGAGGTAGTTATTAATGAAATTACTGGAAAAGGAGATGGTATTGCAAGGGTGCAAGGATTTATCATATTCGTTGAAAATGGCAAAATTGGAAACAATGTCAGGGTAAAGGTTACTGAAGTAGCAGATAGATTTGCCAAAGCTACAATTGAGCCCTAACGGAAATAGTTCTTTTATTGGTGGTCTACTTCAGGCTGATTTTATGATGATTGGTCCTTACAATTTCTAAAGAAACATTACAAACGATATATGAATATTCTAATTAAGTCGTATGGGTTACACAATATAGATTAAAGGATCACTTTATAGGAACTGCCGACAAAATATAATGAGCAAGTTGAAAACTGATAAAACAGCAAGAAAGAAAACATTTTCCAAAATTCTAGTAGCAATAAATGAATCCAGTAAATCAGCAGATAAGGCAGTAGATTATGCAACTAGAATAGCGTTAGATTATGATGCTATGCTAGTAGTTCTTTACGTAGTTAGAACAGATACGAATTTTGAAACTCCAACTCCTCAAAGTCATGTCATTGATTTTAAAAAGCAAGCGCAAGCATATCTTTCGAAAATATTGGAGAAAATACACAAACAAGGAGAGAAAGATAGTATTGTAAAAGTCAAGACTGAGATTATCGCTTCAATTAAAATTGCAGACGCCATTGCTCACTACGCCAAAGATAAAGACATTGATTTGATTGTTGTTGGACCCAGAGGACGCTCTAAACTCAAGAGTTTTGTATTGGGCAGTGTAACCTCAGATGTGGTAAGGCTGGCTGATTGTCCGGTATTAACTGTAAAGTGACAACAGGTAGGCAATACAAATTGAATCTTATTGTATTTAGACGTGTAATTTTAGCGATAACCATAGTGATTTTAGGCGTAATCTTGGTCTCAGTCATAATGGGAAAAATTCAATGAACTCCA
>DATFEX010000082.1:0-15260 GCA_035250685.1 Nitrososphaeraceae archaeon | reverse complement strand
TTTGGAATCTGAAAATAAAAGATGTCAAAAAAGAAATGTTTCAGGTTGACATTTGTGACAGTTGCGCAAAGGACAAGAGAATTGTTTTCGTAGGTAAAGTGAAAATATATGATCGGCCTGTAAGAACGGCATCGTTGTGTCGGGATTGCTTTAGTCAGGAATGCTTTTGTTCAATATGCTCTAAGAGAACATCATATTCATCTTACGAAAAACATTTATTAAAAAGCCATTCAACCAACCAAATGGCATTGCAATTAGTCAATGCCAAGATTTTTTCAGACTTGATGTAGTAGGTGACGAGTGTACAAAACATAAAGTTGTATACTAAATGGAAAAGATTGAATTTCATGAGCCCTGCAAGACGTTTTGGCCCGACGCGGGCAGCTCTTTCGAATTATTAAGCGTTTACTTTCCAGATACTCTTTGACTACACGACATTCGATTCATTAATAATTTAAGTTTGTATTTGTAACATAACAAAGCCCTTTCTCCCTTATGATAACGCATGTCACCATATGCAAAGTTTATTTATAATAATTAAGACTAGGAACAAATGAGCGAACACGGAAAACTTAATAAAATTTGCTTAAATCCTGATTGTAGTCACAGTTGGTATGCACACTGGGGCAGGGATCATTCGCTTGGATGTATGATCTGCTTCTGTCCCAAATTTAAAAGATAATTTTTTTGCTCGGGCTGTTGAATCATGCAAGAACTTCAAGATGATAAGAACAAAAAAGTTTAAAGACATTTTGCGCTATAATGCACAGCGAAGCGTCGTCAATCTTACACGACTAATATATCTATATCCAGAAAAGCCGCTATAAATCAGAAACTAAGAAGTCTTCTTAGTTTCTGTTCTTATAAATGCGATAAGCTCTTTCAATGAAGTTCCGGGTCCAAAATTTCCCTTGATTCCTTGTTTTTCAAGTATCTTTTTGTCCTGTTGTGGTATTATGCCGCCTCCGATAACCAGTATGTTTTTCCCGCCTTGCTGTTGTAATAGTGATTTTACTTTGGGAAAAAGTCTCATATGAGCTCCATTCAAGAGGCTCATAGCCACAACGTCGACATCCTCGTCAAGTGCAATTCTGGCAACCTGCTCCGGAGTGCAAAAAAGTCCAGAATAAATAATAGTTGAGTAAGGGAAGGGAATATTATTGTGTTTTATTCAGGACCAAATCTCTATTTATAGAATTTGACAGTGCAGAAGTCTTGTTTAAATCAGTGAACAAGACAGTAGCAATAATAGATTCAGGGGAAGTAGATGGTAAACTGGTAACGAACTGCTGAAATCCAATTTTATCTGCCCTGAATCCATTTGGAATTGAAGTTGTCTTAACCAAAGTTCCGTTATCTGTAGATATTTGCATCATTCCATTAATTTGCTTACCAACCGTGTCGGCGTCAAGAACAGAATAGGTAGCAGTGAACTTAACTTGATGTATGTTTTTCTCTGGCAATATAAAAAATTGTGCGTCACTAAACTCGAGATCTATCTCCTTTCCGTGATTAGCAACTGTCGACTGCTGCACGATTGGTATAAAAAATATACTAAAGATGACCAAGATAACTAGCACGACAAAATAGCTATATGTGCATGTTTTATCCCTATTCATCATATATTCACATTTTATTGTAGAGTGTAACTTGGATTTTTAATTGAAACTGATATATTTTAGCTTTTCATAAACTGTTCAAAATGCCATGTTCGTCATGGAATCAACAAAAATTTGAGAACCTGGAATTTCTAAATGTGCTAAATCTTATAATCTTTGTTGGCATCTACATTACATGCCAGCTAGAAGTTTGTGGCAAGGTAATATATCATTTGGATTAGTAAGCATCCCCATTAAACTTTACACTACCATCAACAGTAGAGAATATGTCTTTAATCAACTATGTCAAAATGGTCATAGAATAAGATATAAAAAATGGTGTCCTGAAGAAGAAAGAGAAGTCCCCTACACTGAGATACAAAAAGGATACGAAATAGAAAAAGACAATTACTTGGTTTTCGAAAAGGAAGAACTAAACAAAGTAAAACTGAAGACGACTCATTCCATTGATATAAAAGAATTCATAGACTATAATGAACTGGACCCTATATTAATCGATAATAGTTACTACGCCGCTACAGATTCAAAAAAAGGTAACGAAAAAGCATATGCACTGCTAGTGAAAATATTAAATGACAATAAATTAGTTGCTATCGGTAAAGTAATTATCAAAGATAGGGAAAGCGTAGTCGCATTAAGGCCCTACCAGAGAGGCCTTGTCATGCATGTCCTGAATTATCTGGATGATATGAAGCCCGTAGACGAAATACCAGATATGGGTAACATAAAAGCCAAATTGGATCCTGAGGAAGTTTCACTCGGCAAAATATTGGTGCAGAAATATCGTAGCAAGGAATTCGACATTGGTGACTATTCCGACACTTATATAAAAGAACTGAGAAAGCTCATAGAGGCAAAAAGTAAAGGCAAAAAATTTGTTTCATCGGCTCCAAAAGAGGCCAAGCCAACCAAGGACCTCCTTGAGGCTCTAAAGGCCAGTATAGAAAACAAGAACTAAGTAAATGATGGTTAGTATACTTTTGTCTTCGTTTCACTGCACTTCAGGTTGGAAGTTAAAACTATATTTAAGAAGGATGGATGCTGGGAAGCCAACAAAATTGTTAGGGGTGTTGGGGAATAAAATCTAGATCGCTGCTCTCTGCATACAATAAAAAAAGGAATTTCCGCAAGACAAACGAACCAGAAGGTAAGCGAACCGAACAGCTTACAGAAAAAACGCTGAGAAATTTTGTGGTTCAGAAACATGACGCTACAAGACTTCATTATGACTTTAGACTTGAGTCGGAAGATGGCGTTCTCAAGTCGTGGGCCGTTCCCAAAGGGCCTTCAATGAATCCCAAAATCAAGCGATTGGCAGTATTAGTAGAAGACCATCCTTTAGACTACCTGCTTTTTGAGGGAACAATACCCAAGGGCAACTATGGAGCTGGCACAGTTATAGTATGGGACACGGGTAGCTACTCTAGCAAGGAACAGATCACTAAACAGATGGAGGTAGGAAAGGTGTCCGTTCAGTTATACGGAAACAAGCTAAAGGGTCTATTTAAATTGGTAAGGACCAAAAAGGAAAACCAGTGGCTACTAATCAAGGCTCAGGACAAATACGTGTCAGAAGATGACCTGACTTTGGTCAGTCCAGAATCTGTTCTCAGCAGTAAAACGAATTCGGAGATGGAATCAGAACCTGAAGCAATATTAGGTGCTAGAAAAAAATCTTCAAAGAGAAATATTTCCTCTTCAAAAAGGCGCATTAGCGATGAAACAGGGACGTCAATAGATTTATTCCAAAAAGTGAGGCCAATGCTCGCTCACCCTTTTGAAAAAGCTTTTGACAGTAAAGAATGGGTCTTTGAGGTCAAATGGGATGGAGTTAGAGCGATCCTTTTTAAGGACAATAGGGAAATCAAGATTCAATCACGAAACGGCAACGATATAACAAAACGGTATCCAGAGGTGGTAAGTGCTGCGAAGCTTAGTCTCAGAGACTGTAAATCTGCTATTTTAGATGGAGAAATTGTGGTTTTAAACGAGCAAGGTGTTCCGGATTTTCATACACATCAGCAGAGAATGCACGTTCAAAGCCTTCAAGAGATTATGGCATTGTCTGTAGAATATCCCTCGACGTATTACGTTTTTGATTTTCTCTACAAAGGGAACCAAAATCTTGAGGGATTCGGATATTTGGAGAGAAGAGATTTACTTTCTTCGACCTTGAAGACTAACGACACTATCAAAATATCAGAATTTATCGAAGAAAAAGGAATTCAAATACTAGAGAGTAGTAAAGAGTTAAAGCTGGAAGGTATTGTTGCAAAACATAAAGACAGTGTTTATAGGGAGGGCATTCGATCCAGGGATTGGCTTAAGATAAAAAATACAAAAACTCAAGATTGCGTTGTAATTGGATACACAAAGGGTTTGGGAAGCCGTGCTAATCACTTTGGCTCTTTAGTCTTAGCCGTATATTCCGCCAGTGAAAACAAATTAAGATTCGCAGGACATGTGGGAACTGGTTTTAATGACCAAACTCTGACGGAAATATATTCAAAGCTTAAAGAAAATGAAGCAAAATCTAGGCCCGTAGACAGAGTTCCTTACCTGAATAGAGAAACCATGTGGTTAAAGCCAGTTCTCGTCGCAGAAGTTAAGTTTGATGAGTGGACTCCTGATGGTATACTCCGGGCCCCCGTATTCATGAGACTTCGAGAGGATAAGAACCCACAAGAATGCGTTATAGAGGCAGATAACCCTATCAAAAGCCTTTCCCAAGTTGGTAACGAGCCCAAATATAAAAATCCTAATATATTAGCCAGACCGAAAAACAAAATTCCCGTATATACCGATAAGATGGCAGTTACTAATACAAAAAAGGTGTATTGGAAGGCGACAAAAAGTCATCCAGCTTTTTTAAAAGGCGACCTGATAGATTATTATGAAAAAGTAAGTGAAGCTATCTTGCCACATTTAGAGGACAGGCCGCTCTCGTTGAGTCGCTATCCCAATGGAATTATGGGTAAGTCATTTTATCAAAAAGACTGGGATCAGAAGAAACCCGATTTTGTAGCCACAGCGAAAATTCATTCAGAACACAGAGGAGATAGTATTAACTACATAATATGTAACAACAAAGAAACGTTGCTATGGGTAGCAAATCTGGGTTGCATCGAGATGCATCCTTGGTATAGCAGGATTAATGACCTTCGTAGCTGCAATAGTTCGACAAAGTTGTATGAAGAACAATGTGGACTTAATTTTCCCGACTTTATCCTATTTGATTTAGATCCCTATATCTACTCGGGTAAAGAAAAAAAAGGGGAGGAGCCGCAATACAACGTAGCCGGTTTCAAAGCAGCCGTAGACATAGCTCTTGAATTGAAAAATATTTTTAAGGAATTAAAAATTAAATCTTACGTGAAAACGTCGGGCAAGTCAGGAATTCATATTTATGTTCCTGTCTCAAACATCTATACTTACGATCAGACTAAGAGTTTTGCACAAGCCATAGCAAAAACAATGGCTAGCAAGTTTCCCAAAAAAGTAACTCTCGAATGGGGCACATCGAAACGAAAGGGAAAGGTATTCTTTGATTACAACCAAAATGCAAGGGGAAAAACAATAGCCTCGGTTTATTCTCTACGACCAACCGCAGATGCCAATGTTTCAATGCCGATAGATTGGGAGAAAATAGATGACATTCTTCCTTCTGATTTTACCATTACAAATTCACCCGATGTTATTCGCAAGCACGATGCGTGGCAGGGAATTCTTTCAGCTAAACAAGATATTGGAAAACTGATTTCTCAAGCGGAGCAAATTTCATGATTTAGAGAATCTGATTAAGTAATGATATCAGGATTGTCGGGGTTGGTATCGACACTCTGCCTCGGTAACGTCCTCTGAATTCTTTACTATCGTTCGCAGTCCATTTTGCACAAATTGATTCTGTAATAGAGAAGCGTTCTCAAAATTCTTTTGCGTCAATTGGGGATTTGGTATAATTGAAATACTTCCTAGAATTGACTTTGACGACGGCATTAAGTCATTTACACTTATATCATTGATAATAGATGAAAGCGTGGTTCCTGGCACATTACCTATTATAACGCTTCCATTGATATTTGGGTAAAAGATAACATTCTGTTTGGAGGTAACAGATATATTATGTTTGTCTATGAATTTGTAGATTTCGGAATTTTGTCAGGTAAATGTTATTGGTATAATTGAATTCAGATCTATAATATCACTTGTCATGTTCTCCAAATAATTTTTTTTACTTTGTGCCAAAAGATGGGTATAAGTATTATGTGCAGTTCCTTTTAATTCAAAGCATTTACCATCCACCTGGACGTTTTCGTGTTTTTCAGGATAGAAACTAAAGACAAGTATGAAACTAATAAGACCACCCACTATCAATGAGGCTATTATGGGAATTCCAAGCCTCGTGAAACTTACCATTGGGAAGTGAACTCTAAGGCTATTATGGGAATTCCAAGCCTCGTGAAACTTACCATTGGGAAGTGAACTCTAAGCGTGTATAGATATTCTGTTCTATTGTTCTTGTTGCTTGAATTTTCATCTTTGTTTAATTTAGTCTGTTGGTGTTGGAATTCGACTAAACTTGGATTATGATATAAGAGCCGGAGGATTAAATTTCAAATATTTCACTATCTAGTTTAGCTCCCATATTGGCCTGTGGTATTGGGTTTATCTTTTCAATAGAGGACGTCAAATCTCCAAGTTTCTTATTTGTTACAACATCCAGTAACTGTTTAAGTTCATCGTTTGTTCTCAGGATAATGCCTCTTCTTCTACTACTACCGCCACCGCGGTTTAGCACATCAAGCTCAACACCAATACACGCGGGTCTACTCCTAAACTGCGGTAATCGTATGAGAAAAACTCCAGGGATGTTAGTTTGTTTTCGTTCCCAGTCCTTTCCGTTTTCCAAGAACTCTACTAATCTCTTATCCTTTTGATCTGTTGACATTATCTAATGTTGGCAAACATACAAAATTAAAGTTGACCCATAAATAGTGCAATAAAATGCACGTATAATTCTTACAGTAGTTCAGGTAGCACGTCCAATCGCTCGCGGTTCGGGTCACAGAAGGCCTTCAAGCTTTTATGAAGTTTATTGTGCATAGCTTATCTCCCAGGTGAAAAACAGAATGAGAATCGACAAGGTTAACAAGCTTCTTGATCTTTTAGAAAAGCATATTAAAGAAAAAACCGTCTAGATAAGATTCCCTGGACCACTCTTAAGGATTATCCACCATCTCCGATCGCTCCGGCAGCAATCTTACCTGTCTTGTCCATGTTCTACTGACTTATGATAACTCAACATCTCTGGAGTCTCAAAAATCCTTGCACATATCTCACATTTCAGTTTTTTTGGCTTTACTTCTGCAGTTGACATTTCCAAATTAATATCGTAAACAAACCAGTTAAGGTTTTTTGAATAGTATTGTAGAAAATCGCAATTAAACTGACAAAAGATGATAAGTTAATTTGATTGCAAAATAAACGAAAGCAATCAAGCCCAGCAGTTCTTTTGTCTTAAGATTTATTCTCTAATATAATATAAAACAATTGGATGACCAATCAAAGAGGGAGGCTAGTAATAAAATTGGTGCATAGACTTTTTGCGAAGTATATGTAAGGAAGATAGTATTGAGAGAATAAGAAAAGCTAAATACCAGGTAGTAGAACCCTAATACATGCAGAATTCTAATCCCGACGCATTGTCATTTAATTAACAATTCTAAAAACTTAACAGGCCCACCTAAAACACTGGAACGGTTAGTGTCTTACAAAGCACCAAGTATTATATAATAATTTCAGTTTGCATATGAATTAATTGTATGAATTACAATTGGAGGCCACTTTTAGGTTCCGTTGATTCAAATTCTATAAAGACTGCTTTGGTATTTTGTCCTCAACAAACAGGACTTTTTCGATGGGGAGCTAAGATATTGCTCTGGCATGTTGTTTTACACTACTAACGAGTGTAATTGGATCCACGGGTTTGGTAATGAACTGACTTATGCTAAGTTCAGGCAATAGAGAAATAATCTCCTCTGAAATACTGAGCGCCGAAATAAACAAGAATTTAATATTTGGCTCATAGGACTTTAATTGATGATATAGTTCAAACCCATTTAATCCTGGCATTCTAATATCGGTCACAATTAAATCATAATGACAGTAAGGAGACTTTATGAAATTTTTGAGAGCATCTTCAGAGTTAGTAAACGAGTCAACAGCGATACCAGAAGCCCTAAGATTCTCTGAAAAAGTTAATGAAATATCTGGGTCATCGTCTATCAGCATTATATTTAGATGCTTCTGCTCAAAATAATCATTTTCCTTGTATGGTTGAGGCACAGCTGCCTGTTGCAACTTTTCGACCACAATTGACTTATCTGATCTCAGGAGATAAACGGGATAGGAATATCTATTTTCTTTCCACGTTAGCTCCTTTACTTCTTCAAAATAATGACGCTTAGCTATTGTGGGAAAAGAATTAACAATTCTCCATAAATCAGCGCCGATTGCTATTCCATTTGGGGGTGCCTTTTTGTTGATTTTATTGCAAAAGTTAAGAGTCGGTCCGAAAAGATCATAGGAACTATTTACGTCTCCTGACTGAGCCACTTCCAGTTTACCATAATCTGCACTAATTCTATATGAAATGGTAATAAGGATGGCTCTATGTAGCTTATCGTTTATTTCATCGCGAGAAGATATCAAATTAAGCAAACATTCTACTGCGTCTCTGAAAGCTTCTTTATTTGCAACGTTACGTGTTTCAGGAAAGAAAAAAATGATACCGTCACCGACTGTCTTTAGTATTTTACCGCCGTAATCCTTTATAATCGCTGCAATTTCGTTGATAAAAACCGCATAAAAACTCTTTAATTTTCTTGAACTCTGTAGACTGGACGTAATGTGTGAGGAACCAATCACATCTATAAAGCAAATACAATAAGACTCCGACTTGTTGGAAAATGTGATTTCTTTTTTTTCCACATCCTGTTCTGGTATTTGTTGTCCAGATAAGTCTTCTGAAAAAATATCAAACATAATGGTCACTCAAATAATTTATTTTACCCATGGTATCAGCTAAAAGAAATCAAGGTCCTACATATCAATATAGCGTCACGCCGCCTTTCAACAAATTACTTTGAACTTCGATGTCCCTAATCAATAAAAATAAAAAAATTAGGGTTTGGAGTCGAATACTTTCTCAACACATACTGACGCGTCAGCATTACTGATACCCAATTGTGCTGTCATTACCTTTTCGACTTTTGTTGCATTAGTATTGGTAACGCCAACCGTATCAGTGACCTCAGCATCACCGTCTTCATTCAGTTTTGAAACGCAATTCTTGTCATCTAGGGTTACTCCATGTGAGTGCCATTGAGTATCGTTTTCTACTTCTGAACTGTCCTCGATTCCATGAGATGTCACAGCAAAAATACCCTTATCAGTTACGAATGCATATGCATATATCTGACTTACGTTTTGAGGTGTAGACGCACCAGCTTTTCCTTCGACAGTTAGCCAAGGTTTTCCGTCTTTAATGCCAAATTCTTTTATCTTAAAGTCTGCTTCGTTAGGACTGTTTTGGGCCAAAACACTATTTGTTCCTGCTATGAGAATAGCGCTGATAGCCATGAATGCTGCTGTTAAAGACAACGTTCTTTTTGAGTTTACGAACTTCATGTTTAAAACTTCGTTACTAGTATACTATAAGAATTTTACTTATCGTTTGATCACTTATCAGAAGACAAGTAATTCATATATAATTCTAGATCAAACAAAACGCTACCTTGAATACCCGAAATGTTCTTGCAATATTTCTTATTGCCGCGTCATTCACAATTGCCACAAGCAGTTTAGTAGTGACCTTGAACACTGTTAGTGCAGCACAATGCAGTGCGACCCCATGTGATGGATGGGGGCAAAGCACAAAGAAAGCAGCAAATGAGGATGGCAAATCAGTAGGTGAACACTCCAGTAATCCAGATCCGAGTGATGCAGATCACGATACACCTCGTAAGGGTCTAGGAAATTTCGCTGAAGAAAATACTGGTAACAAGAATCCATCCGATCTAGGCGACATAGTAAACGGAGAACTTCCGTAAAAACCCCACATACCATTTTTTTCTACTCATTAAATACTCATTTTAATTAGTAAAGTTATTGAAGCGGAAAGAATGTTAACTTGAGTTAACTTCCAAGTTGCGTAATCAATATTAAATAATCAGTAAAATTTCTTCGTTATCCTTATTAACAATTAATATCAACATCAATTGTAGTTATGTCTACACCTTTAGGAACTAATAATGTCTACAAGTAATAGAATTGTGTGTATAGTGGATGATGATCCCAGTAACATTCTATTTTTTCATGAAGCATTAAAAGGGTTTTCTGGAATAACTGTCCTTACCTTCAGGGATCCTTTATCAGCACTAAAGCATTTCCAAGAATTTGATTACGCTTATGCCCTGGTCATATCTGATTTTAAGATGGAACGCTTGGATGGCATGGATTTATTGAAAAGTATAAAAGATGTAAATCCACTTGTAAGAACGATACTAATAACAGCCGCATTTAGATTCAAAGACAAAAGATTGCAAGAATATACTAAAAAGAGAATTATTGATGGCTTTGTTCAAAAACCGATAGGTTTACACGATTTTCTTAAAGAAGTACGCACGCAGTTGCAGATGTATGAAACGCAAAAAAGATATCCTGTACAGTGGTAACCAAATACCACTAGCGATATCACGTTCGAAAGAAATGCTGCTTTTTGCCAAAAAATCAATGTGAAAAAAACTTTTGTGTTAGTTTTAAACTATAAACAACAACCCTAAATATTATTCTGATATATTAATTTAGAAGTTAATGGAGGTATCTTAAATAAGGATCTACTTCTTACGTTGAGCATGTGGAATAACTAAAACTACATCATACTGGGAATTGACAGAAGCTTTGACCAATAAGGGGACAGCACTGGATGATAAGGGTGATTATGACGAGGCAATAATCTTGTTTGACGAAACACTAGCAATAGCTCCTTGGAGTTGAACGAGTCTTTCTTGGAAAATACAGATAAATATTCTGGAGTGGATATCTGCTTCTAGGTGCCATTAAAGTTCAAGTTCCTCGAAATGTACGCTTATAGCTTAGTAGTTCATATCTATATCAGAATCCTAATTTAGAACCGATAACGTCACGGGTACCGACGCCTGAATAACTGAACGTATTATTGAATCTATATACTATTGTTACTAAAAAATGAATGGTTTTTTTAGTCGTAATAATTAAGTTGATACACTCAATCTTGATTTATATAGAATTGCCAATATTCCGGCGGCCAAAAATAGTCCAAATTCTATCGTTCCTAGGATAGAATACCCAGTTATATCGTATTGAGTCCCCCATGTGTAAAGTGCAAGAATGATTATACCTATACCTATGATTTTTGTGTACCCTTTCACAGCAAATGCTATTATCGTAGCCAAGGCATACGGAAAAAGAACATAAACCACCAGAATCGGAATCTGTTGCATATTCATCTCTAACGTTCGATTATTTTCCACCCACCCTTGTGGACTCCAAGTAACAACAGGCCCTGTGAAAAAAAAGTAACTCGATGTAGATATCACTAGAATTGAGCCAATCAAGATTAGAATTTGGTACTTCCTCAATTTGGATTCTTCGTTGTTTGATAGAAAGTTCTTATTATTAGAACTTTCTATACGCAAGTAATGACATCTAATTTAACTTAATTCTCATAATGAGAATTCTATCTAATCTCTCCAAGCTCTAGCATCTCTCTGAGTTTCTTGGAGTAATCTTCAATGGAAACAAAATAAGGCTCCATTATCATAGGCAAGTTTCTGGTAATATAGCTAATTTGATTAAGCCAGAATGTGAGTTCTTTCCTCTTCTTTCGTTAGTAAAATACATTGTTACAACTAACAGCAAAAGAATCGTTCCAAGAATTAAGTGTTGAAGTATAGTGTTTTCATTACTATTTTGTGATAAATATGCGTGCATAAATGGTATAAGGCTTGTCGCAATTAGTATTGCATATGAAATTATTCCAAACTCGACTAAAGCGTTCGATAATTGGTTACATCATCAATTGTATCATTTGCTTTGTTGTTCATCATAGATGTTCTCTCAACGCCTCTAAAATTATGCTATTAGAGATAAATTGCTATTTTTCATTTCTTGTCTGGAGCTTATTTTCTTCATAATATATATTAGAATGGCGTCAGAGATCATGATTGCAATCGAGGCAGCTATGTCATACATATCTAATCTGATCCAGTCCTCCAGAGTTTCAGTGCGGAACGCTCCTGTTAATAATAACGTTCCTGTCATATTTGATAAGACAAACGTTATCCACCAGAATGCCAAAACACGCGAGACCTTCGCTGATCGCCACATGTAATCTTCTGACGTATTATAAGGATCACTAACCTTCCAAATTTCTTTTAGGGCCTCATAAGGCTTCCATAGGCAGAGAAAAGGTATAAAGAAATATCCTACAACCCATTTAGGGTTAAATGTTAAACCCAGAGCCCCCAAGCTCTCTAAATTTCTATAAGCTCTGTAGAACCAATAAAAGAATAAAATAGAAGACAGGATCAAGAGAGGAAACTCAATAGTGCCAATTATGGATACTCTATAATCGTTTATTTCTATTTGACTTAATTTCTCTGAGTATTCTAACTCATTGTTTAAAACTGAGTTCATTAGTCGAATTTCAGAATAATCGGATGTTATAACAATTAATTCTACAACAACTTCAACTATTAGCACGTAAATGACCAGCTTCGTAATCTTAGAAAGAGATGAATAATTTTTCGTCCTGAAGCTGGACATTAATCATACCCCCATTTTGAAAGAATAGTGGAGGTTACTTCACGATATCTGTCTAGAGGGAAATAATCCATATGTAATATTCTCGACAATTATTGAAAAGATCTTGTAAGCTCTGTTGATAAGAAATCATAAATAGCATCACCATCGGATTTTAGCATATTAAAGAAAATCGAATCGTCAATGTGAATGCACCTGACAATAGTTGATAATTCAATCGGAAACAAATAGGGACTAAATAAAACCCAAAAGCTTAAAGCTAAATACGAAGAAGTAGAATCCAATACATTCAAGATTCAAATCTCGAAGTTTAAAGACCCGAGGAATTAATTTTGCTAAAATAAGTCTATCTTGAAATTCAGAAATAAGATTCTAGCTTTAGAAATACGAAATGATTGGTGGTGGTAAGTAACAACTGTTACTAGCATTAAAGTCTTAGTCAGTACATCTAGAGTATATGAGTAAATACAAGACGATAAGGAGCGAACGAGAATGAGTATAATGGACAATACCGTTGAAAAAACAAATTTGATTACAAAATCCACAGTTTCCATTAAGGTGGATTCTGTATCTATACAAAAAATTTTAGTTCTTCTTGACGGAACATAGATCTCTTTTAGGGGGGCCAATTATGCAGTGAATCTTGCAAAATTGGTTAATGCTGAATTAATTCCAATTAGCATAATTGAAGATGTAAAGCAAGGAGGCGCTATAGGCCTGCTGGCAAAATATGGGAAAATGTCCATTGTTAAAGCCTTTAAGGTGGCTAGAAGGCATTCGGCCGAAGTCTGGTTAAAGAAGATAGAGGATGAGGCACGGGCACTAGAAGTAAAAGTAAACAGTGTGATCTTGGATGCTGATGGAAGAAATGAGAAAAAAATGTTATCAGAATATGCTATGAAAAATAATATTGACCTCATGGTCATTGGTTCAAAAGGAGATTCTAGATTTCTGGGACTTGGGATAAGTGGAATTGCCAAATTTATCCTACATCACTCAAAAAAGCCAGTTTTGGTCGTGCATTGATTCTCAAACCTAAGTGATTAATGGAGGCGCAGATCTATACTGGAGAATATATTTACCATGCGTCGAGAACTCGGCTTATTCTAAGATTTACATCATACGTAAATTCAGAGTATTTAGTATCAAGAAAAAGCTAAATACCAAGTTAGTCGAACCTAGTACGTGGAAGATTCAAATCCCGACGTTAAATAGCGATTTTCTAGGGGTCAATTGTGGTATTGATATTGGAAACATAGACAGACTTAAGTCTCACACTCAATTCCATCTGAGGAAAATCTAAAGTTAGTCTTCATTAAAATTGTAAATTTTACATTTCAGATAAAAGTTCTATTTAAGCTGTTATGATCCTTAATAAATTATTGAGCGCATAAACTTGTAACTGAAACCTTTGGACAAAACAAACTCAGAGGATATACCCGTCAAACCACTTGATACAAAAACTCCCAATAATAAAAGTGCCTATGCTGCCTTGGTCAATGAAGGGTTCCGTGCTGGTCAAAGAATCGCAAAAATTTCGGTTATAACTCTAGTAAGTATAGGAATTGCAGAGTTGGTTATGGGATACGTCAGTGGTAGTGTGGTAGCTACTGCTGATGGAATTGATTCGATGTCCGATGCCATGATATCTTTTATAGTATTGATAGGCCTGAGGTTTGCAACACGACCCGCTGATAGAAAGTTTCAATTCGGTTACCATAAGGTAGAGAGTTTTGCTGCAATGGTTGCATCGATTGGAATGATTGCCATAGGAGTTTTTATTGCATACCATTCCTATGAGGGATTTATCCAACCACGAGAAATTCAACAACCGTTACTCACCATGATAGTTCTTGGTATCGCTGGTGGAATCTCCTTACACAGAGCATTTCAGATGCGAAGTATAGCCCACAAATACAATTTACTCTCACTAAAAACAGATGCTAAAAATTCAATAAAGGACGGATCAGCGTCGGTATTAGGTTTCTTGAGTGTATTGATAGCAACGCAATTTGGATTCCTCCAGGCTGATGCTATAGGTGGAATGATTATTGCTGGATTCATATTCTCCGTGGCATATGTTTCACTTAAACAATCATCTTTGATACTAGTTGATGCATGGTATAATCCTGCCAGTGCTGGATATATTAAAAAACTCGTGGAGCAAAAGTTCGAGGGGGACACTACAGTAAGATCGGTCAAGTTACGCCAGACAGGTATCATTTCGCGTGCTGAAATTCATCTGGACCTAGATGGCAATAAATCCCTAAATGATGTGGAAATTATGTTACTCAACACTGAGAAGCTAATTAAATCCAAGATGCCCAGCATGGATGTAGTTCTAGTTGTTCCTCATGCGAAACGAATAGATACAAAAAATAAAAGGCAATTTGAAATTTTAAGACGAAAAAAATATTAATTTCCACTCCTGTATAGTTGTTAAGTAAGGTTCCTATTCTAAATAAACTAGAAATTCTAAGTCTGACCAATCTGAAAAAAACAGATTAATCCCTAAGGTGGACTAGGACCGTTATCAGCACTCATCCCGACGAATTGTCATACCACGTATATTTTCAGAATTTAATTGATATTTGGGTCACTTAATCTTCTCTTCTCTTCGCTTCGTTTGTTTTGGCTGATTGTGTTCTCTTCTATGAATATAATTATCGCTTTCATCTAATGCTGATGCTGGAACATCTCTGGATTCTCCGCCTACTGCATATTTACTGTAACTGATATCAGTCTTAAGGCGTTCTTTTTTGGGATTCCTTTTATTTT
>DATFEX010000081.1:0-8126 GCA_035250685.1 Nitrososphaeraceae archaeon | reverse complement strand
TTATGGAGAAATATGGATATAAATCCGTAGAAGATCTATTCCGATTTCTTGTAACCATATTTGCCCAGAATTACGTAGAGTTTCTATGGGGTATCAATGAAACTGAGAAAAATGCAAAGGACGAGTTTTATAAAAGGTATTAAAAAACTAACAAACACGGACAATTCATTCCACCATCATATCCAACAATAACTGACCTTAGTCGTAACAAACGTTATTGATATAAAACCTTGGGTGTTAATTACACACTCCGATTAGCATAACTCGATACATTATCTATTCATCATTTAAAATTAGTCGAGTTAGCTTGAATTCCTCAAAAAGTTTCAAATTCTTTTCAAAATGCCTTCAAAACGAATTCATTTTTCTTTCATTTAATTTTCAAAAACATTTCAAGAAATTTTAGTAACGGAAATTAGAATTAACAACACAGTTTTAAATCAAACTTAATGCTATTATAATAATTAAATGACGATAAATAATACTTGGTTGAGGAATGAAGTTGTCAGATTCTATATATCTGGTGAACCTCAAGATAAAATTGCCAACAAACTCAAAATAAGTACTGGTAAAGTAAGCAGCCTTGTAAATGAAATTATAAAGTCTGATGACACCATTGATTTACAACGACAAATTGCTATTATCGCAAAGAAAAATAAAACTAGTATTAAACAAATCGCAGCAAACTTGAGATACAAAAATCTGATTAAGCTAAATCTTTTGGATGAAACTAAATCAGAAAAATTTCTTAATCATTGGATAAATTGTGCAACAAGTACAGCGTGTCGCCATCAGATGCGGCAAAACAATTCTTTTCCATAATTGAAGTTATGCTACGGGAAAATACAGAACCACATAAACTGGAAGAATCTATCAAAAGTAAAGTCAATGAACTACGGGAAATAGATAAGCAGATAAACACTAAGAATAAATCACTTGAAAAAATCAAGACTATGGAAGAACAAAATCGCAAAAGTCTTAAAATTAAACAGAAAGATTTCCATGCATTTCAACAAATTAGCAATGCGCTTGAATTGTACGAATATCCTCAAATTTCCCCCAAATATACCGCGGTAGCCCGTGCCCTGATCGATATAAAGAAGATGGGACATAATCCGAAGATTATAGTTTCTCAATACGAAAAATTCCTAAGTTTGACAAAGGCCAACCAGAGAATGGAAAAAAGATTACAGGAGTCCGAAAACGTATTGCAGCAGTATAGCCGAAAGATTGAAGAAGTGAAAGCTAAATGGAAGGACTACGGCGACGCTATCGAAAGTTTTACTCGGCTAATAAAAAATGGTCTCCAAGAAGATGATATTTTTGCCGTGGCGAATATACTCAAGAACGATTTTCCACACAAAGGAATCGAAGAATTACAAAAGGATTTACGCGAGTATGGTAGTATGGAGGCGGCTTTGTTAAGAAAAAAAAGAGAATATGAAGCGGAGACTGAACCTTTCTTTGAAGAATAATACAACTTAAACTTTTGAAATTTTTTTCTAGCTATTCATCTTCAATAGGTTTCGCCGATCAAAAAAATAAATCCAATGCAATTACTTGTGTTAAAGTTAATGAAAGTGTAACATTTGAGAGTTGAATCTTTATATTTACAACAATGTTCAAATTTTACGGGCTCGTAGCGCAGATCGTTTCAATATTCAAACGAGCGAAAAATGGATAGCGCGGACGCCCCCTAAGCGTCAGGTCGAGGGTTCAAATCCCTCCGGGCCCGCATTCAAATTCATGCTTTTATACCGTCAATAAACCACTTGCTGGAAAAGAGAAATTCTTACCTTTATCATCTTATGAAAATTTTATGTACGCTCTGAAAGCGACAGCTACAAAGACACAACGAATATCTTCATAGACTAGATACGTCTCTTTCATATATCGCTTTAGGAGGAACGATAAAAATATTTCTGGAATAATAACCCTTTGACAAAAAGTTGTTACTATGCACTACCCTCAACAATAGGTATGATAATAAATAAAGTAACCATCATGGCAAGGGAATCGGTGCAAAAGAGCCTAAAATAAATCCGTCGACTGAATCTATTTTGCCAATCCAATACGTACCTTCAGCTGGAAAGAAAACTCCACCTACGTAAAATTTTGCGTTCTTTAGATAGATATAATCAAAATCAATTCCCTTTTCAAGTTCTTCGATCTTTGGGGGCTGTTTTAACCGTTCAAACATTTCCTCCAAATCCTTCTTTACCGCAATATCTATTTCTTCCGAGGTGCCTCTTACCGTTTCTTTGAGTTTTTCACCAATTGCTTCATAATACGGTTTCATACCTATCATTGTTCCTGTAATTATAACTCCGTTCACATTGAGTGTTGTAGTAATTTGTGCCACATCACTGGGATTTATTAGACTGGCGAACAGTTTTAAGAGATCAATGCGACCGTCAAACTTTGCTTCTCCCGAAATAGTAGACATATAATCCATTCATAATTGAACCTTTTAGGTTTTTCCAGAATCTAGAACGAATCTTTTAATAATATTTTGGCAACTTTACTATTATGAACGATAAAGTTACCTCCGTGAGACAGGGGTTTCATAATCTGACACCTTGTTTAGTTGTTAAGGACGCCAATAAAGCGATAGAATTTTACACCAAAGTCTTTGGAGCAAAAGAAAACTATCGAAACCATGCCCCTGATAACAAGAGCATCATGTATGCTGAGCTCTCTATTGGTGATTCAAAATTAATTATATCAGACGAGTTTCCCGATATGGACTCTCTATCGCCTCTAACAATTGGTAAAAGTGCCGTGTCACTTTATCTGTATGTGGAAGATGCTGACCATACTTTTGAAAATGCAATCTCCGAGGGAGCAAATGTCATTGTACATATGACGGATGCATTCTGGGGAGATAGATGGGGCCAGTTACGAGATCCATTTGGACATATTTGGTCAATTGCCACTCATATGAAAGATGTCGCCCCCGAAGAAATGGAAAAAGCTGCAAAAAAGGAATATGCTAGTTGATATTACATGTTTATTTAAACAGGTAATTTAGTCAATTATTTAAATGAGCAACTTGAATACAGCGTTAGTAACGGGAGGCGGACGTGGTATTGGCAGGCAAACAGCATTGATATTATCCAAGAAAGGTTTCAATTTGATTATATGTTCAAGAAGTAGAAATGAGATAGATTCTGTTGTAGAAGAAATTAACTCATCTGGGCATGATAATATTATAGGAAGACAATGTGATGTGAGCGTTTCATCCGAAGTTAACAATCTCGTGAGCGAAGCATTGGATATTTACGGACGAATTGATGTATTGATAAACAATGCTGGAATTTCATATGTGAAAAAACTAACTGATACTACAGAAGAGGAATGGAATATCACTCTGGATGTTAACTTGAAAGGAAGTTTCCTATTTTGTAAAGCTATAGTTCCACACATGATTCAACACAACCAAGGCGTCATTATAAATGTAAGTTCAGGTGCCGGCAAGGTCGGCTTTGCAGAAATATCAGCATATTGTGCCAGTAAATTCGGTGTGATTGGATTGACAGAAAGTCTGTCTCGCGAGGTTGACAATTACAACATTAGGACAATGGCATTATGTCCTGGAAAAGTAGCAACAAAGATGCAGAAAGATATTGGTCCACACTATTACGAATTGAATAAGCACAAAATGCTTGATCCTAGCAGTGTTGCAGAGAAGATCGCAGATATGATCTTTGACGAGAGAAAATATCCTAACGGAACTGTAGTCGACATGTTCTTTTGAAGAACCAATTCTAAATTACGTATCCTGAATAAGTTAGAATTAACTAAATACAAAGAGTCACGTTTCTGTTCAATATCTTAAATAAATTACCTCTTATTCTTTGTAACAATTCGTTTCGCATGAGGAATAACTAAAACTATGTCCATGCTGGGCATTTTGGATTTAATTAGCTTCTCAGAGTTGAGTAACATAATTTCCACCTCATTTAGGGATTTAGTGCCATCCATGTCAAGATGAATTTCAACACGCGAAATGATACCTGTCTGTCGTAACTTGACCGATCTAACAATAGCATCGCCCTCGAACTTTTGCTCCACGAGTTTTTTCATATAACCTGGATTAGCAGCATCATACCACGCATCAACTAATATCAAAGCTGAATGTTTAAGCGAAACATATGCCATCGAAAATATGAACCGTGCAATTATCATTCCACCTATAGCATGGCCTGTAGGAATCCAAACTGCGTTGCGTTGCTATCAAACACTCAAGAAACCTAATACCGATGCTGATCCGTCCTTTATCGAATTTTTAGCATCTGTTTTTAGTGAAATTAAATTGTATTTATTTGCAATGTGTCGCAAACAAGACGATGTCAAATTAATATATGCTAGAAAATAAATATTACTTTAATGGTAATATTCGACGTGTTTGTGGTGAGTAATGTTCATACCAGATGTTTAAGAATATCTGATGGTGAAGTTGAAGCAGAACCAGTTACTCTAGATGAGAACCTCAAATGCTTTGGCAACAATACTAATAAGGTAGCTGAAGATGAACTGCGAAACAAAATTTCTGGAGCGTCGCATTAATGAAGCATAAAACTGGGACACGAAAACAGTGGCTGTCAGCGCGGCTGAAGCTATTACAAGCAGAAAAGGAGCTCACACGACTAAGCGATAAACTTGCTCTACGGCGGCAAAAACTACCATGGGTTAGGATCCAAAAAAACTATCAATTTCAGACCGAAGAAGGGAACGCATCATTAGCAGACCTGTTCAAAGGTCGATCACAATTACTCATATATCACTTCATGTTCGGTCCTGATTATACCGCTGGATGTCCAGCCTGTTCGGCGATAGCTGATGGTTTTAATGGATTTGAAGTACATCTAGCAAACCATGATGTCACACTATCGGCCGTATCGCGCGCTCCCCTCACAAAGCTGCGAGCCTACAAAGAGCGAATGGGCTGGACATTCCCCTGGGCATCATCATTAGGCAGCGATTTTAATTCCGACTTTAATGTTTGGTTCACTGAAGAGCAACAGCGGAAGGGCGGCATTGAATACAATTACGTGCGAGAGAAACCGATAGGTAACTCTCGTGCAAGCAAAACTGCGAAAAAAGGGCAATCTCGTGACGGTCAAGGCGGTGAGGCAGACTTCGCGGCCATGGCAGGGACTGATACACTCACATATGCACGCGAGAGACCGGGCATGAGTTCCTTCGTATTAGAAGACGGTGTCATATATCATACTTATTCAACATATGCACGAGGACTCGACGTTCTTTGGGGAATGTACCAATGGCTTGATCGTGCTCCCAGAGGACGTAACGAGACGGGATTATGGTTTCGGCGTCACGATGAGTATGACAAGTCCTGAACAATTCGTCGTATCGTTGGAAATATTCTGGCTTCCGTTGAAAAATATATACTAAAAGATGGAACGATATGATTATTCTAAATGCTCCGAAGAGCCTTATTTCAGTTTTGGATCAATTAAATTAAAATAATTCATGCAAAATTAATTCTTCAGAGTTGCATATTAAACCAAATTTTATCACGTAATGATGCACAAGATTGAGCGAATTCATGCTAAAAGCAATCAATGATTACAAGCACACTAACGCAGTGTTGACAATTATTGGAAATTGACTCAGTTGAAGCAAAATTGCCCAAAATAAAAGATGGTCCAAGGTGGTATCACTATCATGGAACAAATGAGCTGGTCTATCTTAACATCCTAAGCCCAAAACATGAAAATTTCAAGTTATAGTGTTATGATTCATAAAAGTCAGGTTTGGGATTAAACGAGAGAGCTCGAGATTTTGTATATCAAAAGGGAAAGATTTTTTATTGATGTTGAATACTTGATTACGGTTGAATCAGCAGCGATGACAAAATTAACTAATTATATGATTATGTTAGGTCTCGGGTCGTTGACACTTGGCTTGAGTTTTATTGTAGGCTCCCTACCGTCAGCATTGGCACAAGATGCTCCAGGCATAACCATTTCTGAAGCCAATTCAAGCTTCACGCCTCTTACAAATACTGTGGGAAATCAACTTCGGGTAAACATACAGTATTCTGTTGAAGATGAATCGCTACAAGGTCAAGTGATAAATGCAGTAATGGCAGTGTTTGCCCCTAACGGAACTCTTCTCAAAACTACCTCATTTCCAAGCGGTTTTACTGCTCAAAGTGATGGTGGCACAGAAACGCTTAGGACAACTTTTCGAGATAAGTCGCTAACTAGTGTAACTGCGAATGTTACTCTCACAGATGTGACAAAGTCAAGGTCAATCTCAAACGTGCTTACAATTAATCTTGATCTTGAAGAAACACCTACCATAGGTTCACTGTTGGGGACCCGACCATCAATACAAAACTAAACTTTTTTACTTTATAACAAATTCATATAGGACGCTTCAGAGGACCGTCATATATCAAACATGATAGTTGAATTTGATTCTATTTTTAACGAATTAAAGATTATAAGAATTAAGCGATATTGCAATCAATTCTGTTATTATTCTAGCTACTGGTTATATACCATTTAGAGGTATATTAGGTGAAGAAAATGTCTGAGGATTATTTTAAGATCGCTCAAACAAAGGATATAGGCCCTTCGTCTATGAAGGCAATGCAAGTAGATGGTGAAACAGTTTGTGTCATTAATTCAGGTGGAACTTATTATGCCATAGGAAATGTGTGTACTCATGTTGGCGGTCCATTGAATGAGGGAACGCTTGAAGGTTTTGAAGTTCAATGTCCGTGGCATGGATCAAAGTTTGATATTAGGAGTGGTGAGCCAACAAAGCCTCCTGCAACAAGTGCTGTTCCAAAATATGAGGTAAAAATAGAAGGTAATGACATATTAGTAAGAAAACAAAAATGAGAATTGCAACATACATACAAGCTACTTACATTCCTTTTAGAGTAACAAATAAAATATTGGGACAAGTATGCGTTCTTGGGTCTGAATTACTACAAGTTGGTATCCAATCTTGTCACGAACAATAAATTTAATGAACGTATATTAGTTTCAAACCGAGATAACAAATGGCTTGATGAGAATATTGACCATTCATCATCAGATTATTCAACATCTACGAGGATTTTGAAACCGCCATAAGCCATACGTTTCACATCAAATGGCATTGATTTAGGATCCATATCATCTAGTCTCGGATCTTTCATTACCTTGGCATTTACACGATCTCGATGCGTTCGAGATTTGAAAGTAATCCATGAAAAGATTATCGTTTCATTTTGTTTTTTCTTCATAATTCGGGAGAACGGTACTCCCATCTTAACTGCCAAATCATCACCAACACATTCACGAAATTCCAGTGCTCCATGTTCACGCCAGATTTTACCTCCCATTCTGGCCATTCGGCGATAAGCATCGATATTGCGTTTTGGAACAGCCAAAACAAATCCATCTACATAGTGAGCCTTTTGCCTTTTCATAAATCAATTTACGAAACGGTACTATTTTAAACATGAGTAAATCACATCATCTCATAGGATTAGTTTAGTATCCATTAAACAAAAATCATTGTGTTTGGGAACATATATTATTTTGACATACATAATGGCAGTTTTCCATCATGCTTATTTTGGTATTCATTCAATAAATCCTCTCTTATTCTATCCGCCGTTTCTACAATAGCATAGCTGAACCTAGAGTTATTGTTCTTACAAGGGTTTGTCAGGTCTTCTGTGAGAGATTGCCTCAGATTCTTACTACTCCCTATAAATAAGATCTTCATACTTGAATGTAATTTATAGACACCCTCCGATTCTGGAACATTGTCAATAGTTGTATTATTGAAATCTAACCACGATGACCATTCTAACAACTGCATGTCGTCACCACTATTCAGTATTTTTACAGGTCCAGTAGCTTTTTAATGTATAGGTGAAATCTTTGCTCTCATTGATTGGAATCTCGACAGCCGAAAACCTCTTTAGTAGATATATCCCATCCATCGATATCTGTTTATTCTGATGGTTTTCTCGATATGGATTAGTTAGTCATTTCTTAAACTAATTATCATTTTCTCACAGTGTTCATCTGTCCAAACGCCTACACCTTGTAACTTGCCTGTCCAGTTTCCATCAGTTCTTTCTGCGCAAACAT
>DATFEX010000080.1:0-5186 GCA_035250685.1 Nitrososphaeraceae archaeon | reverse complement strand
CTATTTCATAATTTGACACAAGATATTGATATTAAAAATGAGAATATGATTTTTGAACCCGATCTAGGGTACGATATTCATGGACACTAAAATAGGTAACGAGGACATCAGTATATTACAATTATCTGACTCTTTTTTTCCGACAGGACTGTATGCAACATCCAGCGGATTGGAAGCCCTTTTACAAGAAAAGAAATTAACGAGCAAAGATATATCTCAATTTATCTCCATTTACTTGCGACAAATAGTAGGTCCCTTAGATTGTATTGCTTTAGGTAACGCCTATGAATCATGCAAGAAAAATGATGTCAATTCTCTGCTTCATACAGATGAATCTCTATATTATATGAGACTAATTGAGGAGACAAGAATTGCTTCAGTTAGGTCTGGTAATCAATTGCTAAAATCTGTCATCTCTTTTGCTAAGTATAAAAAATTGCTAAAGGAATATCAAAAGGCTATCACTACTGGAAAGGCATCAGGAGTATATCCAGTATCCTTTGGAGTAGTAGCCGCCACACTTGACATACCAAAGAAAAAAGCAGGGCTAGTTTTTTTGTATGGATTCACCGTAAGTATAGTAGGGGCTGCCCTTAGACTAGGAATTCTTCAGCATTTTGAAAGTCAGAAAATAATTCACGATTTAAGACCTCTCATTTTACAATCAGTGCTCGAAAATATTGACAAGCCAATTTCAAGCATGTGGCAATTTGCCCCAGGTCTGGATATCTTGCAAATGAAACACGGGGCCATGAGCTCAAAAATGTTTATTACATGAAAATGGGTCAAGTTTCTTATGGCTCCTAAGCGAATTCCTCGTGTTGGAATAGGGGGACCTGTGGGTTCAGGTAAGACAATGCTGATTGAACAAATTGTTCCTATACTTTCTGCAAAGGGATACAAGGCAGGAATAATTTCTAATGACGTTATTTCCAAAGAGGATGCAGAGAGGATGAGGCGAAATCTTGCGACTGACAAAAAACTTTTGCCTGAAGAGTTGGTAATAGGAGTCGCTACTGGTGGTTGCCCTCATACGGCAGTCAGAGAAGATCCATCGATAAATCTTTCTGTGGTAGAGGAATTGGAATCGAAATACGATTTTCTTGACTTGATATTGATAGAAAGCGGTGGCGACAACATTACAACGACCTTTAGTCCTGCACTTGCAGACTATTTTATTTACATTATAGATGTGACGGGTGGTGACAAATATCCAAGAAAAAGAGGACTGGGAATTGAAAATTGTGATTTATTAGTAATAAACAAGATAGATATAGCTCCATACGTGGGAGCAGATTTAAAAATAATGAAACGCGATGCAGAGAATGTTCGTAATGGCAAGCCCACGGTTTTTATCAACTCTAAAACAGGGCAGGATGTTGATGAAGTTGTCTCTTTTATCATTAAAGATGTTTTATTTGATGCTTTACCAAAATCTAGTAAAAAAAACATTGCTTGACATTATTAGACTTCCAAACTAGAAAAATCAAAATGAATGCAAGAAATATCGGAGTCATCAAATTGAATTGCTTGAGAATCTATCTTAGTTAATGTGGATGACCAGCATGTCAATCGATTCATACTTACCTCAAAATGTTCCGCCGGAACTTCAAGCATATTTTACAAAATCTCAATCTAAAGTTGGCAAGCCCGGAAAGATTGGTATCTTGAGATTAAAGTTTGAAAGGGATTCTACCAGTGGAATTACTGTAATAAGGGATCAGTATAGTCATGTCCCGCTGTTAGCCCAACGAGCGATATATTTGGAAGAGACACTACCTGCTATGGCCTATGTCTATATTGTCTCTCCGTCAGGCGGGATACTTCAAGGAGACCGTTATAAGATTGATATCACTATGGGTCACAATACGTTAGCTCATGTTACCACACAAGGTGCCACCAGAATTTACAAGATGCAAAACAATTATGCAAGTCAGATAGTAAATATTAAGGTGGAAAAGGATGGTTATTTTGAATACATACCCGATCAAATAATACCATTTCGTAATTCTCGATTCTATCAAGAAGTACATTTGAATGTGCATGATACCGCTACAATGATATATTCGGAAATTATTGTTCCTGGTAGAGTAGCAAGTGGTGAAGCATTCGAATATGACATTTGTTACATAAAAACAATAGGGATGAACCACTTGGGCAACCCCAGATTTAAAGATACCATCAACTTGGAACCAAAGAAAAACAATTTGCGTACCGAAGGCATATTAGGGAACCTACACGTCGTTGGTACGATCTATATCATTACTAAAGAATCTAGTGTAAATGATCTCCATTATAAGATTAGTAACATAATAATAGAATCGAAAAGTAGAGAAAAGATTTCTGCAGGTGCCTCAATCCTTCCAGGTAGACAAGGTATAATGGTGCGCATCTTAGGCAAGTCCACTGAAGACGTGAAGAAAATGATTTACAGTATAATAAGCACAGCAAGAAAAAATATCATGAACGCCTCATTTAGTGGAATCAGGAAGGCATGATCAATTGCTTACGGAAGGGTTCTGAAAGTGCTCCAGAGATACAGAAAGGAGCGCAGTATTAGATGTTTTGATAGTGCGACTTGTACTAACACGCAGGAACAAACAGAATACGGTACGACAAAGCAATACAACATAGGCTATATAGATTCAACATGTGTTAACCCAGGTGGGTCTAACACTGAATAGGAAACTAGATATTATTTTCAACTTTATAGAATCGTTTCACAACTCTGTTTGTCTAAAATAACATCACCTTCCTTTGGATTATAGTCATTTATAGTATCATTTCCTTTACCACACATAAACTCATCAGCTCCGGGGCCACCAGTTAGTTCATCATTACAATTACCTACTGAAACCAAGGAATCATTACCGTTTCCTCCAACTTTGACAGACGTACATACTCCATTGATAATTCTTACTTGATCTTTAATCATCGAGTTGCTAACATCACTATCATTTTTGGTGATAGTAGACATAATTTGATTGTTAGATATTATGATATTATTTGAAGTTAGATTAGATCCATTAATTATCGAGCTAGAATTCAAAATATTGTCAGTCTCGTTCAGAGCGTTTGACATCAAATTGTTTATTTTGGGTTTCAAGTCGCTATTCAAACTGCTTATTAGCTCGTCTATCTGATTTGATTCGATCCCAAATACAGTATAATTACATATGCTAAGACCTGTCAGTACACTTAGTGCAATAAAAGCTAGAATACTACCCATGATTGTTTACTTATTTCCCATCTCTATCCTTTATAATTTATGGAAAAATCTAATACTCGTCTACTTTACTATTATAATCGTCAAGAATTGAGGATTGTTCGTTATTGGCAAATAGCAAATTAGTCATCATCCATTATGATTATCAATCTGAGAATGTTCATAGATTCTAAAGATAGATCTTTCATAGCTCTAAGATAGGCAAGCTTACTAGGTTACCGCCGACGTCAAGGAAGGAACTGATGACTTGAAAATAATATGTGAAACGGCTGACGATGCTAAGCACAGCACACTTTATAGAAAGGAAATTTCATAATTTTAAAATTCACATATACCATTTTCGGATCGTTACAATTCTTGAGTTAGACGATTAGTATTCATCAATCTTCCATATAAAAGTGGAAAATTTTATACATATGCAAAATCCTAAATTGAGTATGAAATCGCTTGCGTATTCAATAAACAGAAAGGTAATCAGCTCAGTTTTTCTAGCTATGGCGATCCAATTATCTATAGTAACAATCGGGTTGTCACAATCTACACATGCTCAGGCAGATCAAGCCTTCAAGTCATACGAAAACCCAGATTTCGGATTAAGTTTAACATATCCTCCAACATGTACTGTAGATGAACTTAGGAACGATCCTACAGCATTCAGCAATTATAGTATTGTAGCTAGTTTCAAATCACCGTCTCAAGGTAAGGATGACAAATATCTCGAAAATGTTGTAATAGTTGTACAGGGTCCACGTTCAGATATCACTTCATTAGAAACTTATACAGAAAATTCAATAAGGGACTTTACCAATATGTCAGACACTATTAAAATAACAAGACATGATAATGATACACTTGCTGGCCTGCCCGCACATCAGATACTTTATACATCAACTGGATTACCAGGACTAAGTCTAGAGAAGATGCAGGTATTTACAGTAATTAACAACAGCACCGCTTACCTAGTTACGTTTAGCGCTGAAGCTGCAGGGTATGACAAGAACATCAAGGATGTAGAGAAAATGATAAACTCCATCAAGATTGATAAAGACGCAATGGAAAACCTCCAGGACAATCAAGAGGACTAACATAGACGAAGCGAGACTCTACTTTTTTCTCATAAAATGTTATTTCTCAATAAAATTAATTCTAGTCTTGTTAAAGATAGTCAAGTTAAAACTCAAGACCATCCTTTTTTAAAATTTTAAAATTAATTATATGAATAAGATTATCTTAATTAATTTTCAAAAGAATATGTTGTCGATTCCAAACAATTTTCGTAATATCCACTAATCCTGATTAATCAAGGATGATAAACATATTACGTAAGAATTTATCATAAAAAAAATTCGCAAATTTATTCATAAGTTTTTACTATTATCACGACGAGGTAAACGAACCTAGAAGATTGTACATAAACGATAGTTTCGTAATTTCCATACTAATATAGTAAAGAACTCCTTAAAATCAATAGTTTGCCAAAATTATTCAGGTTATATTGAGGCAAATTAAAGGCATTCATGCAATATTATCTTTGTCGATGGTTTCACTGTTGTTACTAGCTATAGTAACTAATTCCGGAACATTTTTACAGACAGCTCTAGCAGCGTCAGATACGCGTGTAGTTGCAGCTGGAGACTGGCATTGTACTCCCGATGCGGCCAAGGCTGTAAGTGTTGCACAGAGCTTGAAACCTCAATTAGTATTGGGACTTGGAGATTACTCTAGCACAGAAACAGAATCTTGCTGGGTTAATATTAGTAAGCCATTGGATTCTATTACAAGAATAGCAATCGGAAATCATGATGTTGAACACGATGGCTTAGCCAATGCATATCTTAATCATTATGGGATTCCAAAACAGTTCTACTCTTTTGATATTAAAAATATACATGTATTGACCATGGCAACAGAAGAAGACTTCGAAGTAGGAACAGAGCAATATAGTTTTGTACAAAGTGAT
>DATFEX010000079.1:0-15426 GCA_035250685.1 Nitrososphaeraceae archaeon | reverse complement strand
GATGTTGGCTCGGCTGAAGAACTTGCACAATTAACGAGTAATAATTCACTTGCCAATTTGAGTAGCTTGACAACATTTAACGACACAGGCACGAACGTAACATCGAACCAATCCCAGACCCAAAATCAGACAAGTAATATGTCTGGCTGATATCCACTTTTTTGGAATGACATATCGGTAGCTTTCTTCACTTCTAAAGTCACCATTAAAATATTTACGCTAGTACAAAGGTCAGACACGCGAGGATCAATGTTAAGGTACTTAAACTTTATTGGTCATGATATAAACAGAATGCATGCTGATACTAGAAAAATACTGAATCTAATCAGTAGATGTAGAGAAATCAGGGACATTTCAACAAAGTCAAAACTATTGGATTATATCAATCAATTACTACCCCCAGAATCAAGAATAAAAATGCCATCTCTTATTACTAGTGATGGTATTGATAATCTACTAAGCTGGGTTGAAGTAAGGATTTCGCCGCCAATCTACGGGCTTGCTACCCCTTAAAGTCGAATTCAAGCCTACTTTATTTTTTCTAAACTCGGAATTTATCACCAATATTTTGACGGTACATTGATTGCATTTTGTGTCTCGTCCCGATTCTGTTACTAAAAGAATAATTGTTTAATATTTAAAAATAAGGCTTGACTGTCTACTCAAAATAAAAAATTTGTTCTCATTCATCTTTATTATTTTCAGCCGGTGCTGGTTCGGGTTCCGGTTCGGGCTCAACATCTCCGGGTTCTGCTGGTTCAGGTTCTACTTGTCCTATTCGAGTGTACAAATCAAATGATATTGACATATTTTATTGACGTCTCAAAAGTATATATGGATTTACAGTGAGTGAGAAAATTCCGATATTTAATCAATTATGGGTTTAGTCTTGGAATAATTAAACTCTAAGCACTTAGTAATGAACAAAAATTCTTGACAAGTTATTTGTCCCATTTACATAATATAATCATAATATAGTTTTGAGTCATTCATATCATATAGGTTAATTAAATGAAATCAGGAACACCGTATGTGAAAACTCAATTAAAATCTGATGATTGGGAACTACATACGTCCGGACATAACGAATCATCCTGGTTTAAGGATATAGATCCAATTAAGTTTGAAAAATTAAACCGAAATATTTCTGTCGATGTTGCGATTGTGGGAGGCGGAATTGCTGGCATTACAACAGCATACCTATTATCAAAATCTGGAAGGAGTGTTGCACTACTTGAGGATGGATATATTGGAAGTGGTGAAACCGGTAGAACGACTGCTCATATTACACATGCTCTTGATGATAGATATTATAACATAGAGGAGAGGCATGGTGCAACCTCAGCAAGGATAGCTGCAGATAGTCATACTTCAGCCATTGATTTTATTGATAAAACTGTAAGGGATGAAGGAATTGATTGTGGGTTTAATAGATTAAATGGTTACCTGTTTCTAGATCCTACTGATAATAAATCATCTTTGGATAAGGAACTGGCTGCACTCAAAAATGCCGGTATAACCAGTGCAAAAATAGAAAATGAATCGCCATTAGGAGCAAAAGACACATCACCATGTATCTGTTTTCATGACCAGGCTCAGTTTCAACCAATGCAATATTTGAAGGGAATTGCGAGCAAAATAAATCAGTATAATGAAGCAAATATCTTTACAGAGACTCATGCGAAGGAGATTCAAAGTGACAATTCAAAGAGCGTTATTATAACCGACAGTGGCCATAGCGTTACTGCACAGAATATTGTTCTAGCCACAAATGCACCTATCATTGACAAGGTGAGCAAGATTTATGACAAGCAAGTTGCCTACAGGACGTATGTAATAGCAGTTGAAATTCAAAAAAATTCAATTCCCTCAGGGCTTTACTGGGATACAGGAAATCAACAATCAAAAGATCACGTCAAGCCCTATCATTATGTACGTATACAACAAAAAGGAGATCAAGAACATGATTTGTTAATAGTTGGAGGAGAAGACCACAAAACTGGGAGTATAAATGACAAAAATGATTTTGATACCAAGTTTAATAGGCTTGAAACATGGATGAGAAACATTTTCACTGTTGAAGGGCCAATAGTCTATAGATGGTCGGGACAAGTTATGGAACCCTTAGATGGATTAGCCTTTATAGGGACTAATCCGGGTAAAGATAAAAATGTCTATATTGCCACCGGCGATTCCGGAAATGGAATAACACATGGAACCATCGCCGGTATTATTTTGAATGATCTTATTTTACAAAAGAAAAATCCGTGGGCAGAATTGTACAGTCCAGATAGGAAAATAAGTGATAAATGAGTTTGAGCAAAGATTCCCTCAAGTCAAATTCAGAAGCACTATCAAATGATAGCGGAATAGTTAATGAAAATGAGAAATTAGCTATTTACAGGGATAGTGCAGGGAAAATGCATACATATTCATCTGTGTGTACTCATTTAGGATGTAATGTTATTTGGAATGATTTGGAGAAATCATTTGATTGTCCTTGTCATGGTTCAAGATTCTCGGGACTCAGTGGCAATGTGATTAATGGACCTGCCAATGTTCCTCTTGAGAGCAAGAATAATCATGACAAGGTCTAATGTACCTGTGCTAACAGTTTTACAGGTTTTAAGGATATAATAGCAATGAGTATCACTGGTGATTGTAGATCATGCAGATTTAGATTTGATAGAAAAGCATCCATGGATATGCTTTTTGAAATATTTAAGGAATGTTCATCATACATAGGTAATGAAAAGGTCTAGATCTGGACCAGTTGTGAAAAAGTATAAGCATGGGATCGCAAAAAAATATGGATTCTTCTGGATAACATTGATATTGTTTTCAGGCTCGATCATTGGACATTGGTATTTTGGTTTCATTACTAGTCAATCATGGGAAGATAATTTGAGAGATACATTTGAAAACTGGCAGTCTGAATTTCTCCAGTTAATGTGGCAGGTAGCGGGGTTAACTTTTCTTTGGTATGTTGGAAGTCCACAGTCAAAAGAGGAGGAAGAAAGGAACAATGAAATGTTGCAATGGCTAGTTCGAAAAATGGATCCAAAGGAAGCCGAAAAATTTCTCACTGAAATGGATAATAAATATCCCAAAAAGTGATGGTTAGAATCGTCGCCTTATAATAAATAATGTTGTTCTAATTTTCAATATGGATATTAAAAATGACGATAAGGATGTATCAATTAGGACTACGGCCAACGTGAAAGGAGGCACAACATGTGCTCCTTGTGTTGACAATAGGCATGCTGAATGTAATATGTCGGGGTGTCTATGTGCCCGGAATAATCACGTTGTAAATTAGATCAACCTTTATTGTCGAAAATCCGTGAAAAACGTTCCTAAAAAGTTGATTGTTATATTCTATCCGTATTTATCGATTATTAATCATCTTTTCAATTAAAAATTTTCCATTCGGTAACATCCCATGATCGTTGTTTAAGTACACAGCTTTTCTAGATCCTGAAATATTTTGCAGATTTTTAATAAAATTCTTTAACTCTTTTTTTGAATATACGTAATTATACCAATTTCTAGAACCATGCAGTCTTAAGTATACTGTGTTATTAAAATTCAAAATGTTTTTAGGGAGTAAGGGTGCATCAACTGAACACATAGTAAATTCTAGTTTCTCCAATTCGTCGAGTGATTTCTTACTCCACCAAGATTTATCTCGAAATTCTATGACAGAATCGTCATCTAAATTAGCACTTGTTTTAAAAGTTCTCAATCTTTCTATATTTTCACCATTAAATCTAAAGCTTGAAGGCATTTGAAATAGCCAGAAGGAGATCCGATTCTCTATCGGCTCAACTGATTTTACAAATTTTTTCCATAAAGTTACCGATTTATTTCCTTTCAATCTCGTATAATGAGTAATTGCTCTATTTACCTTGATTGAGAACTTAAACTTTTTTGGAGAATACTTTTCCCAGTTTCCAGTCCATTTCGATGTAGGAAAGCGATAAAAACTCCCATTTATTTCTACAGAATTAAAACCTTGATTAACATACCATTCAAATTTATTTTCTTTTGCTTTGTTCCAAGAATAAGTATAACCCGAAGTGCCAATTAGAATTAATGACACGATAAAATCATTCTGTTTTATTCAGTTCTAATTTATAACACTTCTAAAAACGTCGAATTACAACTATCGAAATTAGTGTGAAATTTGGTATAAAAAATATGATGGTTAGGCAGGCTCTTCTGAATCTTCATCCTTGTCTACCATCTCAGCTGCTTCTTCCCTTAAGTTTTCCGCTGGTCCCGTAGTCTCAGGATCATCTTCTGCCGCCCCTATCTTTTTCTGATTCTTTTGTGCAGTTTCAATATTTTCATTACTTTCGTTTGTATCGCTCATCATAAACTTAAGAACAACATAGGTTAAGTATCTATCATAAGTATGTAAGATTATTTTTTGTTTGCTTGAGTTTGTATTGTAATTATTTGAGAGTAATGAAAATAATTTTTGAATAAATTACCGTTAACGTTTCATGACCTGTTGTTAAAAATGTGTATATCATATTGTTCGTAAATCCTAAAATTAATTAAATTTCATCTTGACATGATTTCGTATGAGGTTAACCGATATGCTGAGATGCCAGTTCTAAATGGATATGCCCCGCCTCCTGTTTTAGTTCGGGGGTTTAACCATTCATAGAATATATTGTCGTGATTAAAATTATTTTTTCTTCCATTATGATTAAAAATATTGGATAGTAGTGCATCACATTCGTTAGTCTGGCCAAATCTAAATCTAGTTAAAAGTTCCACTGCAGTTATCCATGGCCAATGCGTATAGTTGTGATACTCATTTGATTGAAGAATCCAGGGACCTGTTTTGAGAAGTGGTTTTTCAGTAACTAACGGGATATTCTCGATCCATGTTCTTTTCTTAATAGATCCTAAAGTGAGGATCAGTCTGTTCTTAATATTGTTAGCCTTTTTATTATTGATTAAAAAACTATTATTTCCATGATTAGAATTCGCTATGTCCTGTTGGCTATCTTTCGGCATTGTCGCTCCTATGTCAGGTAACAGCTCCGACAGAGCAAAAACGTAGAATATTATATCTTGGAATATAATTCCGGCTGACTCCCCTTCCGGTAATTTATCTGCTGGGATGTCAAGATAACAATTAACTTTGTCTGACCACATCTTATTTTCAATCGAATCTACAAGTTGCGAAGCATTATGTTGGAGCCTAAGTGCTTCTTCTTTCTTGTCATGAAAAAATAATAGATTAGAGAAACCACTAAGAGCCATTAGCCAACAGGCTTGGCTATATACAACTTTTCCGTTACGCAAAACAGTGTCCATCCAGTCCTCATTATGATCCTGTTCAAGCAGACCATCATTGTCATCATCTCTTGAATTTAAGAAATTTATTCCCCGGAAGAGAAAAGGAATGAGATATTCTATCAATTGGGTAACTACCGATGAAATCTTTTTACCCTTGTCGATAGATTCTCTTATCATATTTGTCAAGATCCAAGTTGTGACATAAATCATTAATGCAGTAGAATCTATGTCAGGATGAAATGCATATACCTCTGAAAAATTCTCAAATATGGTAGTAGGAAGTGCACCATAATAAGTCTTCAACATATCACTCTGTAGGTTCGAGGGAGTAAAATTTGTCTTTGGAGAACCTCTTCCATAAATTAACTTTGTGGAATTAGTTCCTATCTGCTTATTCCAAATATGCTTTAATTGTTCTAAAACAGCGACATGATGACCGGATAGAAATTGATCCTTTAGAATATAGGCGGCATCTCTACACCAAACAGCTTTGTAGTAATCTCCAGGTTCTGTATTCTGTGAAGTATATTTTTCAGTAAGAGTCAAAAAGTTCCTTAAATCTGCGATTGTTTTTCCTCGTCTCCCTAATCCATTCATTTGTGAGGTTCCCAAGTCTTTGTTCTGCTGGGAAAATTGTTCCTTATTAATCATACTATGACTAGTTATGGATGACCCTTGACAATCTTGACAATTCAATCGTTTCTTGTTAGTAAACTTAGCGTCTAATGAATGGTTACGGGGCGACTACTTTTTCACTTAGTAAACGTTTGAGATTGTCTTTAAAGCGCTCTTTACCAAATTTTTTGACTGAATTACTTAGTGAAAAACGTTGTCGCAAACTGGCATTCATTGACTTTAGTATTATTTTTGCCGCCTGTCTTTGATTACTGTATCTTAGACTCCGGGGTACAAATTCAGTGTTGCCTCCGAAGCTTGGTACCACGGGAACTAACCCTGCTGACATGGCCTCGGCTATACACATACCAAATGGTTCTCCAATGGTAGGATGAAAGAGAACTTTTGATTTTCCGAAGAGAGTCAGTAAATCATTAATATCTACATTGGTTTTCAAATCAACCATGTTTGAAAGTCCATTTACTTTGATTAATTTTTGGAGATAATTAAAATATGGATAGTATATTCTGGATAGATTTCCCACTATGCTCATCTCAAACTTTGTATTCATGCCTTTCAAAACTTTTGCAACTTCCAAGGCTAACTCAATATTTTTATCAGGATTGAATCTTCCCAGTACGACGATCCGATTCTCCCTACCCTCTGAGCTAACGGCACGACTGAAGTAATCGATATCTATTGGAGGATATATAATTAATGGGTCGGTACGCGGATAATACAGCTTGACGGCCTTTGAACTAAAAATGGAATTAGTTACCACTGTGGAATTGTTCATCATTTGATTATATACTTGTAAAGCCTTGGTGCGAAGCTTATCTAAGGATTCAAATTTATAGTCGCACATTTTCAAATAGTTTCTTAATACAGTATCATACTTAAAACTCCTTATTAATTCTGGAACAAGGGGATAATGGCAATAGGTGATAAGGTTTTCTTTTCTTACTCCAAACATATTTGATGGCAGGATATCTCCATGAGCATTCATGACTATATCATAATCATTGTTGACACTCGCTTTATTTTTTTCGTCCAATAATGAACTGATATCTGCCCTTATCACGTTATTAACATACTTTCTCAATTTGGTTATTCCAAATATCCTTTCAAGTTGATTCCAATTTGGTTTGGTGAATGTAACCAGATCAACCGAAAGATCCAATTCACTCAATACTTCAAGGGAAGCTGCTGCCAGTCGTTCAGCTCCACCCCCGGCATTTAGATCTTCGTGAATTAACTTTATCCTTTTCATTTATAACCTTATAGTTACTTCAAAATTTATTAGCAAGCGCTCTAATTTAATTCTTAAGTACTATATCTTACTTATTATATTGATAGATTTGAAAAAATCTGAATTATTAAATTCAAAATACGAATGTTCCCTGTGTAAGTTCGGTTTTAAGAGTTTTGGAAAAATGCAAGAACATATGTTAAGGGATCATTTGGTGAATTTAAAGAATCCACAGTTTTCATTACCATGATTTTGTTTTAACTTAATTTTTTCCCACGTACATTCACCAAAACGATAATGCAATGCAATTGCAATGATCTTCTGCCAAGCTTAATAATTTTTGTTGTATCATTTTAATCAGGAGTTCAGAAAATGAATGTTATAGTTACCGGGTCCAGTAGAGGTATTGGAGAATCAATCGCATTAGAATTTGCCAAGGCAGGATACAATGTCGTCATAATTCTAGAAATGAACAAGACTTGAGAAAAAGTAAAGATGAAATTATGAGAAATGTAGACGAAAAGGTAAAAGTTATTCACTTTACAGGCGACGTCAGCCGAGAAGAAGTTTGTATTAATTTACTTGATGCAGCAGAGAAAGAATTTGGTAAAATTGATGTTCTTGTAAATAATGCCGGCATAAATGGTCCTGAAAAAAATACTTCAGATATAACCAGTACGGAGTGGGATGAAGTATTGGATATTAACCTCAAGGGATCTTTTCTTTGCAGCCGTGAGGCTGTTAAGAGGATGTTAGGATATAGACGAGATGGGCAGTCAAGTAACCAATCAGCCGTAAACTCGATTATCAACATTTCATCAGTACATCAGACTACTCCGATGCCTTTGGCGGTTCCCTACGCTGCTTCGAAAGGCGGAATGGAAATGTTAACGAAAACTATGGCACTGGAGGTAGCTGATAAGGGTATCAGAATAAATGCCATTGCCCCTGGGGCCATCGCAACTATGATGAATATTGATATCTTGCAAGATGAAAAAAAGAAAAAGCAAGAAGAGAACAAGATACCGATGCATCGGATAGGAGAACCATCCGAAATCGCAAGAGTTGCCGTTTTTCTTGCCTCCTCTGCAGCATCCTATATAACAGGAACGACGTTGTATGTGGACGGTGGGTTGACTTTAGTTTCTTGAAAGCTGAATATAGTTAGATTCCGCGTATACGTTCATCTTTTGTATCCACATACCCAACATTTAAAGACTCAAAGTTAGTTTTTCATAATCTCATTAATGGTGCTAACAAGTTCACGCATGTGAATAGGCTTTTGAAGATGTTCATGATAAGTTAACTCCTTGAGTTCGTCGCCATTGATCTCAAATGCACTCATTAATATTACTTTGATGTCTGTATTTATTGAACGCACCTTTTTTATTAATTCAATCCCAGAAATCCCAGGCATCCGAATGTCTGTAATAATAAGAGAATAACGGGATGGGTTGTTCTCTACCTCTTTTAATGCTTTCAGAGGTTCCAAGTATGGTGCTACATCGAATCCTTCTTTGCTAAGGAAGTCACTGAACAGCTTTAAAATATCTTCATCGTCATCAATAATCATGATTTTCATTTATACATCAGTTTAGTATTGGTCCTTGCGTTTCCTCCGGAGTGGTAAATGATTTGAATAAATTGACCATACTCAAATTCTGGAATTGATTGAAAGTATAAGACATAGGTATATACACTTCCAATCTGTGGTAACTTTGTGTCACAAAAACAAGATACATTAGCTTCATACCAATTATGCCTACAATGATCTCAGCTCTGTATAGTAAAACATGGAATTGAGGGGAATTTACTTTTCCATAGAAGCTTCTTTTGATAGACTTTTTTAATTGAAAAATTAATAAATTCTGAATATGCATAATAATGGACTAAATTGGATCATCAAAATATTTAAGAGTTTAAAAGTGAATGAAGCCAAATCCGTTATTTTTCGGCAAGATGCAAAGCGACATACACAATTTTTTAATGTTGAATCTTAATTAGATTTGTTGCAGTAATTAATTCATGCCGAGAGGTGTAAAAAAGGGTCTAAATTCTAACAAATTTGATAGATGTGTAACCAAAGTCAAACGAAAGTCAGGAAAGAAAGTCAATCCCTATGCTGTCTGTAATGCTAGTATGTCGGGTAAAACTAAACATAGAAAAAAATAGCAATATACAGTTTTTAGAAGGAAAATAAATACCAAAGGTTTGAAATTTCCGGTTAGAGACAATGAGTCCTCAACGATAACAGAATGGATCTTGTTAAGGTAATCTAATTTTTCTCATACAATGATTCCCCAAAACCATAAAAAAATAAAAAATTAAAAACTCATCTGAATTAGTCTTTTCTGTAGTTCTGGGCGTCTTCTTTAGTTATTGAGAAGAATACCTTATGGCCATCGAATCTTTCCACTAGATTTTTCGGCAGGTAAAACTTGTCCTTGTCAACGACTCCTTTCTTTGTGACAACGATTTCTGGCTCTACCTCGTGGACTTCGCCCAAATCATAGTCATTTATACCTCGTGCTTCTTTCTTTACGATATCTTCCCAGTTAGTTATGTTGCTCATATAAGATATAGTTCAACATTTTTTATAAGTATTCAACAGTAGCATCGTAACTTTTATTTTAATTATTTCCCTTCCCTTATGGCATTTTTACCCTTTTATAGCTTGTTGATGATATTACATCCGGAGCTTTGAATTGAGTACAGTACTTTCTTACAATAAGGACCAAGTTAAAACGGACGGATCCATTGAAGATACAAAAGAAGGTTATAATGTCTGGGTGGATGTCATAAATCCTGATGAGAAGGAATTTGACATACTGGCCAAGAAATTCAGTCTGAATAGCGAAGCCGTTCAAACGTGCATCAATAAATCAAAAAGACCGGAAATTCGCCAGTTTGATAAACATACATTCACGGTTGTAGTAGACATGAAAAATAAGGACCCTCAAACATTACTTATAGAGCCCGTTTATTTTTTTCTAGGGAAAAATTGGCTGGTAACAATCCACTCCCCGGAAGTCGAACTTAAACAAATAGTAGACAGATTGTTTAATATACAAAACGAAACTATAAAGAATACACGCATAGATGCGCTATATTATAATATACTGGCTGGTCTTGTTACCAAATACGAGCAACTTTTAACTGCTTTAGAATTATCTGTAAATGAGTATCAAAGGAGATCCTTTGTTCGCCCATTACCGGCGATATTTGAAAGTATAGACATATTGTCGCGACAGGCCATATTGTTACGCAGACAATTTTGGCATGTGAGAAATATCATCAATTTTCTTTTACATTCTGAGAAGGACAAAGATGATATTAAATATGTAGAAATGGTTCATGATGATATCACACAATTAATTGATTTTGTAGAATCATATGAAAGTACTATTAATTCGATTAGGGAGCTATATGTTGCGAAGGTGTCACTTCAAATTAACGATACAATGAGAATTCTTACTATTTTTACTGCGATATTACTTCCTCTCGCCCTCATTGCTGGAATATATGGTATGAATGGAATTGATTTAGAGAATATCACAAAAATACCGGTAGGTTTTGTAGTTGTACTGGCGACCATGGCTATTATCGTAATAGCTTTTGTTGTGTTCTTCATTAGAAAACGCTGGATAGTTATCGGAAGAGGGGAATTGGATGTTGAATCAAATTCAAAGTCAACGCCCGCAGCTGACTAATCTGAAAGTCATTTGTTTCAGTTATAGGATAATAGTTTGTGAATCATAATTTGGTATCCCACATATATCCTCAAAGATATGAAACTAGTTTTCGAATTAACAATGTATTCCTAAGGCCTCAGGCTACAATCCAGATTTCATCCAGCTTATTTTCGCCTTTGCATCTACGTTGTTCTTGGAGGGCCTGATTTTGTAATACTTGTGTCGAATCCAAAAAAGCAACCCCGCGAGTGAGATAAAACTTGCTATAACTATTTCATATAGTATTATTGAATCGGCCATTCAATTTGGTTATTTTGACATAAATAAAAATCTAGGTTCATCCTTTTGGAGCAATTTCCGTCATGAATATCTTCCAAATATGATTACAGTAACCAAGTTTTCGGAAATCAGATTTTCAAAGTGTCAAAAACGCACGAGACAGCACTACTTTAAATCCTATTATGAACAAAAAGTAATGGATGTCCTCCTCACCGTACCATGAGAAGACCCAGACTATGACTAAAAGGTCAGACATCGTTGATATCATAGCAAAAACTGAGAAGTATCTGAATATTATGGGTGATTCTAAAGCACCGGAGTTCTTTCTTTCTGATGAAATAACAAAGGCACTACAAAAAGCAAAGACGAAGGGAATAAAAATTAGGTTTATAACAGAAATTAATCGGACAAACGTGGGTATTTGTAAAGAAATTATGAAATTTGCAAAAGTCCGTCACTTGGACAATATTATGGGAAATTTCATACTAAGTGATAAGGAATTTTTTGGACAGTCATTGGGAAGTGATTATCAAGCAAATAAGATCTACACTAATGATGACGGAATAGTTGAGTTACAGAATTATGTTTTTGAAAATCTATGGAATAACTCTGTCTCCGAACATGACAAATCATCAAGCCTAGAAGTAGGAATAGAGCCTGAAGAGGTTAAGGTCTTATCGGATCCTGTCGAAATTCGCAAAACATACTTGAGTCTCATTGAATCTGCAAAATCTGAAATATCACTAATTATAGCAACCCCAAAAGCCCTACAAAGAAATTACAAAGGGGGAATAATCTCAATGCTAATTGAAGCATCAGAGAAACGGAACGTTACTGTAAATTTAGTGATTCCTACTTACGATAACGATAAGATTCAAGACGATTTTCTTCACAGTGAGTCACTTGCCAAGAATTTTAGATTCAGATTGAAATCAATAGCCCCTATCACGACGCAAACACATAAGATAAAAACTACATTCTTGATTGTAGATAAAAAGTCGGTGTTTATTATAGACGTGAAAGACGATAATAAAGAAAATTTCATAGAAGCAGTGGGATATGCCACATTTCACACTAGCAAATCACGTACAGAATCTTATAATTTTATTTTTGAAACTATATGGAGACAGGCTGATTTGTATGAATCCTTGAGGGAGGCAAACAGGAATCTCATTTACTCCTATCAAAAACTTGAGGAGCATGATGCAATGGAAAAAGAGTTTATCAATCTTGCTGCTCACGAATTAAGAACTCCTTCTCAATCAATCATAGGTTACTCTGAGATGCTAAAAGATCTTCCAGAAAGGAACAAACAATACGAGGAGGCTATATCGAGAAACGCAGAGAGACTCTACTCTCTTGTAACTAATATGCTCAGTATCGCTAGAATAGAATCTCAAACTATGAAACTTAATAAGACTGTTTTTGATTTGAATATAAAGATTGAAAATGTAATTAGGGATGTCAATCAACAAGTTGAAATAAGGAAAGCCGACAAAGTAAGAATAGACTTTATACCTTCCGGCAGAATTAATATTACTGCTGACAAAGAAAAAATATTTCAGGTTTTTGCAAACTTGCTCAACAATGCCATAAAATTCACAAATGAGGGCACTATCAATATAAGTGTAGAGGAGAAAGAAAAATCAAATGAAGCCATTGTTACCATTAAGGATAGCGGCCTGGGGATAGATCCAGAAATAATTCCACATTTGTTTTCCAAGTTTAAGACAAAATCTGAGAAAGGTCTTGGATTAGGACTATATATTTCAAAGAACATTGTTGAGGCACATAATGGTAAAATTGAGGCATTTAACAATCCTAATTCAAAGGGAGCAACATTCATAGTCAGGTTACCTTTGAAAGGATAGTGATTCTGCAAACATATTTTAGATAAATAATTGTGATATATCTTTTTAGCATCAATAGAATGATAATTACTATTAAGAAATCAGAATTTAGAAGAAAAGAATCCAATTTCACTACAAGTGTTAAATAAAATATTGAGCCAAAATTCACATGGAAAGTTTAAAACAAGAAGCTTCAAAGGTAATGAATGAAGGTAAAGACAAAAACGCTGAGAGGAACCTTTCAAATTGGTCTGATGTTGTTGGCGATATCGTAGATAAGCTGACAGGCAAGGATATGGAAGTTACATACGACTTTGATAATCTAGAAGTTGATATACCAAAAGCAACAGGACCTGAAGGTAAAGAACTAGGTAGCGCAAAATGGAAAATCAATGGAAAGTTCATAATATCTACCCAGCTTCATGACAAAACAAATACAATGTAATAAAATACTCTGACAAGGGTGTATTGCGTTGTCAACAGAGATTAACATTGATAAGGACGCATCCTTCGTGGTAGAAAAAATAGCCAACGTTGTAAAGGCATCCAGCGGCAAACTTAGCATTAAACTCAAAGATAAAACCGCCATTGAACTGGATTTTGGAGGTGATACAGTGACTGTTGATATCGTTGAGCCCAAGATTTTAGGTATGCCCGATCAATTAGAAAGCCATGTCGGATTATTGCAAAAACTCAGGACAGCTAGAAGAGTAGGTGATATCCTAAATAATGAGGGCCTTAGCATTTCAATACTGAGAAAGGGAAAGAAAGCACTAAGCATCGGAAGAAATGCCACTCCTTCAATAAGTAGTCTGATTACTCAAAGTGATGATATACAAATCGATAGCATAACTCAAGTCGCCAAGTTAGACAGCGATATTAAGAAAGTAAATCAGGATCATAATTCCTAGGCCGTAGACTGTTAATAATTGGCTGGCACCGAATGTCACAAGAACAGGGAACCAGCCAATCGGAAGTGGTCATCTACTATCAGAAAATAGATGACTACTCATTTTCATCCAATTTATATTTAAATATTGGTTTTGGTGCGTCAATTTGGATCAGCGTCGCTTTTGTTCGACATAAATTTGCCGATAGAAATATTATCATTGTGTATTCATAACTCAAAACCATTCATGATTTAATATCAATTTAAAGTCTCATAAAAAAAGTTTATAAAAAAACATCCCTCATAGAGAGTTCCAAAGTTGCCAAAGTACAAGAGTTGGTGTGGAGACGTATGAGAGACATATCAATTAACAAGCGGATTGTTAGCATCATAGACGATGAGATTGACATCACAGAACTCTTTCGAGAGGCCATATGTGGTAGCATCGACGGAATATCAGTTGTTGCTTTTAACGATCCCAAGGTTGCATTAGAGCATTTTGCAGACTACAAGCAGGATTATGCACTTGTTATTTCCGATTTAAGAATGCCAACGCTTAATGGTTTAGAACTACTAAAAAGAATTAAAAGTTCAAGTCCTAATGTAAGAACCATTCTGATGAGCGCCTACGATCTCGAATTTGATGAATTATATCAAAAGTATATGGATGAAGGCATTATTGATTCATCAATTGAAAAACCCGTAACTATGGATGCCTTATGCCAAAGAGTAAGGGATGAATTTCAAGTTTACCAATTAAAATTACATTTAATGTAAGATTTAGACTGTCGATGTACCCTTAATTGGTTACTTGTCAAACATGTTACCTATCCAAAAGACTAATGAGAGTACTTTCAATTTTATCCAGTTTCACTGGTTTTAAGAGAACCTCTACGTTTTTGCCATGAAAAATTGGATTTTTTGAAATTTCTTTATTTAAATTTTCAAAAGCAGAGATGAATAAAATAGGTGCCTTTGGAAACTTGTCTAAAATTTGTGAAGCTACATCAATTCCATTTTTGTTACCGGGTAATCTATAATCAATCAAGTATATCTCACATCCTGCATTAACGATGTCTTCAATTCTTACATCAGCATCGAGGTACGTTGTAGTTACCTCATGTCCCTTTCCTGAAAGAAAATCTCTATAGAGTATCAAAATGTCTTCCTCATCTTCAACAATCATTATTTTGAAGTTCTTCATTTTTCTTTTATCCTTGTCGATGATTGTGTAGAATTTGATTTTATATGGTAAGATAAAGATGATCTTAAAAGATAATATCTAATTACTACACTGACTATCTAGAGCGACATTACTTAAAAACATGTAACTTGTTCAATTTGTACTGGAATAGATAATATAGGATGAGTGCCTTATACTAGGTATACCCGACTTGGAGGCTCAGATTCAGTATTGATAAAAGATCTGGTAAATCCCACGAATTTTAATATTATCGTAGGTAAACTTGGAGATGTTCTAACAAGAGCATTGGACCAACCATTAGGATATGCAATAAACTGGGGAAGAATCTGGTC
>DATFEX010000078.1:0-4618 GCA_035250685.1 Nitrososphaeraceae archaeon | reverse complement strand
GAAACAGCTGTTCGAAATTAAGATAATGGGGCCGAAGGGATTTGTTCTGTTGCGATTTATCGAACATTTGAACCCCTGATCCACGGGTGTCTTTCTCTAATAAAGCCCTGTTTGTTAGATCTGGAGCCCGTTGCGATGCCTGGCTTCGCTACGACCCCACATGAGCATCGCTTTTTAATGATTCTAAATGTGAGTGTATAAATTTTGCGACCTGAATTCTGACCAGTGTACAATTAGCAAATAATGAAATTTTGTGGGGGTTCATTAGTATTTATTTGCATAATTTGCCTTAATTATTGAATTGCAGTACCCTACTCTGTACTTCATATATGTAGCAAAAAATGAAGAATGGGTTAGGTTGCAAAATGAAGACTGGTATTATGTTTCTTTGATGTCACGATTTTTTCATCACTGGATAAAGAGATCATTTGATGTAAACTTAAAGATACAGGCGGATATACTTCCGGTAGTTCCAGGAAGACTTTTTGATAGGATGTCAATTTCCTACCTATCACGAGATCATATCGAAAGAGACAAGGGAACGTACCACTTTTATCTAACATACTTTAAGCCATTTTGGACGGATTGTAGAACAGAAGGTTATTCTTCAGAAAATTTTGGTATAGCATATTGGGAAAGGTCTAAACAGTCACTTTCTGATCTAAATCGAATAAAATTTTATGCCGACAAGAATTGTGCCAAGGTATCCCATGTCCTAAGTCATGAGATACTGAGAATGAAGGGCGAGAAAAGAAAGGTGTACTTTGACGGGATCCATGAGCTATGGGACAAACACAGGTATGCTTCACTTCCTCTTCAATATTATAACAACAAATTTGAACAAGTTTCGACAGGAGATGCATATACATTTGTGACATTGGATCCACGAAGAATCGATACTTGATTTCTATTGAATGAAAATGCTTTCCAATATTGACTATATCATAAAATGCGGAGCAATATTCTCCCTCATAGGAACAATTATCATGATAATACTGGTTTCTGTTGTTCTTATTTTTCCGATACAAAAGAATTGTATCAGTAACGATTCTGATTGTCAATTTATTTCAACAGCGCCTGGAATTTTAAAGTCAATAGTCTCTCCTCTAACATTAGTAACAGCACTACTTATGATTTCAGCAGGGCTTTTGATATTCAGGTTCGGTACTAGACATAAGTTAAGAAAATCTCACTTGTAAATGATATGCCTCAAGATGTATCTTTCACATGATCAAGTTATATGAAGCACTTAACTTGTGGTTCATCATCTCCCTCTGCATCGTAACTGATCTCATAATATTTTTTTACCAGGGTTCATTATATTTTTGTCATCAAAAATCGATTTTATTTGTTTGAACACTTCGTACATTTTTGACCCATACATCATAGGGATGTACTTTGTTCTAAGCATTCCATCACCATGTTCTCCTGAAATTGAACCATTAATCCTACAGATATGTCTAAAAACCTTATCCGCTAAGGCATCCATCAAGACACTGGAGCCTTTTGATGCAAAATCTATGAGTGGTCTGAGATGTAAATTGCCATTGCCTGCATGTCCGTAAACAACATAATCAAGTTTGTATTGAGCGAGTAGTTCTAAAAGAAACATAAGGTAATCATGTAATAGCTCTGGATGAACTACTGTATCTTCTATTATTCCGGCTGGCTTTCTGGAACCAATACCTTTTTTCATGGCTCCATTTAGTGAATTTCTTCTCTCATTCCATGCTCTAGTCACACTTTTCATATCATATCCGCTTTCAAGGATTTTTGCTTTCTCTCGAAGAGTATCTTCAAACCTGTGAACATTTTGATAGAAATTATCATCATTACCATAAAATTCTACAAACATCAAACAGGAATTCTTATTGCCAGAATGCTCAGTTTTCCATCCTTCTATGATAGTGCCCCTATCTAACAATTCCACTGCCACAGGTCTGAATTTAAGAATCAATGGTACAACTTGAGCGGCATGAAAAATATTTTCAAACTCGAGAATAATGAGAGATTTTTTCTCAGGGATATCCGACACTGAAATTCTGCAGGCAGTAACTACACCCAGAGTTCCTTCCGATGCAACAAATATGTTCTGAGGATTTAACTGACCATTTTCAAAAACTGCATCCAATCGATATCCGCTTGAATTTTTACTTACATTTGGATAATGATCTTTTAGATTGATATTTGAAGATGAGACATACTTTATCATTTTGTCGATTTTATTGTCGTGGCTGTTCTGGTCTGCAAATCCTGACGCCCCATTACTATAAACTACTTCAACTCTTTTCACATAGTTGATAATACTTCCGTATACTAGTCCATGTGGACCACTGGAATTATTGGCTAACATTCCTCCGATGGTACAATAGTTACTACTTGCAGGATCTGGCGGAATAAATTTATTCCTTTTTGCAAGTTCCTTATCAAGTACTGCTTTTACAACTCCGGGTTGAACAACAACGTAATCATCTTCAATTTCCAAGACTTTGTTCATTTTTTTGGTAAAATCTAACACGATACCGGTAGATAATGACTGACCCAAGAGTCCTGTACCAGCTCCTCTGCATGTTACGGGAATGCCATGTGCATAAGCATGGGCACATATTTTCTGAACGTCATATTCATTTGACGGGAAGCTGACTATCAAAGGTTTGAGGATACAATGACTTGCATCTACAGAATAAATTGTCCTTGTCCAATCATCGTCAAATACTGCTATGCCTAGTCTATCCAGCTCAGAAATATCGGATTTCGACAAGATTGAATTATTATAACTATGTCGTGATTTTAAGCAGTTTGGATTAAAAATATACACAGTGTTTAACAAGAATGAGTATCTACTAGTAAGTTCCCTAAAACAAATAGTAACCTCGAAAGGTGTTTGTCAAAAATATAGGACTTACATCGAGATTTCTTTCTCTGGTTTGGACTTTCTACCCTTAATTTTCCTGTAAAACCAAAGTTTTAATGCAAAATATGCCCCGTAGATGACCGTTTTTGCTTTCATACAAGAAACTAATCCAAACTTTGTATATATTAATTTTATCACATTCTTCGCGTATCATGCTGAATCTATTTTAATTTTATTTTCTAATTCACGAAAAACTCTGAGGTGGGTATTTGCGATTGTAGTTTCGGTATTATTTCGTTATAGTGATGGTATTCGATTCTTGAGGAATAATTGTATGTTCTGCTTGCACAACAATTCTATTGGCCCCCTCTACCAAAATTGGATAAGCATGAACGTTCTTCTTCTTTAGCAAAGTTCCTAACAATGAGAGCGCCTCCTTTTCCTCGTAATCATTAACAACCCATCTTAGAGCAAAAGGCAATGTCTTGAATTTATTCCATAGATATTCAAGGAATTCGTCGGTTACTTGATCCTTAGTTCTTTTTCTTGAGGCAATTCCAAAAATGTTCTTTATTTTGCCTTCATATACAATACCTTGACCATCCTTTGTTGTCACAAAAGGCTCAATGGCATACACATTATCCACCGATAAATTGAATGAATGACCGATAGTCCAGATGTTTGGAATTGATTTGCCTGCATGAATGGTGTATCGTTCTAGTGAATGTCCACTTAGATTTTGAATTGGTTTGCAACCGTACTTTGTAATAGTCTTTTCGATAATCCTACCTATATCAGAAACACGTGTATTTGATCGAGCAATACCTATAGCTTCATCCAATGCTCTTTGCGCTATATCTATCAAGTCTTGATATTTTGAATCAAAACTTACAGTTACTGCAGTATCAGCAATATATCCATCAATATGCACTCCGACATCTATTTTTAATACATCGGAATTTTTCACAATTGTCGGATCATTTGGTTCAGCTGTATAGTGTGCTGCTATCTCATTCAAACTAACGTTAACTGGAAATGCTGGTTCTCCACCTCTTTTTATTATCTCATTTTCGACGTCATTACAAATTTCGCTCAGAGTCCTGCCAGTGTGATCCTCAGTTCTAGCATATTCTCTAACTTCGGAAGCTATCTTTCCAGCCTTGATATAGTTCTCAAAGTTATCCAACTCTTAAAATTCAAAGTCAAACATATTTAGAGATATTGATAGTGACATCATTTCTGAATGATACATGGATAAAATACAATATCAAACATGAAAAGCGAGATAAACAAAAGTACTGATATCAGTAGTTTGAGAGATTTAACATCTCAAAGTTAAAATTATGCTGGGAGTATCGCATTTGCTAAACCATGAAGATGGGGCCGTCGTCTAGCTTGGTATGATGCCAGCCTTGGGCGCTGGAGGCCGCCGGTTCGAATCCGGCCGACCCCATTCTAGATAGTTCTTTCCCTTAGTATCATCTACATCGGTTAGATATTGTATTCTCTATGCTTTCTGATAATAAGTTAGAACATTGTTTGAATCAAGAGTGTTAACTTTTTGACTAACCGTAACTGGAGTATAATAGTCGTAGTTTGTCCTTGAGCCTACTTGCCAATTTTTCGGATATTTTCTTCTGATATTCATCTACTTTAATTGGATTTTTTTGTGTGAATAGAAATGGCCCGTATGCATAACTGTTATTTGGAGTAGGAACTTCAGGTTCTGAGGAAGAAATTAGAGAAGAAATATACGAACTGATA
>DATFEX010000077.1:0-9644 GCA_035250685.1 Nitrososphaeraceae archaeon | reverse complement strand
TCTGATTTCGCACGATATTATCAAACAGTCCCTGTTGTCCTGTTCGTTCTTGCAAGAGTCTAGTACCTTCCTCGAAGAATCTTTGTGACTGTGCGTTATCACCGCCTAATTGATTCCTTAGCATTGCAAGTAGATCTTCTTGTGGTACATTGTCTTGTCTAGTTGTGAATTGTCTCCTTTCATCGTCTGAAAACATGTCCGATAGGCCAGGCAATGATGAGAGCAAGCCGGATGCTTGATTCGGATTTGAATTCTGAAGAAAGAATTTAGAGACTAAGGACAAGCCCATTCTAGCTAGTTCTGGTGGGATTCCCATTTTTTGGGCGAACATTCCAACCATATCTTCCATAATTGAATATTTGATTTGATATTTATAAACATAGCTTTTCCATAAAGAGGATTATCTTAATGGAATATTTGACCAAAGTGTAGTTTTAGCAATGCTGTGGAACAAAATGTTTAGATATTGTACAATCTGTATTTATTAATTTTAACTTCTATTGTACAAATAAATCACACAAACTTTGTGGAACATAACTTGGACAATCTGAAAATCCCCCATCAAATTCTGGCGCTGATTGGTCGCCAAATGGTCCGGCTACCATATCTTCCTGCTGAGTAGGTCTTGATCCAAGAACTACACTGATATCTGTCAATTGATTATCTCTGATTACTGTAAGGATAACGGTATCGCTAACTTTCTTCTCTCTTTCCAGATATGTGAGAATGTCATCTATTTTACGTACCTCATTTCCATCTATTTTGGTAATTATATCTCCATATGAATTTGTTACTTGTCCTTGCTGATCATACGACACATCGCCTGTGCGAAATCCCGCCCTGGATGCTGGACTCCCAGGTGTAATATCTGTAACTAAAAATCCCTTTGCATCAATCAAGCCAAATATTTCGGCCAGCTGAGGTGTAACGTCTACTCCAGTTACTCCTAAGTATGGATGCTGATATTCTCCAGTAGTAATAATTGACTGTACAACTTTCTTGATAGTACTCGATGGTATTGCAAAGCCAATACCCGCGTTTGATCCTGTATTAGAGTAAATGGCAGAATTAATCCCTATTACTTCATTTTTCATATTCAATAGTGGACCTCCAGAGTTTCCTGGATTAATTGCAGCATCGGTCTGAATTACATCTGGAATATCAAAACTTGATGCCGCTGAGGCCATAAACTGAGAATCTTGACCTCCAGAAGTAGGGAGCAATCTGCCAACAGCACTTATGACACCCACAGTTAACGAGCCCGACAATCCAAAGGGATTTCCTATTGCTACTGCAGTATCTCCTACAAGTGGTAAAGTATTGCTTAGAGTTAAGGGATGTACATCGGTTGCCTTAGGATTCAATATCCTTAGGACGGCTAGATCACTGAACGGATCGTTACCAACCAGTGTAGCTTCATATGCATTGCCGTTAAGAAATGTCACAATGTATTCAGTATTGCCCATGCTAAATGCAACTACGTGATTGTTTGTAACTATGTGGCCTTCTGAGTCATAGACAAAACCCGACCCAATTCCTTGTTGAGATCCTGTCTGAGGATCTACAATCGTAACCTGAACTACTGACTTTGATGCTGATGCAAAAAGATTTGGTAGCGTCAATTCGGAACCACCTGGAACCTGAACCTGGCCAGGAGATTGCCCAAAAATTTGATACTGATTAGTTTGGTTACTACTCAAAATTACTAAATATGATACACAAATGGAAGATAGAATCAACATCCATTTTCTCATCATTCCACGTCTAAACAATAACTCCAGCTATTTAACATTAACTTAAAATAGTCGAATTGAACTTCATTGGCTCTTGAATGCAAAATTTTGGATTTCAATTGCAATAAATGAATTGCTAGTGATTCATCGTTTTCGATGTTCAAAAAAATGATGTCAATGATGCTAATAAGTATATTCTATAATAGATAATTTGGAATAATTTCTATTATTTTTTGTTATTGAATGTAGAAAAAAAATTTAAAAGAATTCCTATAATTTAGGAATTAATCAGAATGTTCCACACCAAAAGCTATCTTTACTGTTACTCGGTAAGAAGATATTTTACCTGTTTGTGGATCTACCTTGGCAGTCATATCAGTTACCTCTAATCCGGTAATTCCATGAACCGTTTTATTTGCTTCATCCAAGGCGACTTGTGCCGCTTCACTCCAACCTTTTTCCGAACTTCCTACAATCGCTATTATTTTTGCTACGTGACTCATTTGAGTCATAAGGTATTCATCGTAATTAATTTCCTTCTATCCAGATCCATTTCAGCAAGGATCATAAGCGTAAATGATATTAGCTCTTAAGGCAATCTTTGTTATTCGAACGCAATGTCTTCAACTCTTTGATTATAAATAACATTAGAGGAACTAAACGTAAATCCACTAACGGTAACATCCATGATATCGACTAGGTTGTGAAGTTAAGGTTTACTTGGGGTACCATATTCCTAGCTTGTGCTGTAGCTTCATATTGAGGATACTGGTCATAGCCCCAAGCTTTTGCACCAAGAAATCCATTTTCATTAAATATGTTATTTGGGAAGGTTCTAATATGAAGGTTAAAATTTCTTACGCCATCATTGTATGCAGTCCTACTAACAGAAATTCTATTTTCAGTACCGGCCAATTCATCCATTAATCTTGTCACAGTAACGTCAGATTTTAGTTCCGGATATGCTTCATATGTTAATATGATCTTACTCAGTGTGGCCTCCAATTGATTGCTCAAGTTAACACGTTGTGCAGCGTCTGGAGTTTGCATCCACTGTGATCTAAGCTTGGTAATGTCTTCTAGTGTTTGGCGTTCGAACTGCATATAGCCTTTAACTGATGATACCAAGTTGGGTATTAGATCATACCTCCTTTGAAGCTGGGTATCCACATCTGCGGCACGTTTCTTTACCATTTCATCTCTAGACTGCACGCCATTAAAGCCAGAAATGTACATTGAATACAAACTTATTACAATAATTATTATTAATGCGACAATTCCTATGGCAACTTTAATCCCCGTTCTCATATCAAATCACAATAACTTTGTTTCAATATGATCAGCACCTTATTAAATCCACTGGATTAATGGTTGTATCGCAAATTATGTCTACCTACCTGCGCCCCCGCCGCCAGAGGAACCTCCGCCTCCACTATAACCGCCCCCGCCGCCGCCGTACCCTCTTGAGAAACCGCCGCCTCCTCCTGCCCAACCTAGTCCGCCCAACAGACCTCCCCAACCAAACCCGCTACCACCTAAGTCATTTCCACCTTGTCCACTTCGTCCAAATCTCCTTCTTCTTCCAATATAAAAAATGACAGCAATAATCATTAGAAAAACTAGCATCAGTATTATTACTTCCCAACCACTCTCACTTTCACGTGGTTCATATTCTTGGTAAATCTGACTCTGATTTTTATACCCAATCTTCTCAGCGATTGCTATTGCTGTTATTAAGAAAGCCTCACCTAAGACATCAGGATTTTTGGTTGCATCAAAATTTTGTCTTGCTGGAACAAGATATAAATCCAAAATCGAACCCGCAGTGCCATCTGTGATATTTCCTTCCAATCCTCTTCCGACTTCTATACGCATGGATCCACCCCCAGCATCGCGTTCCAGTGAATATAAAACTAAAACGCCATTATCCTTATCCTTCTTTCCTATGCCTTTAATTCCATTCAATGTTACTTCATTAAAAATATAATTGGCAAGACTATCTCTATCCTGGATCTCTTGATTGTCTTTCATTATCCCATGGCCAATGAAACTTGGAATAGTAAATATTACTACTTCAGCGGAGGTTTGAGCATCCATACTTCTAAGATAATCTTCTATCAGATCCTTGTATTTTGAATCTATTAGATTAGCATTATCAAATACATATTGTGGCCTGATACCGTAGGACAGTTGGAAACTAATAGAGAATAAAAGAATCGCAACTAAAGTTGATGATAAGTATAATTTATGTAGATTAAAAAGGCCATACAAGTTGAGTAACTTTAGAACCAGTTATTTACAAACATTTTGTTTTTGGTCAAATGAAAAATAATTTTACAGGATTTGTATCCAAGTTAGTTAGTGAAACAAAGAGTCATCTTAGTAGTTGTAGCAGAGCAATAACTTTGACACTCATACAATTCCATCACTAGATGTGGATTTTGGGGTAACAGGTTACCTAATATATGGTGTAGATTAATCCATTTTCAAGATAGATTAGTTTGGGAACAGTCACTGTTATGAAATTTGGGGGTAGTACGTTAGGGGAGGACGGTGTATGCATAGACAAGATTATTCAAAGGATAAGTAATAAGATAGAAGGTCAAAACAAGGTAGTTGCCGTATTTTCTGCACCTTTGATTCGATACAGAGACAAATTAAGTTCAATGACTGATGTGGCAATTCACATTGGAAAGAATTATGCCCAATCAAATCCAATAGAGATCGATGTTTTACGTGAAGTATTTGAAAACATTGCAACAAATAATATTACTGAGGAGTATCGAAAGAAATTTTCTGATGATATCAATAGATTTCACAAAGAAGTTATCGTTTCGTTAAAGCAAGCCGCAGAAAATCGCAGATTTGTTGATGTTACTAGGTCAAGGACCCTTGCGTACAGTGGAGAGGTACCAATGTCATATCTAATGGACTATGTATTAAGAAGCAAGCAAATAAAGTCTGAACATGTAGACATTGAACAATGGCCAATTATTACTGACGATAATTTTGAAGCTGCAAATTTTTTAGTGGAAGAATCAAGACAAAAGTCAAAACATTTCTATGAATTGATAGAAAAAAACAGTGTAGTGACCATTGGGGGTTTTATTGGAAAAACGATTGATGGACTAGAAACGACTTATGAAAGAGGAGGCTCAGATAGATCTGCGGCAGATGTTGCTATATTGTTGAACGAAAAATACAAGGCAGAATTGGATTTCGAAAAAGATAATGCCGTACTGAGTGCCGATCCAAAAATAGTAAAGCAACAATTGGATAGTATCAAATTTCTTTCCTATAATGAAGCAAGATTGGCGGGCATGTTTGGTATGAAAATACTTGATCCTCTGGCAATTAAGGAAATTGATAATAACAATATGGATATACCTATCGTAATTACAAACATGAATGATCCGTCAAATACAACAACGATATCAAAAAAATCTGCCGACCAATCAGACAATCTTGTCAAGATTGTTACTGGAAAGAGAAATTGTGCCATAGTAAGAATGGAAACTATTGCAGCCTCACATTTGTTGGCATCGCTCGAAAGCTACAAGCAATATCATGATTTCCTCAAATTATCTCCGTTTAAGAAAGAGGGAACTGAAATCACCAGGATTTTATTCCTTGATGGAGACTATGTTCGACGAAACGAACATCACTTCAAGGCATATTATCCCAAGACAGAGATAGTGTATGATAGAGGTGTTGTTACTCTAATAGGTGATAATATGTGGAAAATGCCTAAGATTGCTTCAACTACTAGCAGTACAGTGGGTGAGCATGGAATTAATATTTTGAATTTGGATGCGCAAGAAGAGACTTCACGTATCCTAATTATTGTGGATGATTCCAAAGTGGCTGATGCAATAAGGGCAATTCACGACAAGAGAAACAGAATTGATCTGGATGAAATTCAATGAACGATAAAGGTAAAATCTGGATGGACGGAAAGTTCGTTGAGTGGAACAATGCGAAGATACACATTCTGACACACGCGATGCATTACGGGACTGCAGTGTTTGAAGGTATCCGCTGTTATGATACAAAAAATGGCCCAGCTATCTTTCGATTAGAGGACCATGTTAGAAGACTCGTTAACAGTTGCAAAATGTATTATATGACCTTACAATTTTCGGAGAAAGCCATTGCTGATGCGATTATTGAAACTGTCAGGGTTAATAATATCAAGGAATGCTACATACGGCCCTTATGCTACTATGGATATGGAAAAATGGGAGTCAATCCTTTACCTAACAAAGTATCAGCATCCATAGCCCTGTGGGATTGGGAAGATCATATAAAAACGGAGGAAAACAAAGGGATGAGAGTCATTGTTTCTTCCTGGACCAGAATAGATGCAAGGAGCTTACCTATGCATGCTAAAGCTACAGCGAATTATGCAAATTCAGCGTTAGCGCGAATAGAGGCGATAAAATCTGGGGCTGATGAAGCAATCATGCTGAACATGAATGGAATGGTGGTGGAAGGAACTGCCGAAAATATTTTCATGGTAAAAGATAACACCCTAACTACACCTCCATTAGCATCGGGCGCATTGGAAGGGATAACTCGATCAACAGTATTATCCATTGCAGACCACATAGGTATTAACTCTCAAATCTGTGACATAACACGGGATGAATTGTATTATGCTGATGAGGTATTCTTAACTGGAACAGCTGCTGGAATTAAATCTATAGGTGAAATCGATAAAATAACCATTGCCAATGGAAAGCCCGGCAAAATTGCAACACAATTACAAGATCTTTACTACCAAATTGTACATGGAGAGATTGAAAAGTACGAGAAATGGCTCACATATGTTAACTAACTGAAAAAAGATTACCCATCCTTCTTTTTAATACAAAGTAAATACCAAGTTCCAAAAAAGGTAAATCGTATTAGACAAAATCCTTAGAGAGGAGATTCATTTAGAATCAAAGCGAGAAGTGCCGATCTTAAATCTTTACCATAAGATGCTTGTTTAAAGTAAATCGCATTAGGTTTACTATCAACATCTTGAGATATTTCATCTATCCTAGGTAATGGGTGCATGATAGCCATATCAGACTTGAATTGTTTCAAAATGTTACTATCAATTGTATATGCCCCTTTAACCTTTTCATATTCTTGAGGATCTGAAAACCTTTCTTTTTGAATTCTCGTAACGTACAAGATATCTGTGTCCCGAAACACCTTTTCATTCATCTCAACCATTTCTACAATTTTCATCTTATTTTTCAATCCATAGATGGATTCTTGTCTAATTTGCAATGTTGGTGGAGAAACTAGAATGATTTCAACATCGTAATTTGAAAGTCCGTATAATAGAGAGTAAATTGTTCTCCCGTATTTCAAGTCACCCAAAATGCAAATTTTTAATCCATCAATTTTCTTCTTTTCTCTCATCATGGTGTATAAATCAAGCATTGCTTGTGTTGGATGTTCCTCACTTCCACTTCCTCCATTAATTATCGGATGATCAGAAATCTCTGCGGCAAATTTACTTGACCCGTCAAGTTGGTGACGTAGGATTATGATATCTGAATAAAGATCCATTACCCGTACGGTATCTTGCAGACTTTCACCTTTTTCTATTGAAGATGATTTCAGGTCAGATATCCCAATAGAACTACCACCTATTGATGCCATTGCTGCCTCAAAACTCATTCGAGTTCTCGTACTTGGTTCATAAAACAGATATCCCATTATTCTGGCTTTTCCCAATTCATCCTTTTCTTTGGGATTAAGTTTCTTCATCTCGTCTGTTTTTTTAAACAAATATTCAAAGTCATCTCGTTGAAAATCCTTAATGGAAACAACATCTCGATTAAAGAACCTATTATTCTTCACTGATTATCACTATCATATTATGATAAACCCCCTTTACAAAAAGATTCTTATTAAAAGTGCAAACAGCTCTATATAGCATATATTAGCGTTTTTTCCAATAAAATTTGCAGTTTGAACAAGGGCGAACTAACTCTGGTCTTTATTTTAATGGCTTTGTCTTTATTATTTGTTCAAAACAAGAGTGTATTTTCATTCGGACAAAGTAATGATACAACGACTGACTCTTATTCAAATATGACCATCCCGCTAAAGAATAATACTATAGTAGATACTAAATCAAAGACTCAATTTCCCATTTTAGCTGAACAACAAAACTCCTCGGTTAAAACTGTTACCTATACACCAAAGTTCTTGTGCGGTAATGTCACAGCCAGTGAAGGTCCTGTAAGACCAGGTCATTACGATACGGATATCAGCATTCTTAACAAGCAAGTATACCCAATTAAGTTACTTTTAAATGTTATACCAAATGATGGTAAATCTTCTAATTCAATCATTAACGTTCTTGAATCTGAAAGTGCCATGGGAATTACATGCAAAGACATAATTCCATTAGTTACTGATACAAAGAACTTAACTGAGGGATTTGTTTTGCTGACCTTACCTATCAGTGGCAATATGATTAATGCATTCCCGGATCCCAACAATCCAGATGCATCAATTTTGAGATCCATAGATGAATTGCAAGCAAACTTGATAGAAGTACAAGTTTTCTATACCGCGAATGCGCTTCCTCAACTTCCTAGTGAAATGATATTCAATAAAATTGATTTTAGAATAATGAGTGATCCCAGTGGGAAAATACCTCAAACATTTTTGAGCAAGCTGTTAGAAGTGACCCTGACAGCTAATACTGATCAAGTTTACGACCAAGTGTCACGAGTTAAGTCTTTACTAAAGGATAGATTCGGCCTATCGGATTCTGAGATGAACGCTATCAATATTCAAATTGAGAAATCTGAAATAGATAGTCTTTTTACCAAAGATGATCATGCAATATCCTCCTCACGTCTAAATCCTAACATATACTTTAGATGAAGTTAATAGAAACAATACTTATACATTTAATGCTCTACTAATCATTATCAATTCTGGTCCGGTTGTCAAATTACCTACTATCACTGAGCTGAAGTTGGCAATAATTCCTGATGATAAAAATGGCGATCCTCCATTGACCGTGGCAGGTTCTGCTTCAATTTGGAGAATTTCAGATATTCTGTTAATTTCTATATCACTAGCGTTTGGATGAACAATAGCGCCAGCGTTCGTGGCGACAACCATTGAGCCAACCTGGACGAAACCTCCGATTGACATTTTTTGAAGTGGTACACCAAGAGTATCCCTAATATCTTGATCGACCTCCTCGCTGAATAAGTCTGAAACTATTGCCCCTTTATCATTTGCAGATATTAAGTTTCCAATCGCGGTAAATTTGCTCTTTAATCGTTCTACATTTAACCCCGTGCGCTTTATTATATGAATTTCTTCCTCTGAAACGGTTGATGGTAACAATATTCCATTATTATTCATAACTGTCATTGGTCCTATCAACCTGGTCCCCGCTATAGAAACGTGAACTATTTCTTCAATATTCAAATATTCTTTTAGTTTCTTGGACTTCGTCTCCGCATACCCAAACGGCAGCAAAAGCGTCTTATCGTTGGTCCGAGTAAACAAACCCACGTTTGGACTTCTATAGACATCGTATTTGTGGATCACCAAATATTTGAACTCTCCATCATGTGAACATCATATGGTAATATTTCTCTTATGGTCGACTGAGATAAGAAATTATCTATTTAACCGTTTGGTTTACTTTTATCTATAACAAAACTTCAGTTTCGCCAAAAATAAGGAATGGACGGACCTTAATTAACCTGACATACAGGAGCTAAAACCACACTCTATGCACATATTGCAACCTTCAGTAATAATCAATCTTGCACTACAAGATGGACATGCTTCATATTCCATATAGTCATTCGGGGTTGTCGTCATGTTCATTTTTAACTTGGCTTGAGAGACGTTTACAGGGCTATCTGTTGGTTCAAC
>DATFEX010000076.1:0-17901 GCA_035250685.1 Nitrososphaeraceae archaeon | reverse complement strand
TAACAAGAAAAGGTTTTGGGTACCCAAGGAGTTGGGGGATGCTTTTGATGGCAAGTATTTGTGGCTGAAGGGTGACGAAGAGGAAATTCATAATAAATTCTTTTATGGAGAACAGCCCGAAGACGATGCACAGAGCACGTCGATAGATAGAATAAGACTTGTAAAGGAACGGATGAAAGGGGTACCTACTAAGCCGTCCGAAGGATCGAAGGGATATAAAAATATGCGAGACCTAAAATAGATTTGCGTAAATTTTTAAAGATTGCTAATTATTTATTTCTGAAAATACAAATTAACTATTACCGTCTCACCGCTACGGATGGGGAATAATTGCTAGTATGCTTTTGAGTTCCATCAATTAAAAGTTCTGAAGTATTAAATAACTTGTTGCTAATAGTCTTACATGACTGGAGACAGTTTTGAAAAAGTAAAGAAAGGCTTCAGCGAAACAGCAGAAGGAGTAAAAGAAGGACTCGAAGACGCTGGCGAGGCAGTCAAAGAAGGATTTGAAGAGACCGGAGAAGCGGCTAAAGATACTGTGGAGAGAGCAACAGACTCTGATACTTATACAGGTAATGAAGATCCTGAAAATAAACAATATAATGAGTCAGGAGGAAAAGAACCAATGAATCCTGAAGACATAGCCTCTCATGAACCTACTGCGGTTAAGAGAGATAAAAACCAGGGCACTTCAGGTGACCCGGTTTAATTTTTTCTTTTTATCTAAACATCTGAATAGAATAGGGAAGTTTCTTCTGTACATTGATATTCAATAAAATTCTATGACCGACTTTTCAATATAATCTATTACCGTCTCACCGGTACTTATGGGAGGAACTTTTAGGTCTGTTCTTCTGGCGATGGTTCAATGGGATTACCTCTCACATCAAACAGACCCATCCATCCTAAATCCGTGAACAATGTTTGATGCGCATGGAACATGTATGAGCCAGGATATGCATAAGTAAATTCCATTATTCCTCTATCTCCTTTCGCTAATGTTACTATATCAGTTAAGAAATTTGCAGTTGTATTAGTACCGGAGGAATACCAATCAAACATTGCGCCATGGACATGTATTGAATTTACTGAATCGAATTCGAGCATGTTTAATACATACGCACGATAAGATTCCCCTGTTTGTAGGACAATAGGGTTCATCATGTAATCGAACGCTTTTCCATTTACTGTATAAATCTCATTAACTCTTTGTTCCCTTTGTAAACTATTATCATTATCTTCTTGTTCCTCTTCTGACTTAATCGAAGCGTTACTGTTAACATCTGTACTATTTTGTACGTCCTCAATTTCTGCAATTGGAGGTAATGTGACAGGTCCTTCAAGATCTAAATCAAGATCGTAACCATTCATGAGCATAACCATTTCCGTCATTTGAGGACGAGGCTCTACGGGATCTATGATAATCATCCCATACAATCCCCTGTTTATATGATCTGCCATTGGTTCTACATGACAGTAATATGGATACACTCCGTAATGCCCTGCGATAAATTCGTATGTAAAACTCCTCCCTGGAGCGATGGTTCCTCCAGGTTGTCCAGTTGCTGTAAAAGTATCACGCTTCCCGGAAATTGCAGATTGTGTATATAGAGAGTGGGCATTCGTATTTTCGTTACTATTTATTACTCTTATCTTGACCAAATCTCCCTCAGTAACTCTCATTGTTGGTCCCGGTATGGTACCATTAAATGTCCAGCCATCAAAAATATGACCTTCATAAGTAATGGGTATCTTTTTATTTTCCTCTACGATTAGCGTAAATTGCCTTATGGTTTTTCCAGCTCCCTCTTTCGAAAGATGGCCACAATTAAAGTGAGTTAAATATTCAACTGGAGTTGCTTTTTTGCTCAAATCGGTAGTGCAGTTCTTTAACTTGTCATAACCCTCCGGAGAAATTTGAGTTTGGGGTGTCTGGGCATACAAAAATAAATTTATGAAAGAATAACTTAAAGAGGAAAATATCAAAATAATCGACAGTGTTAACGCGATAGCACATGCATTTTGCCATATCATTGGTTTGTAAAATGCGCGATTCTAATAAAAACGTTAATTGATTTTTGTCTATAGAATAAGGATTATCCACTCCAAGTAAACTTCCCAACCGCTCCAGATTTAGTGGAGAATTGTTGGTGAGGTAAATCTGGGTCGGACCAGACACTGTCGCTTGGTGCCAAATTGAATGCTTCATCTTCAAATCGGAATAAAGTGGCAAATCCTGAACCCATGAGCCTCATGATACGGCCCGCCTCATTTTTTAACTGTTCAGACTTAATTTTTCCAAAATTACCAACTGTCGCCGTCAGAGTATTCCCATCGTCTTTAATTTCTATTTTTGTTACTTGAGTAGGTAACTATTTTGAAGTGAGTTGTGATACTATTTGCATCGGTCCACCCTTTCTACCCTGAAATGTATTTTCTAACTCATTGACTTGGTTTTCATTGGCATTATCGTCAATATACAATCTTGTAGTGGAATTGCCATCCAATAACGTTGGCCCTGGAAAATCAACTGTGACTACAACGTCCCTACCTTGTGTATCGACTCCTTCACAAATCCCGTTATCGATCCTAAAAAGCAAGGGAGAAGCGCAATATCCTTTATCCATGATCATTAGATCTTTCACACCAAACCAACAAGGACACAACATATTACATGTACAACTTTCAACCAACTTCCCACTCAAGTTCCACGCCATGATATTAATACTGATCAAGTTTTGTATTTAACCTTGGCGGGTCGAAAAAGACATTATTCCCCGCAAGTCGATAGAGCCTTCTCACAGTTCATGGTAGATAACGACTATTACTAATCGCTCGAATTGGAACTCAGTATCCAGTTTATCAGGAAGCTTAATGGGGCACGAGATTCGGGAGTCAGCCCACCGGGAATAGAATTATCGGTTTGGTACCTATGTATAAAATAATAGTCAATAAATTATAAAAGTTATTTGGACGAGCATAGGAACTAACCTATGCCACATCCGGTCAGATGTCAATTAGTGACCCTTGCCTCAAACAAGTTTCCGAAAATAAATGAATATTTTCTATCCTTATTTGCGGCTAGGGTTGGATAATTTATTGCTAACAAATTATTAAAAGGTTAGAACCTAGCTGGGATTCCGGACGGGATGAGGGTCTTGAAAGAAGGAACAAAATGGGGTAAAAGCAAAATAAATAATTAACTCCCATGGGATTGTGCACATATAGAGGGGGGTTATCATTGTTCCAGATCCTCCAAACTTGTTTTCTACTCTAGAAAATAAGTTTTGTTGTGTAAATGCTTCTAGAGTATAAAGCATGACGAAAGAGCGTAGGGTTCTTATTTTTGGATATCCTCTTGCGATACAACACCTTGGTGGCCTAGTCTGGATTAAAAAAGTTGTTAATCATATTGACAAATCGAGTAAATTTTGTGTTAAATGAATTAGTAATAGTAGAGAATCACCTTTTTCCTGATTCCATCTATACGCTAATTGTAACCATACACGAGAAAATCATACAATGCCGCCGGCTAGTGAGGACAGTAAGTGTAACTGGACTGATTGTAATTGTAAAGGTTTCGTAGAATAGTTAAAAGGAATACTGTCTCACCATCGGCTCACGAAATTAATGGGACTTTGAGCCGTTAAAATGTCATTGATAAAGTGGCACATAACATTTTGAATGATAATACTTACGACTAATGCCACGGCCATATTTATGATTAGTTTCATATTCTTCACCGATACTAATTTCTGTTCTGCATTTGTAGCAGATAACAATTTGATTCTCCGAAATAATTCTGAAATACTTTTTCTCACTTGGAGACTTGTGATAGGACGAATCAAAATATTCACACGTTGAATTTTGTATCCTGGAAAATATTCGTTTCGTTAATTTATGGCGTGGCATCTAACTACCAAATCGTACCTATTTAATATTTTTTCCGTTGTGAATTGATGTCCTTCTTATTTTTTGGGTCGAATTGCTATAGTTTTCGATCACTATCATAAGTAACAAAGAAACTATTGATTGGTGCCCATCCGGTGAAGAAAAGCACCAACCAATGACCTAACAATGAAGTTAGTACTATGGTTCAGACAAGATTTTTATTTAAAATTTCTAATACAAGTACCTATTCTATAATAATTTACCGATAGTTTAAAATTATTTCTTGACTATATGACTCGTTTGTCCGCATTTTTGTTCATGATATGAAGTGACATTCATACCATTTGTTAAATCATTCAATCATTGCTTACTATTGAGTAAGTTCTTGTTGATTGCTTGTTTTTTGATCTTAGCCATCAGTATTTTGCAGTTTTGTAGATATCAAGCACCTACCGTTTATTTCACACTTGGCACTGCCTACTAACATACCATCTAGGCCTTTAACTTCCGGGAAGTTAATTCGTAAATTATCAAAATCATAGGTAACCTCCATATTTTTCTCGGTAAGATTGTTTACCAAATTGTTGATGACCTCCGGCCAATTTGCATTCTCATTTTGAACATAGTTCTGCTGGTTGGCTGTTTCTGTATTGTTTTGACCCACGCTTTCCATACATAGTTAAAAACTAAATTATTTATAACGATTTCAAGGATCCGTGTTCATGCAAGTATAAATAAATCGTATTCCTCAAGGTTTAACTATATAGCATACTCATCTATGTATTTCTTATTTCGGGCATCCTTACTATAGTTAATACACTTGTAGTGTCATAAAAGAAAAAAATATAGTATTAAGGTTAGTAACAATTTCTAAAAAAGTTATTAATTCCATGTGATTCTATCTTCAATATGAAATTTCTGAATATGATCTTGCTTACCACTTTGCTTATCTTTTCTAACACGTTGATTGCAGCTGGTTCTCCTAGTATATCTGATGACCACTGTTTCGCTCAGGACTGGGAGAATTCCTTTTGTTACAAAACCAAAAAGGAATGTGAAATTGAGCGAAAAAATGACGTAATAGCAGAAGGCAAATGTTATAAGGCTCTAGATTAGATATTTTTTTATAGCATTTTTACGATAATAAATATACACTGATGAGATGCTTTTAGCCCTTGTGCGTGCATGATTTCCATTTCATACTTCCCATCAGATATGCTATTTGAAACATTTCTATTTTTTATCCAATCTCCTATGACCTTCGTCAGTTAAACTGATTTTAGAATGTTCCTTATTATTACGTATGTAACCTTCCTTTAAAAGAATCTCTACTATATGATCCGTTTGTATTCTATCTACTAATCCAATGTCATCTCCAATCTTATATTTGTCAACAAAATTATCCCCATCAATTATCATCTCTCCAAGTCTCACTAGATATCTACCAATTGTATCGTTTGACATCGCCGTTTATCACTCTGAAGATCACCGTTGTCATTATGATTTAAATAACTTAAAGTACATGGCAATGAACACTTCAAAGGACGCATAAAATTTGGAGTTACTATTTCTGGTAACTACACAACTTGTTTCCAGATAGAGTTATGGTATCGAGTATTATTTAGGGAAGGAATCAAGTGGTTCTATCAAATTTAATAAGTTAGAAAAGTCGTCCTAAAACTGAAACATCCGCAGTATGGTTTTTGACATCGGAAATCTGGAGGAAGATTATGATCCTGTTTCTTGTGACCACAATTAAGACATACATCATGCCTTGCCGTGCCGGGCGGCCAACCCATAAAGACCTACTCGTCAGAAAAACTTATAAAAGTTCAAAGATGTCCAACTTTTCCTGCATCCGCGATTTTTACCATGAATTTATTCTTGCAATCAGGACATATGAAAACGCCCGTTTCATGAGGTCCTGATATTCTATTACCGATAGGGCAATTGGACTCCCACTAGGACAATACATTCACAAAAAATTTATTAATTTAATGCGATCAACAATTTCTTGCTTGGACATCTCAGGATGATTATCAGTCAACCAAACACACCGGAAATGTCTATTGATGACCATTTATTTATAATTTATGTCATATTAATTTACGGTTAGCAATGTGTTAGCATATGCCATTAGGTTAGGCATTATGTATCTGGCTTGAGTTATTAATGTCAACTTGCTACGGTGAATGTGCGAACATTTGAAAACTGTGAACACGTGAACACTGTGAATATGTGAACAAAGGACCAGTGAAAGAAAAATTACCCTACCAGTCCTTAAGAGATTCTAATTTATTTAATTGTAAATATATATTATTTAATCGTAATTAAATGAATCCTATCCTAAAGCTGACTCTTACCTCGCGACTATGTTGTGTAGATGATAAGTATGCGATGTAATCCTATGTTCACATTCTGTTCCTTCGGGCGGATTTAATTCGCTAGCAGATACACAGGCAAAAAACATATCACCTTCTTGAATTGGACCAATCGCTGGAGTTTTGTCATATACTATTGGTAAAATTATAGTGTTATCTTTTGAATTTTTTAGCAACTCATGCGCATTTATAGTCCTAGATTGAAATTCTCCCTTAATCATTGTAACAACTTGAAGTTGCTTTACATCCTTTCTATCCGAAAGCGGAATTTTTACGTTTATAGTAGGATTGATTATATCACCACCGCTGACAGTTTGGAAGGTCCCTGTTGACAAAGTTTTTTTAGCACCTGAACCAATGCTTATTTTATTTTTCCCATCGGATTCTTCAATATTGCCCTCAACACAAGAGTAAGATTGCATTTGATTTGTTATGGGCTCTAGTGCATAAGCGCAAACAAAATACTCGTCTCTGCTTCCGACAGTAACGATTTCATTTTTTTCATTGAATTTAAAGGAAACTGAAGCCCTGTCTGTATTTAAATCAAAACCTGTCAAATATTTGGTATCAACCTCCCCATTTGCAGAGGCAACAACTTTCAATTTATCGGGGTAATTAAGGCTATTTAGATCTATTTTTGCCTCAATTGAAAAACTTTTAGCAGCAAATATTTGATTGGGTTGGCTAATCACCGGTGACACTAGGACCGTAACTACCAGTAATGAAATTGGAATCAATATTACCTTTCTTGTTGAGTAAGCCATTCCCTTATTTCGGAACGAACTTCAAGTATATAATTTGAGTGATAATTTCATTTAGAAATAACTTCTCTCGAATAATTAGGGAATTAAAACATTGACTGCTTCAAAGACTAGCCAGACTATTATCATGTCAGATTCTGTGAAAGACTTTAACAATAACTTTGAGTATAATTTTGTCTTACTATAAAAGATGCTTTCCCCGTAAAATTATATAGTCCCTCACAGCACATTCAAGCGGTAACGATACTGAGAAAATTCCGAAGATTGTTCCATCTGCCCTATTAACTAGTAACAGATACAAAGTAACGTAGTAAAAAAAGGATTGTCCTATTCAACTGCCCTTTTAATCATAGTTGTTTCCTCTCTTATGGTATTGAATACATTACCTTCTATCTCTATATGGTGCTCTTTATGAAAATGAGACATGGAATGAAAATGAGACATGGACGAATGAAAATATAACATCATCAGATCAAACGATATATACCACTGGCACTGTCAATGACTTCCTTAAGAGTTTACCAAGCCATAACACGATATTAGCAGAAATGATTTGCAATTAAACGGTCGTGTTTTCGCTACCTGATCAGAGGATAACTTGCATGTCGTTCGTCCGTTCGTCAATTAAGAAATCTTTAACGTTTAGATTTTACCAGTTTGGCTACCATTAATAGATTCCGGAGGCAGTTCTTCGGGGATAGTTACATTAACATCTCCCGATCTATTTTTGAGATTTGAATCGTGATTAGTAATATTAGAGGAATTTGACGAATCAGTGTCGTTTGAAGATTGTTGAATATTTACTAAATCTACAGCAGAACTAGTCGCCACCTTCCCAACTGATTCCGCAGTCAAATTTCTATTAGACAAGTAATTGTTCATAAAATCACTTTTATCTTTACAATATGACATGACGTTGTAGTGTTTATCGCATTCGGCCTTCATTGCTTGAATATCCTCATCACATATTTCTATATAAGATCTGGCAGTATCATTCGTTTCATCAAATACGAGAGTGTCTATGTTGCATCCTTTACTTACCTCGTTAGTAATATTCTCTATTCCAACAATTTTAGATTTAAAAAATGGAGAATCCTTTAGAATCTCATAAAGGTCTTTAACATCGTCTTTGTCATTAAATTCTGGATAATTTTGATGAAAGGCGAATATAATATCCGGTGTATAATTCGTTACTGCAAACATGATTAAGATGAACAGAACGGAAATACATCCTATAAAAGATACTAATCCCATTTTATGATACTCTCTTTTCATCTACTAAACAGAAATATCCCTTAAATATGTCCGCTCATCCGTTTTATAGAAGATAAGTTAGGAAGATTGTTTCGTTCTTATTTCTACAACCCTTTTATTGCATTTTGCCCATTTATATATATTGGCAAGCAATCGCTGTGGTGACTGCAAGAAGGTTACATATTCACCAAATCTATTTCTAGATATCTTTGTATGCGATAAATGTTATCATAAACTGATTTCCAGAGTCTATTATCCAAATGCTCTTGAAGCATAAGAAGTTAAAGCAAAGCAAAAGAGAAACTTAAAAAAATCCAATCTTCGAAGAAGTATAGTATATCTTCCCCAGACTAGTGTGAAATTCCACATGTTCCCACCGAACCTGACTAATCTGTTACCATAAATAGTAACATGAAAAACCATATCTAAAAGAATTGATCAGTTCCATTGATATTTCTGTTTTGTCGAGATTAGTGGCATTACAATAAAAGCCAATTCCATAACTCCTGCGTAAATCAAAGCAAGAATTATTTTCTTTGAATTATTCTCTAGTTTAATCCACGCTTAAGTGATAATGATAGAACCATATAGAAGTTTATGGCAAGTGTAGTCGTTAAAACTATCGAATTTTGATCTTTTCATTACCATTCTAGTCCCTTAAGAGGAATCGATTATTTCGAAAGAACCTACGGTAGACGTAGAAGGGTATCCTTCGTTTGAGACATTGACCTCTATTACAAGAGTTCCAACGTCTCCATTCGCCCCGATAATCCATGGGTAAACAAATCTACCGTTCAAATCTGTAACTCCGCTAAATTCTTTCTCAAAATTATCTCCTGGATATAACAAAATCCCAGTTATTTCTGCACCGGAAATTGGTTGTGATGTTGAATCGGCAACAGTTATTGTGATCCTTTGAGATTGATCTCTTGTGACCGGATCTTTCAGGGGAACAATTGAGACGCTCAATTCTTTGTCGGAGTCATCGGCCGGTATGATTTGCTGTGGTTTTTCAGGCTGTGGAGAGGACAGTTCTTCAACATTCTCAATACTATCATGCGCCGACAAATTGTCCGTGCTTGTATATTCCTGTTCAGACTGTGCATTTTGTAAATCGGAATTAAATTGTGAGTTAGGCAGTATTCTAAATACTTTACCCTGCCCAATCGATACCACGTATAAGTATCCATCAGGTCCAACTGTTAAGTCCGTAATGCCGCCAAATTTGTCGGCAAAAACAACATTTTTGTCCACACTCGTTGGCGAATTCGCAATAAATCTATCTACAACAGTACGGGGAGTAACAAGGTCATTTCTTTGACTGTTAAGATCAAAATGATATATTCGACTGCTGTGAACAGCACCGACAAAAATGTCGTTTCGATACTCTGTTCCTAACTGATCACTGTCTAAAAATATAATAGAGGTTAGACCCGTGCTGCCTCCCCACGCCATCTTGGGTTCGTTATATTTTCCTTTATCATCAAATGTTACCATTTCATCGATATCAAAGTTTCTCGGGCTAGAGGAGAAACCATAAACCTTATGCCACCCACTATTAAATCCCGGATAAATTAGATTTATTTCATCTCCTTCTTGTGGTCCGTTTTCTGTATCCCATAGAGAGCCTGTAATTGGATCGAATGCCAATCCGAAACTATTCCGAATCCCATACGCGTAGTATAGTTTTAACGGCATGGATTCGCCGAGTATGCCGCGTCCCACCGGTTTCCCTTCTTGAGTTATCCTTAGAATACCACTACGTCCATCAGAATCTATTCCTGCTTCTGAGTTTTGTGTTTTTGTTGCACTATAAAATGGCTTGAACGAACCGTCTACGTCACCCACTGGAATGTATATATTCTTATCAGGACCAATTTCTATTGCTCCTCCATTATGTCTTGGTCCTGGATCGGCAGGCAAATCCAAAAGAAGGACAGGATTCACAAGTTGGTTTTCAATTAGTTCGTACCTATAAAGGCGATTTCCTTCGGGCTGTTTTCCCTTTCGATCATCGCCATCTTTTCCATCTATTTCAGTAAAATAAAGGAAAACATGCACGAGCGGGCCATTTTTTGATACCGCTATACCACACATTCCTCTCTCAACTGAATTTGCTACGTTAACATCAAGGAGAGGTTTATCTAAAATATTTCCATTTATTACACGAAGGACCGTTCCTTTATCTTTTTCTAGAACAAGAAAATCATCTGGTCCCAAAAAGGCCATCGTTGTAGGAGCTTCCAAGCCACTTACAACTTCTTCAATACTCAAATTAGAGTTCAGACTCCGAGGCTCATTTTGTCGGTGGTCAAAAGGAAAAGGTCGGGCTGCGGCGGGATCTTTTTGGCCAAATGTATAAACGGAAATAATGCCAATGTTGGTAAAAACAAACAAAGTTATAACCAAAATAATAAATAATTTCAACTTCATTTCAGCATGCAATTCTATTTTATTTCTTAGAGCAGGGTTTTCTATATTATATTTCATCGCATCAATTAGTCCAGTTAAATAACTTATTGCTAAGTAGTTTACATGACTGAAGATGAAAAAGCGTTTGATAAAGTAAAGAAGGGAGTTAAGGAAGTAGTTGGTGGTATTGCAGGAGTCGTTGAAGGCACTGCGCAGGGAATTAAGGAGGCAGTTGAAGACACTAAAGAAGGAGTTGAAGAAACGGCAAGAGAGGCGACAGACACAGACAAGCATACATCCTCATACGAAGAGACGAATAACAGAGAATACAACGAAGTAGAGGAAAAATTGGAGGATGTAGGAGACAAGGTTAAAGCCGGGCGAAAGCAGTTGCAAACAAAGTCGAAGATCCTGACAAGGATTTAGATAGCGAGTACCAAAAAGAAAAGACAGATGGAAAAAAAATGGACTAGAATTAGTCCAATCAATTTTAATGTAGAAGATTTGAATTATTTTATATCATGTAGTCTTATATAGATTATAACCAACTGTCGGTAAGAAATTGGATCCGAGTAAAGAAATTCCCCTATGCAATGACTGCGAAAGATTACATGATTATATTGATATAAAATTTTCATCGACGCCCAAACTGGTTCAGGACGCGAGCCAGAAAGCAGATATCAATTATTCAGCGCTGCTCATCTTTGAGATTAGTTGTAGGGTGCTCGGAATTCCCATTATTTCTCGCTAATTTACTCAGTCGAATCAGGCGTCTCTAGAAGTTGCGTTGACAAAACGAACTTACCATTTACTTTCCATTTTGCGCTTGCTATTTCTTTGCCCTCTGGTCCCGTTACCCTTGGGACATCAACTTCGAGATTTTGGAAATTATACGTAACTTCCATATTCTTGCCTGTGAAATTGTCTACTACATGTTTTATTATTTCCGGCAAATTAGATGCACCTTCTTGGACCTTCTTACTTGCCTCTTCAACTATATCGACGCCCTCGTCCTTGGCATTTTCCGTACACGTATACATGCCATATGGTTTATAATAATTCTAGGTGTATTCAGAATATTCGATTATGATTTAAAAAAAATGAAACTCTATAAATCATAAGGAACAAATTTTCAATTTTTGAATTAACAGATATTCTTAGCAACATGATCCATTGGGAGTATTGCTGTCGTTTATTTAATCTGGATGGCTTTAACTTTAATCTAGAACTATTAAAAAACATAATGTTTAATCAATAATAGAAGGAGAGATGGATGAATCAAAAAAAATTGGAGATGTAAAAAATAATTCCGAAAACAACTACGAATCTGTTCATAATGCTGTGAAAAAAGCAAGTAGGGATCCAAACTTTATTTCGAAGGTTGTAGAACAACTTGACACCATGAAATTCCCTGCCTACAGGCATCAGATTTTGAGTTTTGTTCAAAATAAATCTTCGGATGAGAACGCTATCGGTTTATTGAAGTCTCTGAACGATACAATTTTGTTTCGAGACAAATACGATGTAAAGCAAGGATTAGAGCAAGAAAATTCAGAATTAAAACAAAAAAATCAAATTTCCGATAATACGAGGGAAAATTTGGAGGTTCAACATTCAGATGATAACCAGAAGAGTAAAGATTATCCCGAAATTCCCGCTACTGCGATGAAGAATTACATATGCAGTTTTTGTGGAAAGGATTTTCAAAGTAAGGATCAATTAGTAAAGCATCAAGAATTTGAATTCAAAGATAAAGTGCAAGAATAGGTTTGTTATACAACGTAACACATTTAGTTTTATAATTGCAAAATTTTCTGTCAGTCTACACGTTTTATTTTTGACATGTATCAATAAAATCAATGTCAATCCGAAAAGGTAAATTCAAATCTAAAATGAGCAAGTGATGAAAAGCAATGTCCGAAGGTCTGGAAGTCAAGATTGTTGCAGATAAGATACCGTGTACAATACTAGGAAAGAAAATTGAAGACATAATTTGTAAGAATTTAGAAAGTGGTATTAAAAACAAAATTATTGGTTCTGAATTAGAATATATAAAAGCATTTGGAAAAAACCTTGTCTTCAGATTTTCTTCAGGTATTTTCCTTCGAAACCACATGATGATGTGGGGTAAATGGCGAATCTATGATAGATCAAAGTATGATAGAGGTTTAGCGAGACCACCAGTTAGGCGATCTAGAAAGAAACACTTGATCTCACCTCCAATGAAAAGAAACGAAAAAGATGTAAGGCGTGATTCCAGGGTTAGATTAACTATCATAACTCATGACGCGGTAGTGATAGAATTTAATGGACCAATATTGCATTTTTCAACTGATAACCCCGCAAAAAAAGAGCCAATAAAGTCAATAGGACCTGATTGTCTAAATGACGAAATTTTTGATGCAGAAGAATTTGAACAAAGACTCTTAATTTATTCAAAGCAGAAGAAATTATTAATTTCAGATGCATTATTGAACCAAAAAGTAATTGCTGGTATAGGAAATAAATACAAAGGCAGAAATACTTTTTGTTTGTAAAATAAATCCATTCAAGCAAGTATCCCAACTTAATTCAGTTCAACAAAATAGTCTCTTTGAAGAGGTTCCTAAATTGCTTAAATATGGATATGAAATGCAGGCAGAACGAGAGAATTACTATCTGAGGAAACAAATTCTTGGGATACCAGGCATTGGGTATTTCGCAGGGCAGCAAGAGAGTGTTGGATCTACAAGACAAAAATTAAGTCAGAGAAAAAATTGACAGCCCGTACAACTTTTTGGTGCCCATCCTGTCAAAGTTAGAACATATGGCTAGTATTTGTATTAAGTATTAGTGTGCATTGCATATTGATGGCAGATAAAGAAATGATCCAAGAAAAAATAGGTGAAGCCTTAGGTTTAGAAATCGCAGCACAAAAGGCTGTCGAGGAATTGAATTCGCGAGGTTTACTTGAAGCAGAACATACGAAGAAACTATCGAAAATGAAAGATGAAGCAGGAAAACAAGAGGAAGAAATGCAAAGTCTAGTTGAGGCTCTTGTTGAAAGTGATGGTTTTGAAAAAGAGACTATTGAAGAGAAGGCAGAAGAAACTGCTGAAAAAGCATCTGAAATAATGGAAACATATCTGGGAGAAGAACCTGATACTCAAGAGGCGTTAGAGTTTCTATGTTTAGCAGAAGGAGGAGAAGTAACACATTATGAAGTTCTGGCCAGTGCAGCAAAAGACGTAAAAAATAAAAAGTTTGGAACTAAAGTCAGAGCCATTCTCAAGGAAGAAAAAAGACATCTTGCCTTGTGTACGAAGTTGGCCAAAGACAACGTTGCTTCCAAGTGAGCAGAGCCTTTTTTTTCCCTTGGTGGGCCAAACTTATTACCAGTCATTGCGGGCCCATCAGTCTGAAATATTTATGAATTTTTTTGATGAGGATTATTCATTTATCTTCGGAAACTTGTTTGAGGGTAAATTCTTAGAATATTCGCCTTCGAGTCCATAAATCGAACTTAGAAGTATTAATTCGTATCTAATGGGTCTAATTCAAAATACTGTTGGTTATTTTTAATTAATTATTGTTCACAAATACATTTGCTACAATCACAAGGACACTCACAAGGACATTCATCAGTGCAAAGACAAGAACAACAGCATGATTTCATTTCCCGATATTGAGAATATAAGCACATCATTCTTTTTTAATGTCTATGATTTCTATTCTAGAGAAAACACCCTTTTGTCATCTATCTATTTTTTTGTTAAATACTATGGTCTTTAATTCTGAGGTCATGAGCCTTACGGCCAAAAGAAATCCGTCTTTGTAAGATTCATTGGTTTTTAGGTTTTTTAATTCGTCACTAGTTATCGTAGTAAGATGCTTTCTTAATATTCGATCCGAACTGACAGATTTTTTGCTGTTTGATTTTTTTTCACGTTTAATAGATAATTTTCTCTTCTTTACCAATTGTATCACTTTATGCCTTTAAGTATAGGGTATATAAATTCTATAAATTAAAGTTTTATATCTATATTCTTACTCCACAACAAGGGGCAGTTCAAATTACGCCAGTTAAAAATTTCACATTTGGTACATCTTTTGCGCCCATTCAGATAATAAAATTCGTCTGTGGAACGAACAGATCCCTTTACAGCTCATAATACACTCCTCATAATTTATAATCTTTTGAATTGAACTATTTTTGAACGATGCCAAGGTTTGGTCCTAACTTTTTGTCGACATTCCTTACAACGGACCACCTGTTTTGCGTATTTGATCTCACATGTAGAGCAGTAATTGAAATTACTATAATCTACTCTGCTAGGAACGATCTTAGCAATCTTAGTTGCTTTACCCTCATCAGAAAAATCAGTAAAGATTTCTCTTGACAAAGCATAACACCTCATCTAGGTTTTTGCAGTCTTCATCTCCAGATTTGGCTTTATCTTTTTCAATGCAGCATCGAAGTGTTTCATTGTAATGTTTAGTGGAACCTTTTGAATCCTTTTCTGACTCTCGTCTGTATAATTTAATTCACCGTTTCTTTGCATATCCTCACTCCTGTTAATTGAAATATGTTCCTTGATTGCAGACAAGGCAGCCGCATTGACGAGAGCCGCAATATCGGCTCCAGACATGCCCTTGGCAAGTGCCCCTAATTTGTCCAGATCTATAGTTTTATCAATTGGCTTTCTGGCCATATGTATCCTTAAGATCTCTTTTATAGAATCGTTATCGGGAAGTGGTATTTTCAAAATGCGATCAAATCTACCAGGCCGCAATAGGGCCTCGTCTATTATATCTGGTCTATTTGTTGCCCCTATTACTACCACTCCCCTCAAATCCTGCAGTCCGTCCATTTCGGTAAGTAATTGGCTAACCATTCTATCACCGACGTGAGAATCGCCAGCGCCAGTTGAAGATCGTGTTGATGCTACTGAATCAAGTTCGTCAAAGAATATTACACATGGACTGGCTTGTCTGGCTTTTCTAAAAACTTCTCTGATACCTTTTTCTGACTCACCGACCCACTTCGAAAGTAACTCCGGTCCTTTGATACTGATAAAATTGGCTTCAGAGTTTGTTGCAACTGCCTTAGCAATCATTGTCTTACCGGTTCCAGGAGGTCCATACAAAAGTAATCCTTTTGGTGGAATAATATCTGCCTCGATGAAAAGATCTGCGTGTTTCAAGGGCCATTCTATAGCTTCCTTGAGTTCTTCTTTTACGGAATCCAATCCTCCAATATCTGTCCATTTTACATTTGGACTCTGGACATATACCTCCCTGAGGGCAGACGGTTGAACTTCTTTTAGCGCAGTTTCAAAATCTTGCGGCCTTATTTTTATTTTATTTAACGTCTCCACTGGAATCTTTGATTCTTCTAAATTGATTTCTGACAATATATTTCTCAAAGATTTCATCGCTGCCTCCCTACACACTGCCTCGAGATCCGCTCCTACAAAACCGTGTGTAACTCGCGCAATAGAAGTCAAATTTACATCATCAGTCAGGGGCATTCCTCTTGTATGGATTTCAAGTATCTCATGTCTACCTTTTTCATCGGGAATGCCTATTTCAATTTCTCTATCAAATCGTCCAGGTCGTCTTAGGGCAGGATCCAACGCATCAGGTCGGTTTGTCGCTCCGATAACAACAACTTTTCCTCGAGATTCAAGACCGTCCATTATAGTTAGTAACTGCGATACAACTCTCTTTTCAACATCTCCTGAAACTTCTTCTCTTTTAGGTGCTATTGAATCTATTTCATCAATAAATATAACGCTGGGAGCATTATCCTCTGCCTGCTTGAAAGTTTCACGAAGCCTCTCTTCACTTTCTCCATAGAACTTGCTCATGATTTCGGGTCCTCCTATCGAGTAAAAGTTGGCATTTGTTTCATTAGCAACTGCCTTTGCCAGCAAAGTTTTTCCGGTTCCGGGCGGCCCAAACAATAGGACACCTCTAGGAGCCTCGATCCCAATTCTGTCAAAAATTTCTGGGTGTCGCATGGGGAGTTCTATCATCTCACGCACTTTTTGAATTTCATGTCTAAGACCTCCTATATCTTCGTAATTCACCCGGGGCATTGCTTTTGTTCCTGATTTTGGTACAGAACCAATAGCAAACTCGGTGCCGTTTGTGATTATACCTGCTCCGCTAGGTGGAATAATTGTAGTAACCACAAATCCTATTTTATGTCCCATCATGTTGATGGGTATGGTATCTCCTTTACTAACAACACGACCTTCTAATAAATCGGGCAAATACTCCTCCAAGCCAACCACGTTTAGGTCCTCAGTTGGAGAAAGTACTATTTGCTCTATTTTAGAGGCATTAATTTTTCTTACTGTAACATTGTCATCTATTCCCACACCTAAATTATTGCGTGTATAGCCGTCTATTCTGATTACTTTTCTTCCAGTATCTGATTGTTGACCTGACCACAATAAAACATGTGTCTTTCTTTTATTGCCAGAGATTTCCAATACGTCTCCGGTCTTGAGATTCAATCGTTGTATAACAAGAGGGTCAATATGTGCAATACCTCTGCCGACAAATTTTGGGTCTGATTCAGCAACCCTAACAGTTGTTTTATTTATGTCACTACTTTCCAATCACATACACCTCAAATAAAAAAAAGGGACTGGACATTCTAATCGACCTTTATTTCCTTGGCTTTTGGTCTTGGCGATTTCTTTGATTTTATTTTGAGTTCAAGTATGCCGTTGGTATAAGTGGCTTTGGCGGAGTCTTGATCTAGTTCATCCTGTACTGGTATTTCACTATGGTACTTTTTATCGCCTTTTTCAGCGTGTATTGTTACCAACCCATCCGCAACCTCGAGTTTGATATCCTGTTTGGTTATTCCTGGCATTTCTGCTGTTATGGTTATAGAGTTGTCTTTTTCCTCATATGACGTATCTACAAGCGGCTGGCGGACAGTAGTCTGTTGCATCAGGCCACTAGATCCCGGCATAGCGTTTCCAAATTCTCTTATTCGTGGTTTTCCGTCAGGCCCAACTGTTATTTGGTATCCGTAGTAATACGGAAACGTCTCAAAATTCGCATTGGGCTCTCTAACAGTTCGGAACATTCTACTTAGCATCTGTTCAGCATCTGAAAATTCCTTGTCCAGTTCTTCAAAAATCCGGTTTGTATGATTCCATGGATTTCTCCACATAACATATTCACCTGACAGTATGTAATAG
>DATFEX010000075.1:0-63850 GCA_035250685.1 Nitrososphaeraceae archaeon | reverse complement strand
TTTCCTTCACCGGACCAAGCTTCTGAGCAAGAACTGGAAGGTACTCTGCATTGAGAAGAACACCTTCCACATCAAAGATTATCAGCATTTTAACTGTTAGTCGAGAGAGTTACATCACAATATATTAAGTTTATTTTGATTCATATCATGAGTGCTATCATGAAGCACATTCCCAAAAAAATTCGTTACTAATTTGGATTAGTTTCAACGTGAGTTCAAGTACAAAAATGGATATAAAAGTCTCTTAAGCGAAGTTAATGTTAAAGAGAGAATTTAGATAAATTAATCACAATTATGTGATGGTAATTTCACTTTATTTGAGCAATTCAATTCTATTAGTGGGTGTTTCGATTTATCAAATATGATTTTGAATGTGGTCTTAAGAATTATCAATTTTAGTTCGTTGCCTCAGCAATACTAGGAAGAAGAGGTACATACAATATCAGTGACATTTCAGCCCAATTACCAGTAGGCGCTTTCACTAGTTTCAGTTCTAGTATCCTTTTCAACAGTCAGATATTCTTTAATGCCTTCAAGATTCCTAAACAGACCTTCAGGTGCAAATAATGCGGGAGCTCTAGTGGTTGGGAGATCCACGCAACAATCTTCTTCAAATTTTCTTACATGGTATTCAACAAATTCAATATTATTATCTGTCAAAAGCTTTATTGCAATTCGAGAATTCTCAGTATCATCAATTAGTAGTACTGGTTTTCGAACAGCCATGTCCTCAATTACATATAGATATATTTAATTCAAATTTTTTGGCAAGCAGCAACCCTAATAGTATTCTACAAGAAACTGAATTCTCAGTAAAGAATTTAGAAGATAGATCTGAATTTAAAATATTGACTGCAATTCTAGGCCTAAAATTTCCGTTTGAACTAAAAGATGACCAATTGAAGGCAGTCAATGCATGGTTAAATAACAATTTCAAGGGTTCAATAATCTACAGTACTGGCACTGGAAAAACTGAAATTGCTTTTGAATGTGCACGAAGATTGGCAGAAATAAGATTTGGCAAAGAAGGTACATCTCCTGCTAAGACAGGAGGATGGAGCAAACTAACTAAGGAATTTAGAATCTTGTTTCTTGTACCAAGAATTGTTCTTATTGAGCAGAACGTAAATCGGCTGATCAGTTATGGCTTGCAAAGAGAGTCCATCGGTACATTTTTTGGAGAAGAGAAGGATATTAGAGAGATTACTATAGGCACTTATCAGAGTATTATAAACAATATGCAGCTGCTAAAAGAATCCGATATGCTAATTCTTGATGAAATTCATCTACTTAGTGAAACAGCCAAAGAATTTAGTAAAATTTTTGAAATCTTAAAAGACGATCCAGCTAAAGCCGTATTAGGATTAACCGCTACCATAGATGAGAATGATCCGAGGTATAATACGATAATTAGAGTTTTACCGCCTGTTAAAAAATACATGATTAAAGATGCAGTCACAGATGGGAGACTGGCCAAACCGCAAGTTGTTCCTGTTCCGGTTAGTTTTACAGAGTCTGAAAAGAAAATCTATATCGAAACTTCCAACAAGATTTCAGTTCTTTCAAGAAAACTTGGGGCATATGATCCAAAAAAAATTTCAATCTTACTATTCAAAGGTGGATATAATGCAAATTTAGCAAAACTTTGGTTTGCTAACGTCAGAAAAAGAAAAGAATTACTCAGTTCGGCTAGTAACAAGGTGTTATCTGCCGCAAATATTGTTAGAAAACACACATCAGAACCCATAATGATATTTAGTGAAACAATCGATTCAATATTGAAGCTAGAGAAAATATTAGAGTCATTTGGAATCCCATCTAGATCGATTCACAACAAGATACCAATTGCTCAGAGAAAGAAGATTTTAGAGGAGTGGGGTAAAGAATACTTTCCATTGCTTTCTGTTCATACCCTTGAAATAGGTTATGACATTCCTGATGTCAGAATAGCAGTAATATTATCAAACAGCTCAAATTTCAATCAGATTGCTCAAAGAATTGGAAGAGTTATAAGAAAAACCGTCAGGAAAAACTACGCATTGATTTATGTAATTTATATTAGAGATTCCAAAGACAGTAGCACTCTTAGAATGGTAAAGTCTACTGTTGCCTTTTCAGATAGGGATAGTCAGATGAAGTTGACATCATTTAAAAGTTAACTCGAAGATCTATATATGAATAATAATTACAAGACACTGCTAATGAGAATTTATCTCATCATGTTTCTTTGTCTTCTTTTACTAGTTAGTGTTTCGGATGTACCACTAGATACAATTTCAATTAATCTTGCTTGTTGATTCTCACTCTTTGGTCTCAATAATCGACCCAATCTTTGTACAAACTCTCTACTACTGCCAGTCCCACTAACCAAAATACCCAGTTGCGCATCAGGTACGTCTATTCCTTCATCCAGTACTTTTGAGGTAACAATTGCCATATATCTTCCGTCTTTAAAACCAACTAAAACATCCTCTCTTTCCTCCTTAGAAGACTTGTAAGTAATAAATGGGATAAGAAAGGCATTGGAAATATCGTATACTAGTTTGTTGTGTTGTGTGAATATTATTGTTTTAATGTTTTTATTTTCAGATAGGATTTTTCGGATCTCGTCCAGCTTAGATCTGCTATTGAGGGCTATGTCATTAGCTTTGTTTCTTGCTACAAGAGCTCGTCTGGCCAAATTATTTCGGGATGATATCATGATTAATCGTTTGAATGAAGAAAAAGAATTCATTTTTAATCCAATTTTTCTCAAGCAAGTGTAATACACAGCCATATTTTCTTTATATTTCTGGTATTCTTCTTCTGACATTGAGGTTTGTATTCGTTCTATGACATAATTTGCTAGATAATTATTTTTTGCTAACTCCTTTGCAGTTATTTGAAAGGTGGTTTTTCCAATCAGATACGGGAAATCTGCTTCCAAGTGATCTTCTCGTTCTAGAGTAGCTGTTAACCCTAAACGGTATGGCGCAATAAAAGTTTCCGCAATAAGTCTGTATGATGGGGCAGGTAGATGATGGACCTCGTCAAATACTATTAAAAGGAACTTATTTCCAATTGATTGGGCTTTGATATAGGCTGAATCATAAGTTGAAACAGTAATTGCTTGAATATTTTCTGTTCCCCCACCAATGTTCCCTATTTCAATATTGAACGTTTGCGAGAGTATCTGAGTCCACTGTTTGATAAGATCAAGTGTAGGTACGACAATCAATGTTGGGGCATTAATCATTTCAATAATTTTTAAGCCAATTATTGTTTTTCCCGCTCCTGTTGGAAGGACTATGGATCCCATTTTTTCTTGAATCCAGCTTTGTATTGCTTCATTTTGATAATCACGTAGATTTACCTTAACTTTTAGAAGTTGTCCAAGAGGTAATAGATCCGCTACATGATCCACATATTCCACATTTTTTGCTTTAAGGTATTCCGTTATTTTTTTATAGTTAATTCCGTAGGATACCAAGGAATTGCTTCTTGAATCTCTAGTCGCATAAGGTAAGGTTTCGAGTCCCTTTATTACTATAGTTCCTTTGTGATACCTTAATGTAACCTGCTCAGAACTCAATTAGATATTTTAATTTATTATCATTTTTAAATCATATATACCAATTGATGAGAATGATAAACCCATCAAATCATTTTCAACTCAACAAGATTTGGATTATTCAGAACATTTGGCAAATGAGTTGTTAGTATCTTAAATCCACATAGAAACGTCATCACTGAAAACTGCCGTTCTTTGAAATATATCAATTTCAATATTAGTTTTTTCACTAGGAGTGTTATTAGACTCTGTCATCTCGATGTCGTTTGTAAAATTATCTGAGTTATCAACCGCCTTTATCTTCCTTACTGCTTCATTATTACTTCGGAGTTTCTCAAAGTTCAATTCAGTCACTCGATCTCGTTGATTTTTCAACTGATTTACTTTCGAGCTCAACATACTATAATATGCATGATGTATTAATAATAATCAATGGTCAAAACTATTTGTCAAAGCGGTAGAGAATTTGAATTATCTAACCATTTCTTTCTTATGCGATCAAGGTATAATTGTGCTCTACAGAATTTTAGATTATGATTTCAATTAACTGACCTCATCGAATAATTTTGTATTGTCAAAATACGATAATATTAGTAAGTTTCAATATCAAGAATAGCATATAGAAAATGGAAATGCCTAGCGACTCTATCGAAAAAATTCGTGCAGAAGTTATTAGCTGTAAGTCATGTGAGTTGTGTAAAAACAGAACTAATGCAGTTCCGGGGGACGGTGATTCTAAAGCTAGTATCATGTTTATTGGAGAAGCCCCAGGAAGGAATGAAGATGAAAAAGGAAAACCATTTGTTGGCATGGCAGGAAAAATTCTTGAGGAAACACTAACGAAAGCAGGATTAACTAGATCAAGTGTATATATTACCAATGTTGTGAAATGTAGACCGCCAGGTAATAGAGTCCCCACGGAAGAAGAACGACGTACTTGTAGGAATTACCTTGAAAGGGAAATTTCTCTAGTTTCTCCCAAAATCATATGTATCCTAGGTAGAACAGCCTACCAATCATTACTTGGTGGTAGTTCAATCCTTGGTAATCGCGGTAAATTCATTCAAAAAGACAACAGACTCTATTTTCTCACAGTACATCCTGCGGCCATAATTTATAACAATAAACTTCGTAAGGTTCTAGAAGGAGACTTGGAAACATTAGTAAAGGAATGGAAACGATTACAAGTCTACTCATAGATTACAAGATTAGTTCTTAAATGTCAATCAGAGAGTTCGGCTCGGATCTTCAGAGCCTCGTTCATTCTAACAAAACTTTCCCGGAGATTTTCATCTAACTTGTTTCCAACAAATTTAACACCCAACCCACTGAAAATTTCCTGATGAGAGAATGAAACTTTATGGTCGTCAGATCTTTCCAGAATAAAAATTCGTTCCCCATCAAAAACACCAGGCAAAATTGATTTTCCTTTCCACCTTAACTCGTTGTTTATTTCGCATTTTGTTATGATAGGATAATAGGTTCTCTTTTTTCCATTCATTGTCTTAATATTAACTTCAATCTTAGAACCCAAATTAGCATCTCCTACCACTTTTGTCATGAATGGATTCCACAATTCGTACTCCTTAAAATTGGTTAGGATATTCCAAACCTTTTGTGGAGTAGAATCTATGACTATATTAGTTTCTATTGTTTTCAACTAGTTTATTATTAAAAATTGATTCTTAATAATGAACCTTTTGATATTTAGGGTCTTGATGGATGGTTAATACGTCTGAAAATTTAACAAATTCCCTTTTTACTCAATTGCCCCCATTTTAAAACGGAATATTTCAATAGATACATATTAAATCAAATCAAATTAAATCTAGATAATCAGGTCTGGTCTATCAATTTATGATTTTTCGGAGGGTACCTAGATGGAAATAATATGTGATACTAGTTTTCTTATTGCATTGGTTTCAAATCCAATCAAATGCTTGGACAAAGTCGAATACGAAATTGGGAAATTAAGGTTCATCGTACCTACATTTGTTCTTGATGAACTAGAGTCATTAAAAAAAAGATCAGGTCCGAAAAAATCAATGATCGCAAGTACAGCGATTCAAATATCAAAATTGAAATTTGAAATCAGAGACATTGGTAAGTCAAGAAATGTGGATAACGAAATTCTCAATTACGCAATCAAGAACAGAAGATATGGAGTAGCTACGTTAGATGGCATACTTTTGAATAGACTTAATGATGCAGAAGTAACAACCATTACGCTTTCTCAAAACAAGATGATTATAGTTAATCGATATTTTGAAGGGTAGCTTTAAATCGGCAATCCCTTTCTAATTATCCATGTTCGAGTACAATAATATTGGTATAACATGGACCGGACATGCGGGTTTTAAAATAACATACAAAGGCAAGAATATCTACATCGATCCTTACAAATTGAGCAAAAAACACGAGAATATTTCTGATGCCGATGTTGTACTTGTATCACATAATCATTTTGATCACTTGTCAATTGAAGATTTAAAGAATATTGTTAATGAAACAACGGTTATTGTTTCCGCTCAAGAGTGTCTATCGCAATTGAAGAGTCTAAATGTGAAAGAATCGATTGGCATTGATCCCCGCAATAGTGTCAAAGTGAATGAATTGAAAATAGAAACTGTTCCTGCTTACAATGTTGACAAGGAATTTCATCCAAAGAATGACAAGAAAATTGGATTTATAGTGGAATTTGGTAATGATCGATTGTACCATACTGGAGATTCTGACATAATTCCAGAAATGAAAGACACAAGCTCAACTATTGCATTAATACCCGTTTCCGGAACTTATGTCATGACAGCTGAGGAAGCATCAAAGGCAATAAATGAACTGATTAATCCAAAAATTACAATTCCAATGCATTATGGTACAATTGTAGGTAATAAAGAAGACGCAATACGATTCTCAGAACTGGTCACAGTATGTAAAACAGAGATTTTAGAGTCAGAATAGTTAAAATTTTTTTCAAAAATTAAAACTTATATACGATCTGTTTTTCTAATATCATTGCAAATGGCAGCTAAAAAGAAATCGAAGTCTGCTAAGAAAGGAACTAAATCAAAATCAAAATCAAAGAGGTAATACTTTCGCAGTCAATATTTCCTCTTACTTCCCCCTTTCTTTTATTAGAAACAGTAAATAAAATTTGATAAATTTATCATCGTCATTATTTTTTTAGAAAAAATAACATTCAAAATTATTTTCAGTACGTTAAAAAATGAGTGAAATCAACAAGCATTATCATGTTATCTGGAGACGACGTCCTATTTCATGTAGGAAGTTATAATTTCAAGGTTCGTCACATGTTAGTTGTCGCGGTACTAGCTATTGCATTTTCAACAGCATTCATCATGCGTTCTTATCCGATAAAGTATGGATACTATCTCAATGAATTCGATCCGTATTTTGATTACAGGGCGACAAAATACATCATAGACAACGGTCTCGAGGCATATCTAAACTGGCATGATAACATGTCTTGGTATCCGGATGGGCGAGACATACCTAGGACTTCACAGGTTGGACTACATGTTACAGCGGCATACCTATACAAAATATTTGGAGGGAATAGCTCGATACTAGATTTTACAATAATTTTACCAGTCATTGTAGGATCACTGACAACAATTGTCGTCTTTGCATTAGTTAGATCGCTTGCTGGAACTACAGCGGGTCTGTTTTCTGCATTACTCATTGCGTTTACTCCTGCCCTCATTCAACGAGGAAACCTTGGATGGTTCAAATCTGAACCTCTTGGGTTGTTTCTCGCACTTTTGGCTCTTTATTTACTAATATCAGCTATAAAGCATAAACCAAGCTTAGCTATAGTAAAAGCAGTTGCGGGAGGACTATTGTTAGGACTTGCCAATGCATCATGGGGCGGAATTCAGTACTTTAGCATCCCAATCTCATTATTCTTCTTCGCAGTAACCTTCTTGAGAAATGACATTAAAGTCCCCTTAATTGTTGCGATTGTCTTTACCGCGGCAACAATATTCGCGGCCGGTTTGTCGCCTAGACCAGGGTTGTCTTTTGTTTTTGGACTTCCCGGCATAGCCCTGATTGGAGGAACAATATTTTTGATAGCTTCTTCAGTTCTCAGGAAATTTAGTTCATCGAATACTTTTTTGAGAAACAATTGGATATTGATCGGAGCATTTTTTGCTATTGCAATAGGAATTATGGTTTCAGGAAGTTTCCATGGGTCCTCATTCAGATATCTTAATGCAGTTAATCCATTTTTATCTGCTCAGAATCCACTCGTTGAATCGGTTGCAGAACACTTTACTCCAACTTTGGTAGAATACTTTACAGATTATTCAATACTGTTGATGTTTGCTGGGTTTGGAGCACTCATGGCATTCAGACGTAGAAACGACATGTCAATATTCGCCTTGATAATAGGAATCACAGGAGTTTACGTAAGTGCAACTTTTGCTCGATTACTTGTTTTCTCATCCATTGGAATAATACTCTTGGCAGGAATAGGACTATACGAAATCACAAGAACTGTTATGAATTACAAGTTATCAGAACCTTCGCATAAACGAAAAAGAAAGACCGAAGTTGAAAAAACTTCTCAGATGGAAAGGCCCATAAAAATAGTGTACTCTGTTATTGTTGTCGTACTAGTTTCGATTCCTGTAATAGACAATGGTGTCTTGTATCCACAGAATTCAAATTGGTTAAGTTCTGCTGACATTCCTCCTTCAATAGCAAATGGAGGAACTGGATTCAGAGTTAAGACCAATGACTGGATAAATGCATTAGACTGGATTGCAGCTAATACATCGTCTAATTCAGTAGTAGCATCTTGGTGGGATTATGGTTACTGGATAACAACACTATCAAATAGAACTAGTTTGGCCGATAACGCTACAATTAATCAAACGCGAATTGCAACCATAGCCAAGATGTTTATGGATCAAACTGAAAACGGGCTCAAGATTGCAAAGGATCTAAAATCTGACTACATAGTAGTATACATCGTAGGACAAAGGTTTAGTGGAATCAATAGTAGCGAACTTTATGTTTTAGGCAATGGTGGCGATGAAAGCAAAAAGCAGTGGTTCATAAGAATTGGCGGATTTGATGAAAATAGATATCTTGAACAAGATGGGTTTACTCCTACTCCTTTCTTCTGGAATAGTACCTTGCTAGGTCAACTGATACCTTTTACACCTGTTTCCTATATTCTAAATGGTGCGCCTTCAGGTGAATATCAACCAGGGTCAATGGCCATTTATGCAAAACATATCAAATATCCACAAAATGCAACATCTGACCAACCATTGAAACTTGCATACTCATCTGATAGCTTCAACAGTAATAGGCCGGGTTTGTTTTTCGGAGTGTTAGTTTATGAAGTTAATAAAAACTATATTCCCAAAACTACATCGGATCCGTATAACGAAATAATTGAAAATCAAGAGAAATTTTCAATAAACGGTACTTCTACTAGTAGTGTTATGGAGACAAATAATCAATCTAAACTAGCCGTACTGGATACAACTCAAGGCCCTATAACCATTGAATTCTTACCACAAGTAGCACCAAACCATGTAAGTAATTTTGAGAAACTTGCAGAATCTGGATTCTACAATGGAACGATATTCCATAGAATTGTGAAAGGATTTGTAATCCAAGGTGGTGATCCGAACACTAAGAATAGCACAAACATGGCTGCTTGGGGCACGGGTGATCCTGGTTATAGAATTGACGCAGAATTCAGTAACATACCTCATGAAAGGGGAATAGTTTCAATGGCAAGATCCTCAGATCCCAATAGTGCTGGTTCACAATTTTTCATTGTTCTAAACGACTCTAAATTTTTGGACAACCAGTATACAGTGTTCGGTAGAGTAGTAAATGGAATGGATGCTGTGGACAAAATCGCTGCATTGTCAACTGTGCAAAACGATCAGCCACAAGATCCTGATTTAGCTAGGATAAACTCTATAAAAATAATGGATAGAAATGCAACCGCAAATTGAAATTGATAATCAATAATGAATTGATATCTTATTTCAACAAAGCAGCATAAATGAATGGTAACAAAGTAGTTGCCTCACCATGTATTGTAGTTTGTCTGGCTCTACCCTTTACTTTCCCCCAAGATATTGCTTCGGCTACCAAGGCACCGCTCAAGCTACCATCCCATTCAGAAGATGTTGTTATAGAAACGGCATAATCTAATCCTCCTCTAAATTGATTCCACCATAAGGTATGGTGTTTTGAAATTCCTCCTCCGATAATAAAGGCCCCCGTTTTGGACGCCTCATAAACCAAATCAGAAAGCTTTGTTTCATCCAATAAAATATTTACAATAAAGTCCTTGTGTTTCTGATAAAAGAACCAAATCTGACTTCCAACGGCTCCATCTACTATTCCAGGTACTATGACTGGAATGTCATTCTTGTATGCCCAGTATAGGAAGGAAGAATCATCCAATGCCTCTCCTATACTTCTTGTAATTTCAAACGTCGAGATACTTCGCGATCCTTTCTTGTACAGTTTTTCTAAACAAGCCTGCACCTTATTTTCAATAACCGGTCCATAATTATTTTGAGGGACCAGTACATTTCCCAATCTATGTATATTCTTTCTATAAAGCATGCTATCATCCATCCGGAAGTCACCGGAATAATATTTTGTACTAGTACGTGCGATATCGTGATCTAGTGCACCACAAGTTGTGATCACACAATCAAACATTTTGCGTTTTATCATATCTTTTATAATTCCTCTAGCTCCTGTTGAGATAATAGAGCCCACAAATGACAGGAATCTAGTGCAATTGCCATCCTTTGTCATTGTCCGAATAATGTCTATACCATCTGAAAGATTTTTAGATTCAAATCCGCCAGAATTTGCCATACCGTCAATTAGTAATGAAATAGAATTAGATTCAATTTTGTAATCACGTACGGAATCGCTCAAAATACTCTTATCTGACTTTTTAGTACTTTTTGGTTTCAATTGCCAACAATAAAGCTGCCTGATACATTATTATTTTTATCTGTTTCAGTTAGAATTCCACTACGGATTACGTGTTGAATTGTGTGTATTATCCGAACACTTGCGAGCTGAACAAATCTAAGTTATCTCAAAATTTCGTCACATTATTATAATGATAATTTGGTATATCCTCAAATGCGTGTGAGATATTGGCGGTTGGGAGTTAATGAACTGCTTAATGCAACGTATCCCGAAGAGAAGGCTAATCATTGGGAAATAAAATGTTTACAAGGAGAGTATGAGCATTTTGGTGTTTATTGGTTTAGATATGGAACTCCTTTTGACAAGGAATTAATAAATGGGATATGTTTCTATTATAATGATATTCCACAGGAAAAAGTTAAGGAATTACTAGATTTTTTGCAACAAAAGTATGGAGGCAAGATATTATTTAGACAAAGCAGAGTTTTCCTTCAAGGATCCAAAGAATTTAACGACAAAAATGAAATAGCGAACCTGGCAAATCAAATTAGCTCTAAATTCAATGGACCAATAGAAATTACCTTGGAATTTGAGAAGGTAACTGAAGAAGAACAGGAACAAAACGCATTTAACTTTCCTGCGGGTAAGGCACTACCCATCGCCGGCTCTGAGTAATCCGTTACAAACAAAACTGACAACGAAAATTACGAGATCAAACCGCAATTGATCTTATAATTAGGCTTCTGTATCACTGTCCTCTAATATTGATTGGATTTTCTCTCTCAGCTTTGATATACTGACGGGTTTACTAATAAAATGAGTAACATTAACTGATGGAATAACTTTGCTGAACTCTTCTTTGTTTATTTCAAATGCCGTGATAAATGCAATCTTCATGTCAGGATCAGAATCTTTGATTCTTCTATAAAGCTCAAACCCGTTTACTTTGGGCATTCTAATATCCGTAATTACTAGATCATAATAATTTGGAGGATGACTCTGAAAATTATCAATGGCATCATCACCCTTTGAAAATGTGTCAACCATGAAATCATTTTTTGACTCTAATCCCCTTTTTATGACCGAAAGAATATCAGATTCATCGTCCACAATCATTATTCGTGGTGGTGAATTAGTTTTCTTACTTTCTGCCATATGCCAAATTTTGATAGGGTTATCATATATAATAAGTTTCATTATGAGAATATTGATATATCAAAAAAAATAATGTCTTGAAAGTGAGCGAAAAAGTAGACTGGTTGAGACTTTTACAAGATTCGAAAATCAAGGAATTTAATGAATGGAGAATGGCCAATATATTTGAAAAAATAGATGTTAGTGGCAAGGATTTTTCGGGTAAGGATCTATCAAGTGCGTATTTGAACGGCATAAAGTGTAATGGAACTAATCTGTCAAATTGCAATTTGCGGAGAGCTAATTTTTCTCAATCCGAAATTATGGATTCAAATCTTGAGAAGGCTGATTTAACTGATGCAATTTTTCTTTACGGAAATCTAAAAAACAGCAATTTAATGAATGCCAATCTTACTAATACTAACTTTATGTGGTCAGATTTAAGAAATTGTAATTTGAGTGGAGCAAAATTTAGGAAAACAGTCTTTGTTGAAGCCAAATTACAGAACGTAAAAGTTAATTCATTAGAGAATCAATCAGTTTATCTGAAATTTGCAAAGATGGAATAAATTTATTCATGACTTTTGATAAATCATGAAAGTAAACCCAATAGATTAATACGATTGTAGCGTCCAAAAAGACTGATTGGAAGTAGATAAAATACGAACTTTAAAGTTACTTGGTAAATGGTCACTCAATAGAGCCATGGGAAAACGACGTCCATTAGTGGCTGTTTTCAGTTTGACCCATTATTGTAATTTTTATTGTCCTATGTGCCCTTTCGGTGATCCCGACAAAGAAGGACAACTGAAACTTGTTAAAGAAAGGGACTTAACTACTGATCAATGGAAAAGCATTTTTGAAAAAGTCTCAAGATATTGTGTCTGGTCAATTATTGAAGGCGGTGAGCCAACAAGCCGACCAGACTTTATGGAACTTGTGAAGTATCTGCATGATCTTAATATGCCCACGTCGCTAATTACAAATTGTTCTCTTTTGCATAATGTTGACCTACAGAATTTAAAGAAATACATTCAGTTCATTACCTGCAGTATTGATTCGGTTCATGAGGAACCTTATTGTAAGGTACGTGGGGTGTCCAGTAAGACCTACTACCGAGTTATGGAAAATATTGGACTACTCAATCAAAATAACATTTCACATTATTTCAATAGTGTAATTACAAAATATAACACGGAAGAATTTATTGATCAGAGTTATTTTGACAGGGCTAGGGAACTTGGATCAAATGCGGTTTCTCTAACCTTCGTTGAAGATAGAGCAGATGTATCATATTCATTACTGCCGGATCGTAAAACTATGACAAAGGTTTGTGAAAGTATTTTGGATTATGGGAGAAAAAAGTCATCTCCTCAAATTATGATTCCACCGGAATATTTTGAACAAATATTAGAAAATGGACGAACTGCATTCAATGAATGTGGAGTATGGAAGAGTACGTTTGTTAACGCAGACGGTACGGTATTGGTACCATGTTGGAAATTTAACAAATCAGAAAACAAATATGATCTTAATGAGCAAAGCATCGAAGAAATCTGGAGCGCTCCTCAATGGGAAATTGCTAGAACTTGTCATGATTGTCAGGTGCTTGGTTGCATATGGTATTCCTCACAACCAATTACAACATTTGCCAAAAATTACATGAATGGTCTGTCTCGCATTATCAATCAACACAAACCAGAATTGCTACCCTGATTCCATATTATCCATAGTGTCATGCCAAGTGACGCAATGTTAGAGCCAACTATGCAAATTACAAAATTTGTTCGACGCGAATATTCAGACAATCATTATCTCGATAAAGTTCGCCAATAGCTTTGAATTCTTTGCCCTTTTTTATCAATTCTCTAGGACCGCGGTAATCGTAGTGGTTCAGTATAGCTCGCCATTTACTATTAACCGATACAATTGCTTTTCCCAACACTACTTTTTCAACTTCAATATTAAAGACCGGTCCATGAATTTTTACTAGATTATCTGAAGCAATTACTTTGCCGCCGGAGATTTTTATTCGCTCCAATTTCTCGAGCATTTTCAACGCTGCATTTATGAGTACGTCATCCTGTCGTAATGATTTTTGTAACAGTTGAATATCTAATCCGCTGTTTCCATGCATAGATACTATAGAATATATTTTTCTTGCAGTACTTTCAACATTATTCCTAAGTCTCTTTATTCCTAAATCTGGAGTAGAGTAAGAAGACCTGCGGATGGGAATCTTGCCTGAATCTATGATAAAATTTTGTTGCATTCTATTTCCATGTTTTTCTAAACACGAATCAAGAAATTCAATCTCCTTTTTAGACATGGGATTTTTTTGTGCTAGAGTCCTATGAACTGATTTGAATTTTAGATGTGTGTCAATAGAAGAAAGTATTGATTTCATCTTTTGTATTTTTTTTCTACTTACATCCATATACCGTTCGTCGATTGTATCTTTTGTTGCAAGAATTAGGACTGAACCTATACTTTTTCTTCCAGTTCTACCCCTCCTTTGAATATGTCTAATTTCACTTGGTATGGGTTCGTAAAATACAACTAGATCGACTTCCGGAATATCGAGTCCTTCTTCTGCAATAGAAGTCGCTACCAAAACATTAAACTCTCCTTCCCTAAATTTCTGCAAGATAGTATTCTGCTCTTCCTGTTTCATTCCTGGATCTCCTTGTCTTTTTGATTGCCCTACGAATTTTGATGCCCTAACCTTGTTTTTCTTAAGCAATTCAACTATATGTTGTGCAGTGTCTCGATATTGAGTAAAGATAAGCACCCTGGAATCCTTTTCTGAATCGCCCTTGGTTACGTGGAGCATATTTTTGGAACTAGTGTGAGAATTGAATCTTTCATTTAGGATTTCAATAAGATGCTGAATTTTCGGATGCTCTTTATTCAAATGTTCAATCAATCTTTTAATTTCTATTGTTCTATTATCGCCAAGCAAGATCTTGTGACTCTTACCACCTTCTTCCTGAATTCTATTTAGAAAGGTTCTAAGAGAGTAGAATCCTTGACTTTCCATCAATTCTATGCAATACATTATTGAGAGTGCGTTAGATTGCTGCGTTATGGCAAAGTACAGCGACCTTCGTTGATCTTCTGGGGTTCTGATCAAGGTACGTCTTAACTCGTCTCCTATTGAGATTAGATCTTTTTTAAAAATCCATCTTGAGTTTTTTGTGATAATTTTTTTCTCAGATAGCCATTCAAGTTTTTCATCTAACATACTTTTCAATACTGATTTAACGTATTGATACTCTAACGGAAGATCAAACCATTTCCAATCAATATCAATTGGATTTATATATTGCATTACGTCAGGATCTTCTTCTGTCTTGTATTCTAGATGTTCGATAAATAAATTATTACAGATTTCTTGAATTTTATTTTTTTCGGATCCTGGGCTAGCAGTTAACCCAAGAATTAATGGAAAGGAACAATGCTTCATGTACTGTTCTGCTATGAATGTATATGCATAGTCTTTAACTGCACGATGAGCCTCATCAAAAACTACCAAGAAGAAATTATTTAGTTCAAGTCTCTTTTCTCTTATGTCATTTCGTATTACTTCTGGTGTTGAGAAAACAATTCTAATTTCCATCTTATTCCAGAGAATACTTCTGGCGTAGGGTGGTAATTTTCCTGTTACCACAGCCGTTTGTTCATCAAGTAACTTTAGGTAAGATAGAAATGATCTCCAATGCTGGTTAACTAGTGGTCTTGTAGGAGCTAGAATCAAGATTCTTTTGTTCCTATAATTATAAAGTGTATTTATGGAAACGAGTAACGATATGATTGTTTTCCCCAGCGCGGTGGGGAGTATGACTAGCGTGTTTTTACTCAGGGCATGGCTGGAAATATTTTTTTGATATTCTCTAAATTGTAAGATATTTTTTCTAAGAAGTGGGTGATTCGTGAAGACATCCTCATCTTTGAAGGTCATTGATTAACTGTACTGAGTTGAATCAGATTGTTCTATATGTTATTCGCTACTATTCTTTCTGAATCCTTATCTTCATTTAAGGGCTGAGATAATCTATTGTCTTCCAAATATTAATAGTCTATGTGGACATTTCTAAAACCTGCTTCATGTAGAATCGCGTCAAGCATTTATTTTAGCAAGTACTCCAACAGTATTGATTACCAACCTAGCTTCTTCGTAGTTGTATAGAACCCTTGACCTGACATTTCATAAGTAATACGATTTGGATCTGCATAGATGCAATTTCAAGAAATAGAGCATAATGGAAATTCAAATCCTCGCAATGCATTTAGTAGTTTCAAAATAATTTCATATAAACTGTTAATTTAAAATTACTAATTAATAGTAACTTTAGCGTTAATAGCAAATCACATTGGCGTTACTAATAAATGAATCTAAAATATGAGATCCATCGAATTCTTGCGTCAATAAACTTTCCGATAATTGATATTTCCAGTTCTAATTTGGAAATTCAATGGAGGAGCTGTCCAACTCCAGTATTGGAATGTAAATTGAATGCGTGTCATTTCCTATCTTTTCAACGAAATTATATTCGCCCGTAAGTTGCCTCAGTTCTACGAATTTCATGTTGGGTCTTTCTTTTTCAACTATGTAATGAATTAACGCACCGCCCAGAGCGCCCGTCTCAATAAACAGAATCTCTTTTTCTTTATACTTTATATGATATAGCATAGGAGTTAATCCTAACGCAGACTGGGAAGAGAACAATATCACCTTTAACATATCGTTCAAATTCTTGTATTTTAGAAATGTCATTGAGGATTCATCCTTAGTCATATCAATCATAGAAAAGATACTTGAATTTCATTGTATCGATTTTATCAATAAAAATCAAGAATAACACACAAAATAATTGAAATTAGCAACATGGTATACGTTAAATTGTTGAGTTTAGAATAGAATTCCGAATCCCAATCACATGTTTGATTAGAGACTCGTCATAAGTGAAAATGAATATGAGTGAATTATACATTCTAGAAGAGTGTGCTGAAGATCACGACTATAATTCAAATATAGGTTTGTTCGTACTTACATAACATTAAGAAATGAATGAAAAAAGCATGTTATTTTTAATATTATTTTTTGTATTTACTATATTAGTTAGCTACGAAACGTTCAATTCCTCAATAAACTTCGCAGAGGCACAAATACCCACAATTCAGAACTCTACTACTCATGCACCTCTTGCTCTGCCAGATCTTTTTGCAAAGGTAGAAAAATCAGTAGTTCAGGTAACAGAGGTTGATAACTCTAATGAGTTTGGCTCACGACTAGGCTCTGGATTTGTTTACGATAATAGTGGCCATGTAATTACGAATTATCATGTTGTGGTACCTGGTTCCAACAATGATGACGAGCTGCAAGTAAGTTTCCTGGATGGTAATGCTTATTCTGCAGAGCTTGTTGGATTTGATCAATTTGCAGATTTGGCCGTAATAAAGGTAAATAATATTACATCCGATAAGTTGATGCCATTGTCCCTAGCTAATTCATCCACATTAAGAATTGGCGAAACGGTGGTTGCGATTGGAAATCCATTTGGGTTGTCAGGTTCAATGACCGTAGGCATAGTAAGTGGCTTGGGCAGGCTATTACCATCCAATGAAAATGGAGAGAATTTTGCTGGAGCTACATCATCATTTTCTATCCCGAATATCATACAGACTGACGCTGCTATTAATCCAGGCAATTCTGGAGGTCCGCTCATAGATACACAAGGCAGAGTAATTGGAATCAATACTGCAATATTTTCCAATACAGGAGTTTACTCTGGAGTAGGATTCGCAATACCTTCCAACACAATTAGTAAAGTTGTAACTTCACTTATTCAAACAGGTTCATATCGTCATCCATACATCGGCATAGTTGGACTTAGTTTGACTCCGGATTTGTCCAAGCAAATTGGATTAAGTCAGACCAAAGGATTTCTAATAACCAGTATCACAGAAGGTAGCCCTGCCGAAAAGGCTGATTTAGAGGCTGGTACAACTACGAAAACCTATAACGGCAGAGAAATTAATACGGGAGGAGATATCATCTTGAAAATTGATAATAGAGAGGTTACGAAGATTGATGACATACTAGCATACCTGGAGAGCCAAAAACAAGTTGGAGACAATGTTCATCTTACGACTCTCAGAGATAACGCTATCAGGGAATTGGATGTAGTTTTGGGTGAAAGGCCCAGTGCCGACAAGATCGATTCTTCGTTAGATGACTTTCCAAATAGATCGCCGCCTCAAAATGGAGATAGTAATTATCCGGAAGAATTGTATGACGAATGCGTTCGAGTTGCAGGAGAAAGCTTTTGCGACTTTCTTTTTAGGAGATAATGTTCCTGATTCAAGATATCAGCTATTGATTTTTTTCTCTTCAACGTCACACTCTTCAAAATAATTATCTTTGAGTTGGCGCATGAATTTCAAATCACCCAGGTTTTTCAGACTTCACATACCATTTTCCCGAACGTGTTCCCAAAACCATGGCTCCAATGTAGTTACCTTTCTTGTAGACCTTGGCAAATTCCTTCCCAAGGCCAAAAAAAGAAAGTAACAGATTATCTTTTTGATGGTAACCTGATTCAATAACTTTCATACTTAATTTACTACTAGATTTGATAATGATCTTTCGCGCATCAGACCAATTCCCGCTCCATGAAATTATTTCAAAATTTCCAAAGTTTTTTGTGGAAACCTGATATCCTTCTAACCGTGCATTAAAATCCATTTTTTTCTCCTTAGAGTATGTATTCATCCATTCAATGGCCCTATTTCCCATTCCTGCTTCAACCCCGAAATTATCAGTACTAGCCAATATTCTGATTTCTTGAAGATTAATAATTTTAAACTTTGTAAAAAATCACTAATTCAAGTTCGCGAATCTTCATACGGCGAATCGATTTGGAATAAACCAATATGCCAAAAACGAATGATTTAAGTAAACTAATATGCTTAAATTCAATATGTCAAGTGAAGTTAATATTCGCGAGAGTCCCAATCATTTCATAGTTCTCGATGCAATATCAAGAGGAATGAGCAGTATCGACAAGATATCAAAGGTATCAAAGTTATCTAAAACTGAAATTGAATTGATAGTAAATGATCTTGTTTTTCAAAGATTGATAACAAGTGTTGAAAAGAGAGGATTCCTTGGTAGAAAAAAAATTGAATTAAAAATTACCGAGACAGGTATGGATTTACTTGGAAACAAGAAGAAGGAATTACAGGAGAAGGCTCAGGAAATGCAGCAATATTACGATAATGGAAATAGAACACAACTTGAATCAGTCATGGATTCAAATAGGATGTGGATGCCCATGATGCTATTTTCAGGAATAATGAATGTACTGTTTTTCACTTCAATGATGTCGTTTATGGGTATGGCAATGACTCCTGCTGAAAGCTCTCAAGCCGGTGCTAGTGAAGGTGGGAATGCAGAGAGCGATTCTGCAGCAGCAGGCGAGAGTGGCTCTGATAGCTCTGGCGCTGATTCCCAGGCAGGAACTGATACTGGCGGATTTGACGGTGGCGGATTTGACGGTGGCGGATTTGACTTTTAAGTCATTTCTTCCTTAGATTTAGCTCAAATGTAGGAATCTGGCTAATTCTAACAAAATCAAGATTGAAATAGCCAGATCGCGTATTTTTGAGAAATTCTAGTTGAAAGAACAAGAGGTCGATCAGACCTACTTAACGGATTAGTTAATACCTTTTGCTGTATAACTTGACGGTTTACTATATTTTTGAATTGTCTCCACTATCCAATTTACGTCATGTTTAGATTTGGCAAGGTGTGCAATCTTTATGCAGTCCCTAATGTCCTTTGATTTCATCTTGTGCCATACTTGCGAAGCCACCTCTGCTGCAATGTCCCTGACTATCCCTTCTTGACCAAGCATGTGAATTGATATATCTTGAAAATTCTCAAAATTGTATTGTTTGAAGTGTAACACCATAAATCTAGAAAGCAAAGGAGTGAGCATATGATTGGTATCATTTGAGGTAGCAAAAACCCATGTTTTCAATTGTGTATTTCTTGTCTTCATGTGTTTAGTTTCGGCTATAATACCAGTTTCCATCAGACTGAGAAGAACAGTTTGATCTTTTATTGGCATGTGTTCAATTTCGTCAATAACCAAATACCGGGGACGTTTTTCAAACAAATAGTCAACCATACCCGATTTGGTACTATGTGTACCTAGAGTAAAATAAGATCGATCTAGTTTCATACATCCTAGCATAAACAATGTTTTTGCCGATGCAGGGGGACCAACGAGCAAGATATGGATAGGCTTTTGTGATTCGAATGACAAGAAAAATAATTTTTTTATATCTTCGTAACCTATTATATTATTAAACAGATCATAGTTCCCAGAGTTTTTTGCATTGATGTTAACTTTATTACTCTTTTCAGTCACTTCATTCTTGATGGACATGACCTATCATCATACACTTTGATCTCAGTCATTATAGACATTCCTACAAAATCTTGATGTCTAATTACTGTAATTTAGTAGACGAAAATTCATAATGTGAGAGGTATCTTAGAACGAATAAATGAACTAGCCGACTGAATCTTATTTCAATACCATCCGATTTTCATCTTGAAACTTATGTAAACAAATAGAACATACTTGACTAGAACATAGAATTTATTTTTGGTAAACTTCCTAAATCTCAACATGCGATATCGAATAAAAGACATACTTGCTAACTATTAGTATCTATCATATATAGTCCACTATTAATTGATAACTACAGATAGTGTATTTGTTATTCAAATGGTAGAGTTTCTATAAGGGGTTTTTATTGACAGTAGCAAATCAACTTCGTTAAATTGGGCAATCCTTCTACCTAGGTAAATTATTATAGACATCATTAACCATCAAAATCATTAATGCTTCGTAACAAGAACCAAAAATACAAAGTTAAGTCGACAAACAGATCAAAGGACCTCTTGACAGTAAGATGGGAAAATAATCAAGTAGTCATGATCGATCAGACAAAATTGCCTGCTAAATTAGTTTATGTTAGGTATAGGAAATATGAGGACGTTGCTAGAGCAATAGAACGATTAGTTGTTAGAGGAGCTCCAGCTATAGGTGTTGCAGCAGCATTTGGAATGTCTCTAGCTGCTATTTCGAGCAAGGCGAAAGATAAGAAATCAATGCTCAAAGATCTGAAAACCGCATACACCAGATTAAGATCCACAAGACCTACAGCAGTTAATTTGGTATGGGCTTTGGATCAAATTATGAAAGTAGCTTCTTCAAAAAAATATGTAGGAGAAATCAAAAACTCAATTATCCTTTCCTCTCTTAATATGGCAACAGAAGATATTAGCACTAACAAGCAATTGGGCAAAAATGGAGCAAAAATAATCCACAATGATGATGTAATTCTAACCCATTGTAATGCAGGTTCACTTGCCACGGTTGCGTATGGTACGGCATTGGGTGTATTTAGGGCAGCCAGCGACACGGGTAAAAACATTCGGGTTATTGCAACCGAAACTAGGCCCGTAATGCAAGGCTCTCGATTAACTGCATTTGAATTAAATCACTATGGGATAGATTTTAGTCTGATCCCCGATACTGCCGTAGGACATTTAATGTCTAGTGGTTTGATTAATCGAGTAATTGTAGGTGCGGATCGAGTTTTGAAAACAGGTCATGTCTACAACAAAATCGGTACCTATCAGGTTGCTGCACTTGCGAAAAGACACAATATCCCTTTTTACGTTGCAGCACCTAGTTCAACGTTTGATTTAACAAGTAAGGTTAAAGACGTAGTGATCGAAGAAAGGAACAAGAACGAATTGATGAAAATGGGCAATAAGTTATTGGCGCCAAAGGGAATCAAAGTATTCAATCCTGCATTTGATGTAACCCCGCCGGAATTGATAACTGGGATAATAACTGAAAAGGGCGTTATTAAACCACCGTACGAACAAACCATATCCAAAAATATTCTGGCTAATAGATAAAGTATTTAATCTCTAAAGATATTTTTAATATTGGATACCGATGAGTATTAGTCAAGAGCAAGTTTATTCAGTGTTACGGAAATGTATGGATCCTGAGATTCCTGTTAATATTGTCGATTTGGGTTTGATATACGGTGTAAACATAAACGAATCCAATGATGTCGATATAGAAATGACAATGACAACAAGGGGGTGCCCTCTGCATGACACGTTGGTAAGTGATGTTAAACGATATATTGGAAAAATCGACGGAGTAGGGAACATTAATGTCTCTATTGTTTGGGATCCACCATGGAACATAGAGAGAATGGAACCTTCAGTTAGAGAGAAGCTTGGTTTTGGAAAACCAAAGTTAAGATTTCAAGTAGATTATGAAAAGTACCAGCCCATGATGAAAGGTAGAAAGGTTACACAGGAAGATGGTTCACTAATTCTCGAGAATGAGAAAGAGCAGCGATTTATGGTAAACCAAGCAATAGTTGATTTTTGGAATAGTTGTGATGGAACAAAAACAATTACTCAATTAGCGGATCATTTTTCATCCAAACTAGGGTTGCCCAGACAACAGGTTGAACAAGAAGTAGTTCAACTAGTCCAGCAATTACTTGAATCTGAATTGCTAAGACCCCAACAATAAAGATACAAATATTGTGTTCCAAAGATAGTATCATTTCAACGATATCTAAATTTCAAAAGGTGATAGTAGAACTAGGAATAGGAGATGGACAATTACTGCAAGATGTGGTCAGGAGTCGACAAAGCCCTGATACATGCTACGTGGGCATAGAGATTGACGAAAAGCAAATTCAACTTGCACGACAGAAGTTGAGAGAAAAGAATGTTTATCTCATAAATGAATCCTTTGAAAAAGTAGTTTTATATCTTCCAGATAATTATGTTGACGAGTTTATCTTAGTACTCCCTTCACCAGACTATATCGACAAATCTAAAGAGAGCCGGTGGTCTTCATTCTATAGAGATATCCTCACGAAATTGAAAGTAAATGGTTCTCTTTTGATTATAACGGAAATAATTAATGATTTACTTGAGCCTGTAACTGAGTATGAATTTAAACTATGGAAGAATTGGTTAATAGGCAAATTCATAAGCTTAGGATTTATAATAAAAGAAATCTATGATGATAGTCCCAAATATTTCAGATCACGGTACTTGGAACAATTCAGAGGAGATGAGTCAAGGATAAAAATAGTGACACTTATTCTAACAAAACCTCATTCATTGTAGAGTTAGCCTTCCAATAGTATTTTATAAATTACAATTATTTACTGTTATGTAGTAACATTAAGTGATCATTCATACAATTTCTTGAACAAAACATTGAGTTACAATCATTGTGGATACATGGAACTGGATCCTGATGGTTAAACTTCCTATTACAATAAGTACAGAAGGATTCTAGTTTGGTAATTTTATGTTCAGAAAATTTATTTCCACAATTTCGTTTCTCCTTAAACCATCTTATATCCAAATTTTGTTTTTCGGCATGACTCATAACTGTATCATAAGCCTCGTAGTAACCTTGGGCATAAAATTCTCGATAAGATATCTTGATTGTACTTTTTCTACCATTTGCGAATGATACAATCCATTTTTCGTATGGTATGGTATTTTTTTCATCCATCCCTGAAATGACTTCCCTTTCTTTTTTCTCCTGCTTATTCAATTATTACCATAATATCTCATCCATCAAAATATATTTTTAATCCAACTTAGATATTCGCATTTGTTGGAACATGTGAAGCAAGAATGCGTTCCAATAGCGTTTGAGAAGTTTATATGAACCTGTTCATCATAATTTAAGATTGGATAAGACCTGCGCATACTGCGGCAAGTATTTTAGTGGAGAAAGCTGGCCTCATGTAGAAGGAAACTCTAATCTGGGCGTTTTGAAAATAGAGGATTTTTGCTGTGAAGAGCATAGAATTCTATTTTTGGAGTCTATTTAGAGTATTGTCGATCTATTTTCCAAATACTTGACCAAGGTTGTTCCGCATACTACCCAAGCGTCCTTTTCTACTTTCTTTTTTCTTAACATGTTCAAAACACTTATCACATAAAGATCTCAAATTCGAAGGTCTGTTGTCTTTTAACGAACCATTAATGTGTTCAAAAAAGGGACCATTACTTCCTCTAAATTTTACTGAACATTTTTGACATCTATGATGTGACCTTTCTAGCACGGTTTGTCGTATACTAAGGGTCAAGTTCTCATACTTCTTTTTATCAATATTTCCAGTGCCTCCACCCCCAAAGAATGACAATGATGAGTCTACCATGGAGCCAGAAATAACTCTTGCTATTAAATACTCCAATATTATTTAAATAAAATATCAAATTAGACCAATTATTCAGAGATATGGAGACAAATTCGGTATCGAAGTATTGTGGTAAACTTAGTGAATGTTCAACTGCCAGACTAAATAGACATGATCACTACAATAGTCTAGACTTGATTTTTCTAAAATTGAATTTTGGTGGTTGCAGAAAAAATTATGAACCCTTAGAAGGGTGTGACCAATTCAAAGGGTACTTCAAAACTGTCTAATACACATTGAGCGCCGGGCAAACAAACCACTCCATATACAACAATATTATTGCACTCCAAGTCACTATCTTCACTTTGTGAATTGTTTTCACATTTGTTGATTTGTTGGTTTTCCTCTTTTTCATCATCATCCGCACTAACTTGCTGAAACCCACCGAAGATTGCCGTTGACACCAATGTTAGTGTAAGTACAGATACTAGAATAATGGTCATACTAACGTTTCTCATTACACTGATTTTTTATCTATGATATATTAAAAGTGCGTTACAACAATTAGTAAAAAAAGATGAGGATCTTGTTGCTAAAATTGAATGTGTTAATTTCTTCTATAACAAGATTCCAAAAATAATTAATTCTATATACTAATAAGGATCAAATTTTTGGGACTTAAAGTGGACCGAGTGGGATTTGAACCCACGACCACCTACGTTTCCTCTGTAAATGACGAGGTCATTTACATGCAAGGCAGGTATTCTACCAGACTAAACTATCGGCCCTACAAACACAATATTTTTTTATATGATAATTTAAGTGCTTTTAATTACTTTCTGTATACTGGTCATTATCTCAATACTAATATGCACAAACTCCTACGCACATGTAACCATAAGTGTACAGTTATGAATACCATGTTACTAAACACAAGAATAGTTCTAAATCTATTCTTATTCGCGTTTAAATGAGCTAATAAATTAATTAGTTTAACTTGCCAGAAAAATGACCCTATTCAATTACTATAAAGTTACTAAATCAGCCAATATGCTCTAATTCTAATAGTAATCGCCCGTCACCAAATCTTTGTTATCCAGTGAAAAGAGTCTTCCATTACAGTCCACGCCACTAAAGTGGATTGTCGTACAATTTTTAGGGCCTAAATACTGAAAATCATACAAGTCGTAAGTGCAGGACTATATTTCCAAATACAGTTTCTAGATAATACAAATACTAATACTAATCTTATTTCGGTAGTGATCGAAATACTTTTAGCACATGTCCAAATAATTTGGGATATGTCCGCTCTGTTGAAGGATCGTGTTTGGGTTATGTTGTCAGAAGTGGCTAAGAGAGGGGTTTATCCCTTGCATGGATCTAGATTAGGAATTTTCAGAATACCTGTAGAAATAACAGAGCGTTCTGATACAAGTGCCATTATTAACAGTTTAAAAAGTTCTGGATTTAAGATAGATTCGTATGCAGATCGAATCTATGTTTCAGACAGATGGACGGAAACTGGGGTTGATGCAATAACTCAAAAAGATGTCGAGGCAAATTTAGAAATTACTGTTGAAATCGTAACAGGTGATGTCATTGATATAATATATCAAATCAAACCTGTAGAATACTTTGGCGATCACTACTGGATTAAGAATTATAGACAAAAAACAGATTCAAGAGCAAAAATAATTATTGACACAATAATTTGGAATTCCAAAATTGGAGATAAACTAATAGATCATTACAAAAAATCGCAAAAATTATCTGCTGAAGATTCAATAAAGAAATTGGATGAACTGACACCACTAAAAAAGAAACCAGTGTCTAGGGACCCAAGTCTTGCCCAAGATGCAAAATCCCAAGAAAACCTATCGCAACCAAAGGCACAAGCAAACACTCCACCCATGACGCCACCTCCACAAGCTCCTCCAGCAATGGCCGGTGGGAATACAACAATTTCACTTACTGGAACAGGAGATTCATATTCAAAAGTAGAAGGTCCAATCGATCCTGAATTCAAATCAAAGCGTCAAGTGACAGGAACCTTCCAAGGAATTAAGGTCTGGGGGCCCGTTGACGCGCCAGGTCAACTTGGTATCTGGGGAACTGAGGTTACGGTGGATTTCGATATCTGTGTTGCTGACGGTGCATGTATTGAGGCCTGTCCCGTAAATGTTTACGAGTGGCTAGATACGCCAGGGCATCCTGCGTCAGAGAAAAAGCCTTTCATGATAAGAGAAAAAGATTGCATTTTCTGTATGGCATGCGAAAATGTATGTCCTCCGCAGTGCGTAAAAATATTCCAAAAGGGTCAGTAGCATCAGAAGGCTTTACTGTGAACCTATAAATATTTACTTGTACATTTTTACAATAGGTAGTGATAGAAGATAATATCAGAATTCAGTGGATTTTTGTACTATGTTTTGATGGCAATTGCTTGGATAATGACCGTTTACACTTTGAATTTTAATTATTTGAGTTACAAGTCTGTTAGGAATTCACTTAATCATAAGGTGGGGAAAAAAATAACTTTGTCTGACGAAACTTGCCCGCTAGTAACAATACAGCTACCAATCTATAATGAAAAATACGTGGCTACACGCCTAATCAATGCTGTTTGTAGTATGGATTTTCCAAAAGAGAGAATGGAAATACAGGTGCTTGATGATTCAGATGATGAAACCTCTGGCATTATTGAGGAATTAGTTGACAAACATAAAAAAGATGGATATAACATTTCAGCTTTTCGCAGAATAAATAGAACAGGGTATAAAGCTGGAGCACTAAAAGAAGGATTGAAATTTGCTAAAGGAGAATTCATTGCCATATTTGATGCTGATTTCATTCCTCCGAGTGATTTCTTGAAGAAAGCCCTATGTTATTTTGAAGATTCGAAAATTGGCCTAGTTCAAGGGAGATGGGGTCATATCAATGAAAAATATTCAGTTTTGACAAAGGCTCAAGCTGTATCGTTGGACTTTCATTTCTTTATAGAGCAAAAGGCAAAGAGTCTAACTCATCTCTTTATGAATTTCAATGGAACTGCGGGAATATGGAGAACCCTATGCATAAAGGATGCAGGGGGCTGGCATACAAGCACTTTGGTTGAAGACCTAGATTTGAGCTTCCGTGCTCAGATGAAAGGCTGGAAATGCATCTTTGATGAGGATTTGGTTGTAAATGCTGAACTTCCCATTCAGATGAATGCTGCAAAACGCCAGCAATTCAGATGGGCGAAAGGTTCGGTGCAGGTTGCAAAGAAACTCTTAATAATGTTACTTTCTCATAGAACACTTCCTATAGATACAAAAATCCAAATATTCATTCAATTAACCAAGCACATTATAAACCCACTTTTTCTCATACAGTTCTTAATATTCCCTCTTCTACTACTGATGAATTATCAGATTTATGATACTGCTATGGCTCCCGCCCTTGGAATTGTAGCGTATCTTTTATTAGGACCGGTAACATATTTGATAATGATTAGAAAAATATGGCGCGAGAATTGGAGAACAAAGGCACTACAGTACTTGTTTATGATATTTTACGCTAGCGGAATTTCAATTAACAATTCTGTAGCCATATTTGATGCCTTGTTAGGAAAAAGAAATGAATTCCTGAGAACTCCAAAATTTGGCATAATGGAAAAAAATCAAGATTGGCGCAATAACAAATACGCTTTACCATTTACTAAAACTACATTATTGGAAATCTTCTTTAGCGCATATGGTTGTATAACAATTGCCATATCAGTGTGGTCTGGAAATCCAATATTTGTTCCTCTTATTGCATTACAAACAATAGGGTTCTTCTATGTAGCTTACCTCAGCATAATCCAATCCAAAAATAACAAGGGAACGACCAATATGTATCTAAGTTCACAAACTGAATTTAATTTACAAGATGTAAGAGCCAATGATCCGATGGCTTGATAATATTTATTTCCTGACTTAAATTTCAGGTCAACATGTAGGATTAGATGACTCCAGCTTCTCTCAATTTGTTTGGTAAATATGTATCAGCCAAATACTTGAAGCCATATTTGAAAAATGCATCCAATTCACATTTTTCTTTTCGCCCAAGAAATGTATCTAGTTCTTTTCTCCATCGTTTATCCTGAAGCCATGGTTTTTTCTTCATGTCGTTTGCCCTGTTTATATCCTCCGGAGTAGCGGCAAGTCTGGCTACCTTTGGAATGTTGTATTCGTAAATATCAGAAAACATCATTCCCAGTACCATTGCATTTGGTGTTACCAATCTATCGCTATCATAGCTTAAGGATTCACTTCCGATTTTGTAACGTAATGCAATTCCCAATCCCCACGGATCAGCATCAGCAAAAATAACGACCGGCTTTTTCCACTTTTCGTTTAACATCTTTACCATCATCCTTGTTGCTCTATCTGGTTCACCTGATCCTGTCAGTAAGATCGCATTATATTTTTGAATAAATCCTGACTTTCTAATATTGTTAAGTACTGTATCTTTCTCTACTACCATGACAAAATCCGCCTTTACTTTCACTATTTCGAGATCTCGGATGTTGGTAGGTATGAGTTGTGATGTGGCCCTGCTCCCTAGATTGCAATCAATCAGATCTCCACCAACACTCAGTGTTATTGGGCCCGAAATCATTCCTTTTGGTTTCGAAGTTACAGAAAACTCCTCACGTGGAACGTTTGTCAAAAGTTCAATTGCTTTTATTGCATCATCAGAATCATCTTGACCGCTCCAAAATTTTTGTTGATTTTTTTCATCGCCAACGGTGCTCAGAGTAGCATAATACATGCCTCTTATGGTACTTTCCATTTCCTCATCCAACAATTTTCTTATGGCATTTGCCATGACCAGATATTGGGCAAATGTCGGAATCTTCTTGGTACTATTAGGACCAATTTGGACTGTCTTCTCTCCAATAGTAAGCATTCTCTTTTCATCCGACCAAACAGTATTGTCATATCCCACCTTTGGAATTTCAAGACTTGGCATGATACCCTTAGCAAGGATATCATCTCCAACATTCTTCATTATTTTTCTGATCTTGTCAGTAATTTCTTGATGTCTTTTATCTTTTAATTTCATTTCTCCTACACCTCATTTTTTAGAATTCTTACGAGAAATAATAATTTTGGACGATTTAGTTTTGTTACTCTGGTTTGCTACATTAATCCGGGTATCATATTTACTCAGCTTAGTTTCATTACTTCTTGTATTACTTGTGATTATCTTTTTGTGCACTGGTTCAATCTTTTTTTGATCTGAATTAGGAAGGATTTGTTTAGCAATGTTTGATAATTCCCCACCTACATACTTCTCCGCCAAGATTTGAAATGCATTGGAAAGTTTTTTTGTATCAATCTTGATTGATTCGGATATTGCGCTTACTATGAATGGTATATAGTGCTTGTAGAGTCTTAATTTATTCTCGTCTTCTTTTATCTTTAGTTCTCTTCTTATTTGGGCACTGACTTTTCTATAAAGATCTGAGAGACATGACTTCATATATTTTTTGAGATCTCCTTCTGAGGCGATACTCTCCTTTCCTGCAGTCTTATATGGTATTTTTGTGGAACATATGTGAAAGAAAATGTGAATCGGTAGATACTCTACTGTTCTGTCAGACTTTGTTTCTACGTTAGAAAATTGTTCCTTAACTTCTTTCTTTGATATCCCCATTTTGTTTATACCCACTTCAGAAATTACCTCCCGTGCAACATCAGAACCCTCGTCATATAGGAGTGGGATCTTATTGGCAAATCTATAGAGTTTGAATGAAGGAATATCACCTCCATAAGCAATTCCACATTCCACAATCGTTGGCCTATTATTTACAACACAAATTCGTGAAGAATATGCAGTCAGAGATGGCTTTAATATCTTGGCCGTTAAATGTGTCTGACTTCCTGAATTGGTTGTTACCTTATTTTGAATTATTGAATATTCAGATGTCATTCCAACAGTTAGAATTTTTTCCCCTATTGGACTCAAATGGTCTGTATTTGGAGATTGAAATTTCGTATGTTTGCAAATATTTACAACTTTAATCAACTCGTGTTCGTCATATTGATCTGCAGGCTTGGCTGCCAACCCTGCCCTGTTTACAATATCTTTGGCCTTATCATTTGACATTTTCTGGAATGAGTTTGAAAGTATACCCTGCAGACTTGTTTTTTGATTCATGAAACTAAATATAGCCTTCTTTAATGTTTTGAGATCCATGTCAGAAGGATGAGGTAACACTTCTGTTGAAGGATTTGGCATTGTTTCTGTTCTCCTCTTGAACGTTACTTTACCTTCATCTGTTTCAAAAACAAAGATCGCATATGGATTAACGATACTAGTTTGACTAATGTAATCATAAATTTTATTCTTAGTTACAGGTGATAATTTTGCACGCAAAATCGCTTGGACTTTGAAACCAGAATTACCATCTATTTGTGATTCATCATTCTTGACATTCTTCTTAAAAAGAGTGATTGGTTTATTTGTCCCAATATCCGTTCGTAGATCAAAGTAATATTCTGATTCTTCCTCAGACTTGGACCATACTTTCAATGGATGATCAGTATCTTTTGTCGAAAATGCTGCTATCATCTTCAATCCAACTCCGAAAAGACCCCTTTGTTGTTTTTCAACGTACTTCCCTGAAGTTAAGAACGAGCAAACTGCTACTGGTACTTTCTCCGACGGTATTCCAATGCCATTATCCTTACATGATATTGTCCATAAATCATTGAGTGGGTCTAGGAGTTTTAGACTTAAATGAATAATCGGAAGTGTATGATTAATTTCGCAGGAATCCAACGAATTTTCTATCAACTCTCTTACTGACATATATAGAATCCGTTCTCCAGTAAAGCCTGCCAAGGCAGAATTATCGACAAAAAATTCTGATTCCGCTTTTTTGTTGTAATATATTTTTGATTTATGCTTTTGATGCATTTGCAAGATGGTTTTTGATTGGCGTGTTCCTTTCTCCAAGACTTCAGTTGTAGCTTTTGATGTCAATTGACCAACTTTGTATGTTACTAAATTTAACCTTTTATAAGAAACAGAGTGATTGGTGTGAAAAATGGTTGACACATCGTCAAAAAGAAGAACCGTAAGGAGTTGCCTCATTCTTCAGTTTTGTTAACTTGTGAGAGCTGAATTGTAACAATATCCTGTTTTTACCTTTATGAATCACTATAAAATCAGACCCCGTGCCAACTATTTCACCACCAAAAAGATCCTTGATGTTCATTTTACTAAATTATTCTATATCACATATTAATATTGAGACATTTTTCCAATGGATAGTCATGTTTGTTGAGGTAAAAATAATAATTCCCGTATTCATTTTTACCTAGTTCATGGATGTCGAAAGCAAAATAGATCTTGTATTACAAGAACCAACTGAGGAAGTTGTTGAAATACAAGAATTAAGACAATTATTTCAAACTAATGTCAAACCTCGCCATTACATTGGTTTAGAAATTTCTGGAAAACTTCACTTGGGAAGCCTAATTTTGACAGGTTACAAGATAAACGACTTCATACAGGCGGGAGTTCAATGTAATGTGTTCCTTGCGGATTGGCACACGTACATAAATAATAAATTGGACAACGATTGGCAAAAAATTATTGAAGTTTCCAAATACTATGCAGAAGCATTCAAACTATTCTGTCCAGGCGTAAATATCATTTTAGGATCAACTTTGTATGATAATTATGATGATTATTGGAAGAATTTTATGATATTTAGTAAGCACATGACGTTGTCACGAACTTTAAGAGCTCTCACAATTATGGGTAGATCTGAAAAGGAGAAACTAGACTTTTCCCAATTGATGTACCCCTCAATGCAATCAGCAGATATCAAGGCGCTAGATTTGGATATCGTTCACGCCGGAATGGATCAGAGGAAAATCCATATGCTTGTAAGAGAAATTTTCCCAAAGCTTAAATGGAAAGTACCCGTGTCTGTTCATCATCATTTACTCCCTGGGCTCTACGAACCTACAAAATTCCCGAATGACGGGAGTGACGAAGATTCCCGATTGGCAAGTAAAATGAGCAAAACCAATCCATTAAGCGGTATACTTATTCACGATGATGAGAGTACAATTAACAACAAGATATCTAAGGCCTATTGTCCTATCGGAATTTCAGAAAATAATCCCATATTAGAGATCATTAGATACATAATATTCCATAAATTTTCAGAATTTCAAATTGATAGGCCAAGCAAGTATGGTGGAAATATGACCTATGATAACTTTACGAATCTTGAAAATGACTATAATCAGAAAAAAATTCATCCCAAAGATCTCAAGGACTCAGTTTCTATTTTTCTTAATAAGGTAATTGAACCAATTCGAAGTCACTTTAGTAAATGGACCATTTTGGATGAACTATAGGATCATAGTCTAGGTTACAAAGAATTAAATTAATATTAAGAGCCATATTCAGGATATTTTGAATAATACCTGCGACATTGTAATCAAAAATGTAAATGCAGTTATTCCTTTTAATGGTATTATTAATACCAATATTTTGATTGAAAATGGAAAGATAAAATCACTAGAAAGTACTATAGAAAATGTTAGTGCTGACAGAATAATTAATGCAGATAACAAATATGTTCTACCTGGTATAATTGACCCCCATGTCCATTATGGTGTCTATACCCCAATAAATGAAGCTGCGATTACTGAATCCAGTTCTGCTGCTACAGGGGGAATAACAACAATAATTCGCATGATTAGATTGGAAGGGAGTTACAGAAAAATTGTCAACCATCTTGAGGCAAGCAAGAACACCCACATTACCGATTATGCGGTACATGCGTCAATTCTGGAATCTCAGCAGACTAACGACATGAGTTACCTCAAAAGTATCGGTATTAATTCCTTCAAAATTTATATGAATCTAGGATCCCATCTTAATAAAATTCTCGCAGATTTAGATCCAGGTTCAGCTTCACTAAAAGAGATGGAGGCAAATACTACAGACAATCTACTTACTGAGATTATCAAGAATGGCGCATTGTTGAATTCAATTGTTTTGGTTCATGCAGAAGATCATGAATTATGTTCCAAAAACATACAAGAAATGCGGAAACAAAATGAGTATGTCAGTTCAAAAATTCTTGAATTATGGTCATCATTAAGACCAGAACAATCTGAAATAAATTCAATAAGAAAAATAATGAATATTGCATTAAATTACAAACCAAACTTGTATTTTGTTCATATAGGGTCGTCAGAAGCGCTGGATGAAATTCTCAAATATAAAAGACTGCATCAGGATATCAATATTTGGATTGAAACCTGTCCTCATTATTTAACACATAGCACAGATTATGACGATATTAAAGGTAAGGTGGTTCCTCCGTTGAGACCAAAAGTTAACATAGAAAAGTTGTGGTATGCATTAAAAACTGGATCCATTGATACTATCGGAACAGACCATGTTGCCAATCATTTAAAATTGAAAAAAGCCGAGGATAATTTCTGGAACGCACTATCAGGATTTTCAGGTTTGGCCACAATGCTTCCCGTAATGCTCAGTGAAGGAGTAAATAAGAAGAGAATCGATCTCCTCAAGTTATCCGAAATATGCAGTGCCAATACATCGAGGATCTTTGGATTATTTCCCAAGAAAGGTACTATTATGGAAGGATCAGACGCAGATTTAACGATAATAGATATGGTGAAGGAACAAAGGGTAACTCCAGATATTTTAAATTCTCATTCAGATTATACTATTTATGATGGATGGAGACTCAAGGGATGGCCGGTAATGACTATTGTGAGAGGAAAGGTAGTAATGGAGGACGGAAAAGTAGACCAAACAAATATTGGTCATGGTAACTTTGTCAAAATTTCTCCAAATTATCAACAAAAGTCAGAATAGATTTGAACTTTTGTTTACAAATCGTTTAAATTACATTTTGTTCCCATTACCATTAGTTCTTGAAGAACATTTTAGAAGTACAAGACGTCAAAAAGTATTTCCCAGTTAGTAAGAGTATTCTCTCATTTGTAAGCACAAGAAAAAACTATTACAAAAAGGCATTAGATGGGGTCAGCCTAAATGTTCCAGAAGGACGAGTCTCTGTTCTGGTGGGTGAATCAGGATCGGGCAAATCTACATTGGCCAGAATAATTCTTCGGGCAATTGATCCAGATTCAGGTTCAATTATTTTTGATGGCAAAAATATCACAAATAAGAACGGCAAAGATCTTTGGTATTATCGTAAGCAGGCTCAAATGATTCATCAAGATCCATATAGTTCACTAAATCCATTAATGAAAGTCTTTGATATTATAAAGGAACCAATTGATATTTTTTATAGGGATTACTCAAATGAAGAACGTACAAATAAGATACTTTCGGTATTAGATGATGTAAACCTTAAACCATCTACAGCATTTGCCGAAAAGTACCCCCATATGCTATCTGGAGGTGAAAGACAAAGAGTTGCAATCGCTAGATCACTTGTTATTGAACCAAGATTAATCATTGCAGACGAACCTGTTTCTATGCTTGATGTTTCAATCAGAGCACAGATACTCCAAATAGTAAAGCAATTAAGTGTTAGTCGTAACATAACGGTATTTTACATAACGCATGATTTGGCAACATCAAGATACATTGGAGATGATATCTCAGTCATGTATGCAGGCAAAATAGTTGAGAGTGGTCCAATTGATACAGTATTATCCAATCCGTTACATCCCTATACACAGGCATTATTAGATGCCATTTCAGAACCGAAGTTTGAGGATATAGACAAGCAGAAAGTTATCAGAATCAAAAATTTTGATTCGACTCCTGCACAATCTGGTTGCAAATTTATCAATAGATGTCCTTATAGTATGGAGATCTGTAAGAAGGAGCCTGAATTAGAAATAAAGGAAAATAACCATAAAGTATCATGCTTTCTGTATGAGAAAAAATAATAAGTCTAACTTATACTATCAGATAAGTATTGTATAATAGTAACAGAGAAAATAAAAAACTAGTGGACGTTTAATTTTTTAGGAACGAACGCTATCCTAATTTATTAAGGACATCCTTCCATCTTTTGAATAAAGTATCCGGATTTTTGTATGCTGTCTTCGACTATCTTTGGAGCTTCTTGGACGTGACAAAATTGACATTCTTCTTGAGTCATAGATTGACCATCTTGACCAGCATCCTTGAGATACTCCTTTCCGTATTCTATTGCTTTATCATGTGGAGTTGAAGATTCCACGATAACGTCAAAGTGCATAGTCTTTCCATCTTTTTTTGTTACATATGTATCATATACTGCACATTCCATGCCAGTATGGTACTAACTGTCGATATTTATTCTATTCAATACCTGCAAAAAATGATCTTCTTCACAATCAGACATAATTATTATAGGTCAGCAATTTCATAATCTTTGTGGATCTAAGTAGAGAAGAGGAAGACGCCTTAGATGGAAAGAATGGCAGTACTATCTCAACTGGATACAAGATATTGCTATCAATAGGCAAGGCGACAAATGCAGAAAAACTAATTCCGATAGAATGGGTTCATCTTTCAGGTGTGAATTATAACACAATTGGTGATGCCGGAGCAGAGTTTCTGTCAAAGTTTAGTGAAGTAGCGCGATTTGTAGTTCCTACCACAATAAATCCAATGGGATATGATAGTCATAAACCGAATAATCTGTCTAGCCATTTCCAGAACCAACAAGTCAAGATTGCCAAAGCATATGAGAAGATGGGCTCTATGCCATCGTTTTCATGTATACCTTATGAATTATTTCAATTACCAGAAAGTGGACATAGTGTCAGCTTCGCAGAAAGTAACGCCGCAGTAATGGCTAATTCAGTGTTTGGTCTGCGTACAAATAAAGAAAGCTCTCTTAGCGCTTTGGCTAGTGCGATAACTGGCAAGGCACCATATTCAGACCTCAGAATTAATGCAACAAGAGAACCCAAAATAAAAATTAAAATAGACAAGGAACTGGAAACAGAATTGGATTATGGCATATTGGGATATTTTTCTGGTAAATCTGTAAATGAAAGTTGTGTTTCTTTTGGTTCTGAAATTAGTAACATAGACATGTATAAAACCAAATCATTGGCCGCCGCCTTGGGTACCTCAGGTGCATGTGGAATGTTCTCAAGCAAGGATACATATGACGAGACTATATCATTTGGGAAAAAAGAAGAAAGATCAATAATCGATGAACTCAATACTACAGATTCTGGAGATGTAATTGCATTAGGGAGTCCCCAATTAGGAATGTACGAACTGGAGCAATTGTCTAATTTGATTGGGGATAAGAAATTTTCCAAAAAATGCATGATCTTTTGTGCCCGGCCAGTCTACGAAAAATCCTGCAAATCAGGGATAGCAAAGATCCTTGAGAATGCAGGTGCAAATATTATTTGTGATGCATGTACTTGTCTATCTCCACTGTTAGCTCGTGAAGAATACGATGGTGTAATTACTAATAGTGTAAAGGCAGCACATTATCTCAATAAATCCAATGGTGTCTCAGTATGCTTAAAGGATCTAAAATCCATAATAAGTGACTATACAAGTAAGTGAAATAATTGGAGAGTCTAAAAGGTAAAATAATTGTAGGAGGCACCGCAAGAGGGATGATTGTATCTACCACACAACCTATCAATTTTTTGTCTTCAGTAGATCATATGACCGGCAGGATAACTGATAAGAACCATGAATTGTGTGGAAAATTTCTGAAGGACAGTATTTTGATTTTTCCATACTCTGTAGGCAGTAGCGTGGGAGCATACTCAATCTTTGAACTCAAATCCAATGGGGCATCACCATCAGGAATAATATGTACTATAAAGACAGACATCACAACTGCTTCAGGTTGTGCAATTGCGAATATCCCATTGTTAGAACTTTACAAAAATCAAGTCGTTCCAGAAATCGAAAATCCAAGTGAGGGATTAATGGACGCTAATTCGGGATTTCTGCAAATCAAAAAGGTTTAATTTAATTTGATTAATTAGTTCAAAAGGTGCATGGCATTTGACGGGCGACCGGATCCAAATAAAGGGTATGAAGAGAAAAGCCCATGCACCATATACGTTATGCACCTCAAATTTCACTGACCAGGTCATAGGTCAGATTTCATGAAAATAGAAAATTGAATTGTTATTTTAGCTGCCCTGTTCAAGCGTAATCTCAAGTTTTAATAATTCAAAGATTGCATGATTGTTTCATGTCATTACGCGGAATTACAGTGGCTGTTACATCCAGTAGGAGAGCTTCTGAACTTGCGAGTATAGTTCGAAAATTCGGAGGCATCCCATATATTGCCCCGACTATAGGAATTAAGAATAACAATCCGCTGAATTCTGAGTGTAACCGCTTTATAGAAACTATTAGCAAGGAGAGAATGCATTTTTTTATTTTTATGACAGGTGTCGGAGTATTCAATTTGTTCCAAAATCTTCAAAAATTACACAAGTCGGATACAGCTATTGAAAAATTGCATGATACGATAGTTATAGCGAGAAGTAACAAACCAAGGATGGAACTAAGAAAATTTGGCATCAAGACTCACTTTGTTCCCAACATGAACACTATTGATGGGATATCGAATCTATTGAATCGTTTTGACATTAAAAATAAGAACATTGGAATATTATGGCATGGAGATTCCTCCGGTTCATTTAAGAAAAGACTTAAATCATTAGACGCAAATGTATTTGATTTTTCATCCTATTCTTATTCTACAAATCTTGAACGAACAAATGCTATAGTATTAAAGAAAATGGGATATGATTACGTGGCGCCTAATGAAGAAAAAATCGAACGACTCATTGAGGATATTATGAAAGGTTTAGTAGATGTTATCACATTCACCAGCCCTCCTGCAGTTAAAGAATTCTTTGAATTTGCTAAAAGAAACTACAAAATTAAGGCGTTAAAAGATTGGCTGAACAGTAATGTGCTTGTTGTGTCGGTGGGACCATCTACGTCAAAGATGCTTTCAGACTTTCACGTTCTAGTAGACGTAGTGCCATCTACCTATCGCATGGGGCCTATGATAAAAGAATTGGCAGATTACATTTCATCATATTGACAACTAATTTCTCACTAGATTGCCAATCCCATTAAATCCACGTAACATTTTTTATGAAGTCTGATTAATATTAAACAAATTGTCTAATTTTTGCCCTGAATGTGGTGGGGAATTAAAGTTGGATACTGCTACCAAAAATTTCATTTGCAAAAGCTGTGGTCTTTTTGCATCTAGAGAAAAAATGGATGAGTTAAGAGATAAAACCTTTAGAGATGAAGGTAATGATAGGAAAAAATATCATGACGATTACCTTGATTGGTGGACTTCCTCAAAAAAAGATAAGCAAAGAATGTAGGCGTCATCATAATAATAAGGCCCTCGTGTTACACAGCAGAATCCATTACTGGCACCATGTAATCTTCTTTCCTAGTCTTTAGTGCGGTCATTAATTCTGTCTCAATAATTCTCGGAAGTTTTCTTATTTTGTTAACTACTATATCGCGCATTTCTTCCAAGTTTTTTGCCCTTATTTTCAAGAGAAGATCAAATCTTCCGTGCATTTCATGTATTTCCAGGACTTCTTCGATGGAAGAGAGGCTATTTGTTACTTCATCTGCAGTTCCGGGTTCTATGTTAATCCCCATGAATGCCAGGTGATCATAGCCGAGTTTATTATTATCCAAGGCTATGGTGAATTTCTTAATTATGCCCGCAGCAATTAGCCTCCTTACTCGTATGTGTACGGTAGCATCAGAAATTCCGATTTGCTTTGCAATCTCAACAAAGGGCAGGGAAGAGTCTTTATTCAATATATTTATGATTTTAAGATTAATTTCATCAATAACATCATGACTAGCAGTCAATTCAAAAATTAGTTTATAATTATATACTTAAATGCTTTTAGAAATTATCTCTAGAGATAAGGGATAATTCGCGAATATCTAATCAACAATAAAGGTATTAATGATCAAAGTCGTCAAAATAACCGTATCCTGATGCCTAAAGAGTGTGATAAGTGTAAGAAGAATCCTTCTGTTTATTTAAGGCAATATTCTGGAGAATCTTTGTGTAAGAAATGCTTCATCAAATCGATTGAGCATAAGGCAAAGAGGACAATATCAAAATATTCCATGATAAAACATGGTGATACGGTTGCAGTTGCAGTCTCAGGCGGTAAAGACAGCCTTGTTCTCCTCAATGTATTGAAAAACACACTTAGTAGTCAGAACCCCGAATTGGTGGCAATAACAATTGATGAGGGAATTAAGGGTTATCGTGACGAATCACTAAACATTGTAAAGAATTTCTGTTCTAGTATAGGTATAGAAAATAAAGTAGTGAGTTTTAGTGAACTTTTCGGTTTATCAATGGACAAAGCCATGGAAGTTAGGCCCTCAGAAAAAATTTCATCGTGTTCTATGTGCGGAACTTTTCGGAGGAGGGCCATAGATCTCCTTGCAGAATCTTGCGGAGCAAATGTAATTGCTACTGGCCATAATTTAGATGATTATATTCAGACATTTCTCATTAACCTATTTGCTGGTGACGTGGAAAGAATCGGTTGGACGTATCCAGAACCAGTTGAATATGGAGCGACTAATTTAAGAAAAATTAAACCATTAATGGAAATATACGAAAGAGAAATTGTATTGTACGCCATTCATATGAATATTCCATTTCAATCGGAAGAATGTCCGTATAAAGATGAAAGTATAAGAAGTGCGTTTAGAAGTCATCTGAATAATCTTGAGAAAATACATCCGGGCATAAAATACAACGCTTATAGCTCTATATTGAAAATTGCAAAGAAGGTAAAGTCTGCAAATGCTCCTAGTACTTTCATCCTAAATGAGAGTGTTCAGCAGAATCATCGACGATGTTCAATCTGCAATAGAGATTCATCCAATAACATATGCTCAGTTTGTCGCACGTTGGGTTTATTGGTAAAGAAACCCTAAAGACAATAGCGTTCAACAGATGTATTTACACCTGAATCAATTATTTCAAAGAAGAGAGATTTGGAAAAAGAATCGAAGAATACAATTTAGTTATTTGTATTAGAAGTCTTAAATAAAATTCTGGCTACCATTCGTATTGTCTATCTTGAATTCATTGTTAAGATAGTCAATTGATTGGTGCTTCCCTCACCGGATAGGCACCAATCAATCCCTTAATACTAGTAATGCAAAAATCTGTAAAGTTCTTGCTTGACTTTGGAGCAAATATTCAGTTTGATTTTGTTATTGTTTGCAGGATACACAAATATATCTACATTGTATAATATTTTTCGCGGTAGTAGGTAGGATTGGGGTGTTAGCCGTACCCCATACCGGAAATCGGCTTTATGCCGGGATCAGTAACTACTGGGTAAATCTTTAGGAGTGAAGTTCCTGCTTGCTAGGCTGATATGAAACCACGCCGTGTCGGATGGGTATGAGCAACAATATATGCGAAGGCATGTGCTTGATTGTGAATTGTCGAAATGGATGAGGTCCGGGAGGGTGCAATCCTAAGGCAGCGTATCCATGCTAGCACGTCTACGTGATTGATCTTGCAGAGCTTGAGATTGGGCTTTACTGCTTTAGTGGTACCGGTAGGCTACTACCGCATTTGAATGTTACATACCAGAATTCTTACAACCAGTGCTTAATCTGAAGAAACCCATCTTGGGGTTCGCCTTTTAGTAGCTTAATCAGTGACATTGCCTGAGGAGCCGATAATACTGGCTTGTGGAAATGATTATCCGTTCCAATTCGAGGACAAGCAACTTGGACAAAAGCGTCTACCTCTTGGTAAGACAGTAGACGTTCATCTGTAATTTCGGTCATAGCTATCAGCAGGATTCTTTTCCCCTGACTTTCTAACATCTTCTTTATTTCAAGTGCCTTTATTTTGGCAAATTGCCCTTCCTTCAATCCAATAATTATCCCTATTGTATTAGCATCCTGAGCCTTAAGCACCGATAAGACTGCTTTTTTTTCGAGTTTTTGTGCAAAATCATTAATTTGTGAATATTCGTTAAAGTAAGGATCTATCATGAACGTGGGCTTCTGTGTAACTATGGCAATACTGGCAGAATGAAACATGCTCTGCCCTAGGAAGATATACGCATCAACATCATTTTTAGAGTCGTAGGCAGGATAGAACTCACAACCAAATACCTGCGCATCATTAAGATGACCTTTGCCCCTTCCGATAATTACTTGGTAACCATGACTCTCAAAAATCTTTTTTACTTTTTGAACAGATGGTAGATATTGACTGTTGGTCACAAGTGAAATCTTTCTAAAATTCTTCTTCAATTCAATCGCACATCTAGTTGCAATTTTGCTAAAATCTACATCATCAAAAGCATCAATCATTACAACCTTGTCGCCAAATTTTTCCATGGCTATGGTATGTCCAATGTTAAACAGGATATCAACTCCCAAAGTCTCAACAGCGTGCAGGTTCAGGTCGCATGAACCCCAGGATGTATCTCCAATAACATAGACTGGGATTTGATATTTTTCTGATAAATTGTAGGCACAGCTTTGTATTTTCTTCAAAAGGCCATCTGGACCATCTAATGCCACTGAGCGTGGCTTTTTTTCATTAATTATAGAATGTATCTTTTCTTCATCGATTTGGATCAACTAAGTCTCACCAAAGAATTCAATTCGTCTAATTTTAAGATATAATTCGTTTCTTTAGTGTATTAATAAGAAGAATATTTGTTTCTCTGGATGTCAATAGAGTAAGTGGAACTAGAGAATTCAGGTAACTTCACATCATTTCGTTCGGGAATAATAGTAATTCTGTCTCTGTCAGGTCTCACCGATATGCTGATCTTATTCAAACCTTCGTTGGTACTAATAAAATGATCAAAATTAAGGTTGCCAAGATCCGATCTTATAGAGTCAGGTAGCTTAGGTTCTAAACAAATATTGTTTTTAATCATATTTGGTTTAATACCCAGCATCAGTTCGCGTAATGCATACACGTACAGTGCAACTGACCATGCCTGCAGGATACAGGAATTAAACGGCTCTGGTCTATCCCCACGATATGTTTCTGCGTACATGCCATTTTCTGAAATTATTCGGTCGGCCATCACAGAGAGATACTCAAGTGCCTGTTGAGTTCTTTGGTTTTTTATCTCACTTATAGCTGCCCAGCCAGTGACAAGTGGCCAAACAGCTCCGTCATGATAGAGTGAAGGGTGATATTTGGAATCCAAACTACTCAATGACCGCATCCCCCATGGAGTAGTCATGTCCTCCTTTTCTAATCTATCAAGTACTAATCGTGCCTTGTTTTGATCTTTTACTACGTCGGTAAGCAACATTACCAATGCATTTGGACGAATGCTGCCATTTTTTGTTAAATCTTTACGAATAGTGTCGTAGTAAAATCCAAGTTTTGGATCCCAGTACTCCCGGTCTATTTTATCTCTTAATTTTTGAGCCGACGAAAGCCACGATATTTCATGTTCTTTATCATCAATTATCTTTGCTAACTCGCTTCCTATTAGGAGGCTCTCGTAGAACAAAGCTTGGACGTCATTTGCACTCTTCCTTCTGTCTATATGATCCATCCAAGTTGAATCTTGAATGGGTAATTTTTCTGCCGTTCCTGAAAATCCATGTTCAATAAACTCATCGCCGTCAATGTCTTTAAGGAAACCTGAATTAACAAGATCAACTATAGTTTCCCATCTTCTTGCAAGATACTGTGTATTTCCGGTACCATGTACATACTCGCGTATAGCCCAAGGAAACAGGAAAGTTGAATCTGCGGACCCATAAGTGGTATTATGAAGGAATGTTCTCCCACTTATTACCATCGGCAACTCTCCTTTTACTGCACCATTTTGGCTGTGCTTTGCCTGTCGTTTCAGAAAATTTTCAATTACTCTTAAAGAGAAATCATACTGTCCCATAGATAGGTAACCTCTTAGCGACCAACCAGTATCACGAGCCCAATAATTTGGAAACCTTGGAAGTCCTGCACTGATTCCCTCCCCAAGATTGTCATAATTTGCCTTCACATATTCAAGAGCAGTCTTTGCCTTTTTTAGTGCCTTTGCTAATTTTGAGATTGTTGAATTTGATATTGAACTTGAGCTAGTATGATGGATAGTAAAAGTGGATGTGGAAATATTATCATGATAATTCTTCGTTTCCTCATACAATTTTTGATAATTATCTCGGATGGTCTTGTATTCATCAAGACACTCTTGGGCACTTGTGAAATCACCGGCACCTATCAACGCAATTTCCTTAGTTAACCCCTCTTCAAGTTCTACATCATAAGATAATTCCAAATCATTATCAAAAGAATCGGTTAGTATCTTTGATGGTTTCAGATTCTTTGGCGAAATCCCAATACTTCCAAAATAGTGTGCCACTCCTTTTTTTGCTATTGTTCTAATCTGTAAACAGTTCTCTGATTTATAATACCTAGAAAAATTGCTTTGAGAAATAGCCGCCAATCCATAACTCGTGATGTTACCGTCAATTAGGAAATGAACTCTTATTTTTTTAGTTGATTGCTTTCTCGTATTGCTACCAAATACTTCACTAATTTTCTCAATATCAAAGTTTAGTATCTGTATAAAACCCTTATTTTCGATTGGAACAAATAAAGTTCTTTTAACGTGAATTCCTGCGACCTCGTGATGGGTGCATAAAGTACCATTTTCATGTCTCGAAGAAATGACGAAATTTGGAAGTCTCTTTCTAACTCCTTCGTCTACTGAAATCTCTACAATAATTCGTCCAAATGCTCTTGCTGGAGGAACATATAACCCCCCATTATCGTATCTTGCGCCCATCCATGTCCAATTTGCTGAAAGCGCCCCATTGGATGAACATACTATGTAGGCTTTTCTTCCCGATAGTACCAATGGAGATGCAAAATTCATAAACATTGTCTCACCATAGGCTTGTGTATCAGATTCTTCTGGTAAATTGGAAGAAATGATTACTTTTTCTTTTTTATTGCTTGTAATATCGACAAAGGTAAATGGAATAATTATTTGTTCAAATCCCTCAAGTTTGCTCATAATAGTAATTTTGTGTTTCTTTTGACTTTCTAGTTCCATCCCTATCACTAGAAACCTAGCGCTTTGAAATGGTTTGAATTGAATTGGTCTCGTTTCTGATAATGCTGACGCATTTACAATTGTGTCGGAAGTTGCTATTTGAATGGATTTTTTTGATATTGGAAGTTCATCGACATAAATATCAAGAGACACAATATTACCACCCAATGGAACAGGTGGATTAATTAGAGAAAATATAAAACCATTTTCCTTGACATTATCATTCATAACAATTGCGTTTTTAAGGCTTCCCTCAAGATAGGAAAGGACAGTGTGAGTCTTGTCAAGAGTTCTTGTCATAATGTTTCTCCAAAGCGTCTATATAAGAAATATTCAATATTATTAATAATAATTGGCAATTTAACCTATATTAAAACTATGGATCGAAAAATTTGTTTGTGTAAAAAAATTTATAGTTTATCTAATAATGTTTAACAAGGATTTCATTAAAGATTGCTTATAAGTGGAGATAATTTGATTGAAAAGAGTAAAGATAAGAAATCTTGAAATTGGAAACGGGAAACCGGCAATAATGGGAATTATCAATGCAAGTCCAGAGTCCTTTTATAAAGAATCAATTTCAACGAGCAAGAAAATTATTTCTGAAAAGGCAGTTAAGATGGAAGAAGAAGGTGCAGATATTATCGATATTGGCGGAATGTCTACCGCCCCATATGGTAATACGCTAATTTCAGCAAGCAAAGAGCTTAAAAGAATTAGAAATACCGTCATCGCGATAAAGGATGTGTCTAGTATTCCACTCTCAGTTGACACACCACGTGCAGAAATTGCTAAAGTTTCTATCGAAATGGGTGTTGACGTAGTTAATGACGTGACTGGACTTAAATATGATAAATTAATGAGCACCATAATTTCTTCGTCAGGTCTGCCTGCCATTATTGGAGCATATGGAAGTAGAACTGTCACCTATCAAACTGGTAACATGGCAGAGACAATCGACATGTTAAAAGAAAGTTTGGACATTGCCATTCAAAGCGGCATAGGCGAGGACAAACTCATCATAGACCCTCTAATTGGCTTCTTTAGGGCGAGTGGTAATAACCCATTTTTTACAAAAGTGTCTCAGCAAAATTGGTATGACCGGGATCTCGAGATTATTTCCAATCTTAAACTCTTGTCAGCCTTATCAAGACCAATTTGTATCTCGGTTTCGAGAAAATCATTCATCGGTCACTTGTTTAATTTGAGAGAGTCAGAACGCCTTATGCCGTCGATCATTGCTCAAGTAATTTGCGCCCTAAATGGAGCTGATATTATAAGGACACATGATGTTAAACAAACACGGATTGCACTAGACTTACTGTCACGGATGTCAACATGATTATCTACCGACTTTTCTTTTGAATCCGATAGGTCTTGAATTATCTATGACAGCTAAACGGTTTAGAAGTAAACGCTTATAATCCCAACGCAGATATAAAAATCAAGGAAATATTGGAAGTAAAAGAAGGTTTAACTTTTGATGATGTTCTCCTTATTCCAAAACGGTCCCCTATAATTTCTAGATCTCAAACAGATTTGAAAACAAAACTATCAAGAAATCTTTCCTTGAATATACCGCTTATTAGTGCAAACATGGACACAGTCACAGAATCTAACATGGCTATTGCAATCGCAAAAGAAGGAGGCATAGGGATTATCCATAGGTTTATGACAATTTCAGATCAGGTCGACGAAATCTTGAGGGTGAAAAGATCAGAGTCAGTGATTATAGAACAACCTTATACAATTTCACCTTCTAAAACTGCAACTGAAGCATCCAAGCTGATGGAAGAACTTGGCGTATCAGGTTTGTTGGTGATGGATGAGGGCACAAAGAAGTTAGTAGGAATAATTACCAATAGAGATATCATGTTCCAATATGATACAGTTACCAAAGTAAAGGAGCTTATGACGTCAGATCTCGTGACGGCAAAACAAGGCATTTCTATCGAGGAAGCAAAAGAGATTCTCCATAAAAATAGAATTGAAAAACTACCAGTAATCGACAAATCAAATAATGTTGTCGGACTTATTACTAGTAAAGATATAATGAAAATGGAGAGATATCCTCTAGCGTCCAAGGACAAGAAAGGCAGATTATTGGTTGGAGGGGCTGTTGGTGTTAAAGGAGACTACTTGGATCGAACTGAAGAGCTGCTAAACGCAGGAACTGACATCATAGTTGTTGATATAGCTCATGGACATAGTGATAATGCAATAAATGCAGTACATATGATTAAGAAAGCTTTTCCAGATTGTGAACTAATTGCAGGTAATGTTGCAACCGGAGAGGGAGTAAAGGACTTGATTAAGGCTGGAGTTGATGCGGTAAAAATTGGTGTGGGTTCTGGATCAATTTGTATAACCAGGGTCATAACTGGTTCTGGAGTTCCACAGCTCACTGCAGTCGTTGATGGTGTAAAAGTTGCGAAAGACTATGACATTCCCTTGATCTCAGATGGCGGGATAAGGACGTCAGGTGATGCTATTAAAGCATTGGCAGCAGGGGCATCTACAATAATGATTGGAAGTCTATTTGGAGGAACTGATGAGAGCCCGGGTAAAACAATAGTTAGACATGGGAAAAAATTCAAAATGTATCGCGGAATGGCGTCCTTTTATGCTTCACTAGGCAGAAAGTATAGAGAGGAGGGATCACAAGTAATAGATGTAGAGGATCCTAATGACTACGTACCTGAAGGTGTGGAAGCAATGGTACCATACAAGGGAAGTGTTACTGATTTAATCAAACAATTCGTTGGGGGAATTAGATCAGGTTTAAGCTATTGCGGTGCAAGAAACATTTCAGAAATGCAACATAATGCTGAATTCGTAAAGATTACCCATGCAGGATATACTGAGAGTCAACCACATGATGTTGACGTCATGTAGCATATGCACTTTACCTTTAGGCAATTAGATGTTTAGGTTGGTACGATAATTTCTAAGATAATTATTATCTTACTTCTTAGGAATAATGTTCTTGTTTGATACTCTATCCTAGATTAAGATCAGATAGTAACTATTGAACTTCAAAAGTCAAAGACTTACTGCTCTCCACACCTGCCTGTAATGCAGTTCCTAAAACTGTAAAAGTTCCTACATCACCTTCGTTAATTATGAAGGAGGGTGAGAGATGTCCATCATTGTCAGTATAATCTTTTACAATATTTCCGGCTGCATCCTTTACTGTGAGATGAACGAAAATCCTATCAAGTTGCACACCAGTAATTGGATCAGATGCAACTAGCGTTATGTTCTGTTCCTGCCCAGGTGAAATAGGATTTTGTTTTATAGTAAGCTCAAGATTTACGAGACCTGAGTTATTTTGTGGAGGAACAGTGGTAGTCATGTTTGTTTCAGGAACTGCAGGAACTGCAGGAACTGCAGGAACTGCAGGAACAGTGGTAGTCATGTTTGTTTCAGGAACTGCAGGAACTGCAGGAACTGCAGTTATGTTTGTTTCAGGAACTGCAGGAACTGCAGGAACTTCAGGAACTGCAGGAACTGCAGGAACTGCAGTTATGTTTGTTTCAGGAACTGCAGGAACTTCAGGAACAGTGGTAGTCATGTTTGTTTCAGGAACTGCAGTTATGTTTGTTTCAGGAACTGCAGGAACTGCAGGAACTGCAGGAACTTCAGGAACTTCAGGAACTTCAGGAACTTCAGGAACTTCAGGAACTTCAGGAACTGCAGTTATGTTTGTTTCAGGAACTGCAGTTATGTTTGTTTCAGGAACTGCAGGAACTGCAGGAACTGCAGGAACTTCAGGAACTTCAGTTATGTTTGTTTCAGGAACTTCAGTTATGTTTGTTTCAGGAACTTCAGGAACAGTCTCTCCATTGGTAATATTAGTGTCGTCAGTTTCATTATTCATTACATTTGTTACAAATTCCTTGGCTTCTTCCTCTGTGAATTTACCTGTTTGTACAAGTTCATTAATCAACATCACTCTTGCGATAATTTCTTTGGCTTCATCTTCGGTTAATTTACCAGTATTCACAAGATCGTTTATCAATTTATTTTGTTCATTATTTACTCCTGACGTAGAATTGATGGATTCTATTTCTGTATTGTTAGTAGATGAGGATGGCTCTTGGGTATTTGTAGAAATTTTAATAATAGGAATGCTTCGTTGTGGATAATCATTATCCAAAAACTGTCCTTGCTTAGACAAGGCCTCTAATGGAATTACATTGCCAACAAGAAAGAACGCTTCAAGAATAAGCATGATTACGAGTAATGTCAGTACCGGTTTTTGTATGCTCAATACATATAATTCAACATTACCATATAAAAAATTGTATAATTACTAATCTAGATTCCTTTAAATACACTACTTAAGGTTATAATTTGCTACCCCGTGCCTTTCTTGAGCAGCAACTTTTACATCCGATATTAGGTGGAATCGGATTTACTCTATTCAATTTCAGAAGACTTGTCTGATTGTCTTTGACTGCTCTTGGCAGCCCTTTTGGTATTTTCAAGATATGCTACAGTCGTTGCAAGGTTTCCAAATCCCATTGAATTAAGACTTTCAGATGGTACCATAACTATAGTGTTCCCCTGCACCTTAATCGATTCATAAAGCATGTTCGATTGCCTTAGAGCATATGCAATGGGATTATCTGAATACACCGCTGATGCTTCTTCAAATTTCTTTGCCACTAGAATTTCAGATTCTCCATAAGTTACCCTTGCATTTTTCTCACGTTCGGCCTGAGCTTGCATAGACATTGCCTTTTCAAGCTCCTGCGGAATGATTACTTGTCGTACTTCAACTCCAGTGACTTCTATACCCCAATTCCCAGATTCTCGTGAAATAATTGATTTGATGTGATTATTGATTTCTTCTCTCTTTGACAAAATGTCCTGAAATAATGAGGAGCCAATATTATTTCTCAGAGTTGTCTGAGAGACCTGCTTTATCATTTCATTAAAGTTTTCAACATTTAATATTGCATCTTTTGCTCTATCTTCAACAACTTTATACCTCAATATTGCGTCAATTGTAACTGGTACATTGTCTTTGGTAAGCATTCTTTCTGCTGTGAACTCCCTTACCTTTTCTCGGATATCAACAACCAGGACATTTTCAATATATGGAATTCTGGTACGCAAACCAGGACCAACTTGTCTACTGTATTTTCCGAGTCTAAGAATTACCGATCGCTCATATTGCTTTATTATAAAAAGGAACGATGCTATGATTGATACCACTGCGATAATGGCGGCAATTGTGACAACTGCCAGGTTATTGTAAAACCAACCAAATACCATACCAAGTAAGGCGATTGCTATCCCTAATGCAAGTAAACTCGCAGATCCACTTTGATGCACTACTCTATCATAAGAAATAAGCGAATCTTCAATTGACATCGATCAATTTTAAAATGTACTGTAATTTAGCATTTGCTGTTCATAAATTAAGCGAATTGCGTTCGAGAAAAACATTCGTTAAATTAGTGTCGTAGGATAAATTCCGATGCTCATATCATGTGGCCACATGTAATCCTAATTCACCTATACGGCACACTTTTTTCATTATCAACCAAGTCAATGAAAGAATAACGTCTATCCTATATCTATAAATTATCTAGATAGTTCTACGATGTACTCAGCAAATGAAATCTCAGAACGGTTATGTTCTAATGTCGGCGCTTGTGGGAATTACTTTTGTAATGTACTTTTCGACGATATTGGAGACTGTTCCCGAATTGAACGCTCAAGCACCGGCAGATAATAAGACAGGTGAAAAGATCATAATGCATACACATTCCAGTCTCAACGTTACTGTTAATGGAAATTCTATACTTGTACCAAAGGGAGTAGGAATAAATTCAAGTTTGTGGAATGACCATTCATTAGATGAATACGGTACAGCCCGAGAAACTTCAATATTTGGAATGGTAACACCAGCGATGTCTCCATTACATACTCATGATTCAAATGGTATTATTCATGTTGAATCAATTGAGTTCAAGAATTTTACCCTAGGAGATTTCCTTAATATTTGGGGATTGCCTCTAGAAGGAAAGAAAGTAAGTCTTGCCGTAGGTGGAAATAGTACTGAAAATTATGCATCTCATATACTAAATGATATGGAAAGAATGATTCTGAAAATCGAGGATTAAAGTAAGTCATATTTTGCCATGATATAACACTTGGTTGAATCGTTGTACCTGAAACGTCAGAGATTTATGCTCTCAGTAGATTGTTATGATATAGTCTGAAACAATAAGAGTACCAATTTGCCATCTAAATGCCATGGTAAGAATCATATCGTTAATTAATGTCCCATACATTAATTTTTGACATGAGTAGAAAAAAGACCTTTTATATTCTGATGATAAGTGGTATTGCATTCATATTAATTGGAGGGATCTCTATGATCGATTCAAATATTCCTCGAAAAGTTTCATTGGCAAGTACCTTGAATGCAAACTTAACAGATGTCATAACACCGATAATGAATAATGGAAGTACTGGAAAAATCATAATTGACGGATCAAAATTTGATTTCAAAGTTGAAGATCCCGACAAGTCTATTATTGTTTCAGTCACCAATCAATCTCACTATGAATACGATTTGGTAGCCAAAAATGAAGGTCAATATAAAATGGAAACAAGAAATACTGGAAGTTCAATAGTGAAAATTGAAGGAGAAGTTGAAACTAAGGCCTCTCCATTAGCATTTGGAGGTCAGATGATGTTACTTATAACAGGAATTATAGTTTTGGGAATTGGAATGAAAGCAAGACTTGCATGAATTATCGATCTAGTTTATTGTTCCTCTTCTATAGGAACCTAATATTTTAACAAAGGTACATTTCATTTCAATACTCTTTATGGCCCTCTTTACATTATCCTCTTCAATGTGACCTTCGAAATCTACATAAAAATTGTACTCCCATGGTTTTTCCTTAGTTGGCCTTGATTCTATTTTTGTAAGGTTAATTTTATTATGATCAAATTCTTGCATAACTGAGTATAACGTTCCTGGTGTGTGATTAAGTCCAAAGATCATAGAAGTTCTATCAGATTTTGAAGGAGCAGTTTGATGATCAGAGAGGACAAGGAATCTAGTGAAATTATTTTTTCTGTCCTCTATATTTTGATCTAGAATTTTCATATTATAGAATTCTGCAGCATTCTTACTTGCAATGGCTGCAGTGTCAAGAATTTTTTTTTCTTTAATAAGTCTAACAGAACCAGCAGTATCGTATGTTGGTATTGCTTCCAGATTCTTTTTCTTGACGTAATTTCTGCATTGAGCCAGTGCCTGAGGATGTGAAAGAACTTTCGTTATAGTAGTGCTATTAGGTAATGCAATCAGACAATGATCAATCTTTAGAAATATTTCTCCAGTAATTTTCTTATCAGCATCCAACAACAAGTCATAGATTTCATTTACAGATCCCTCTATAGAATTTTCAATTGGAACTACGGCATAATCAATACTATCACTTCGTAACGCATCAAAGATATCTTGGAACAATCTCATAGGTATAAGTTCAAAATCGGGAAAGAATTTTGTGGCGGCAATCTCACTATATGCTCCATGCTCCCCTTGAAAAGCGACTTTCTTTCCATTCAAAGTATGTTATTTTAAAATCAATAATTCATATATTTTTATGTCGCGATATCGAAAAATTGCGACGATTTGGAATCTCAAGGTAAATGAGCTTACTCAACTTATAATAAAGTATTTAATGCTTGACACTGGAATTCAAGGTAAATGCAGCTAGATCAGCAGTACATTGATCCTTTAGACAAACAACTCTTAAATGACATTCAATGGACTTTTCCACTTTCTGAAAGACCTTATCTCGATATAGCAGCAAAACATGGACTCAGTGAAGAAGACGTCATGAGAAGAATTTCTGTAATGAAACAAAGTGGCTTGATAAGACAAATTAATGCAATTTTTGATACGAGGAAATTGGGTTACAAGAGTGCGTTGGTTGCATTTGCTGTAGAAAAAGACAAGCTAGATGCAGTAGCTGACGAAGTCAATAAACATCCAGGTGTCAGTCACAATTATGAGAGAGATCATGAATTCAATATGTGGTTTACTTTGGCCGTTCCTCCAGAAGGAGATTTGAAAAGAGATCTGGAACAGATGGCATCACTTGATGGTGTTATCAAGTTTCGACTCTTACCAACTCTCAAATTATACAAAATAGGAGTGAAACTTGACATGGTAAATACAGATCCCAGTAAATTGACGCCAGATGATAATGTGAAGAACTTTGACCAAAAGAAATTTGAGCTTACATCAAGGGACAAGAATTTCATAAGAGAGTTACAAAAGGATTTAGAGGTATCAATTAGACCGTTTGATAGTTCTGCCAAGAACCTAGGTATCACGGTAGATGAGTTATTCAAGAAAGCGGAGGAGTACGAGTCACTTGGAGTGATGAGGAGGTTTGCAGCAATTCTACGTCATAGGGATGCAGGATTTACCGCCAATGGTATGATAGTTTGGAAGGTGTCAGATGATAAGATTGATGAAGCAGGTTACAAGTTAGCATCATTTCCGCAAGTTAGTCATTGCTACAGGAGACCAGTATATCCTGATTGGCCATTTAGTCTATTTAGCATGATACATGCAAGAACAGAAGAGGCCGCCAACAAGATTGCAGTAGAACTATCAAACTTTGTGGGGATTAGCGAGTACAGGATTCTTTTCAGCTCAAGAGAATTCAAGAAAGAAAGAGTAAAATATTTTGTAGAGTAAGAACTTTTATCCTCGCATTTTTTAATTCTTGTATAATTTCAATGTTGATAGATACCTCTTGCAAATTTGTATAAATTTTACAAACACAATTCTTTAACATATTTTCTATTGCGTTGTTACTAATTTGTAGTTCTTTTTCTTTAATTATTTTCAGAAAGAGGATGTCAAGATAGAATCAGATTATGTGGCTTCTAAGAGTAGAAATGATTGAATTCTGATCTAAATCTAAATGTCATGATAAGATAGGAATTTATTGATTGTAGAATGTAATTGCAGATTGAAGCGAAGTTAGCCCAGACTGGTTAAGGTACGAGCTTCCCAAGCTCGGGATCGCGGGTTCAAATCCCGCACTTCGCATCAAGGACTTTTTCAATTCATTATTGTCATATGTAATTATGGGCTCAAATATTGTTTCTACAATGGTTTTTTTCTGCAATTTTGTATATAGTCGAGACACTGCGGAAAAAAAATATTCAGATAAACTTTCTTAGATATATTTCAATGATAAATTTGCGTTTCAATTAAAAAAAATAATTTAGCATATATTTAAAAACATGTATTAAGTCACAGATAAAACTGATTAAATAACTTAGTTCTTTACTATCAATTTATCAAAAGTTAGTCATGCAAGTGCAAAAAGAAGACGCATATTCTAACTTTGTGAACTCCATTGACTCTGAGAAAACAAAAGAGGTTTATCAATACTCTCTAAATCGGTTTTTACAACACTATCAGACAGACCTGGATGCATTTCTCAGTTTATCACAACAAGAAATATCTGATTTAATCGTTAATTATCTGATAAATAAGAAGGTATCAAGGGCGTACAAGATAGTAATTTTCTCGGCCATAATGCATTGTTGTCAAATGAATGATGTCATATTAAACTGGAAAAAAATAAAAAAGTTTATCAAATCTGAAAGAACGGAAAATTCGATAAGCGGTAAAGATAGGCCTTATACTCACTCTGAGATTCAAAAGATATTAGAATTCTCAGATCAACGTTTAAAGACTGCATTTCTGGTATTGGCCTCTACAGGAATAAGAATAGGAGCATTACAATTAATCAAAATATCGGATTTAGAACGAATAGACGATTTGTATAAACTTGTAATCTATTCAGGAGATAATGAAGAATACTTTACATTTTGTACTCCTGAATGTGCTAAAGAAATTGATGCATATCTAGACTTCAGGACCAGGAGAGGTGAAAAAATAACCCAGGACTCTTTTTTAATTGTTAGAAAATTTAGTCAACTTACTCCGAATAAAGGTAAACCATTCAAGGATAGAGCACTAAGGTCATTACTACAGAAATGCATTGATAATTCAGGATTAAGACAAATAGATCATGGTAATCCGCATAAGAGAAAACAAATACCAATATTTCATTGCTTTCGCAAGTTCTTTACTAAGCAATTAGTAGATTCTAAATTAAATCCTGAAATCCGTGAAATGTTATTAGGTCATAAGATAGGATTAGCATCCGCATATTACAAACCTACTCAAGAAGAAATGTTAAACGAATATCTGAAGGCAGTTAATTTACTGACAATAAACGAAGAAAATAGACTTAAACTAAAACTGGAGCAGAGAGTACAGATAGAAAAATCACAAATAGAAGCATTAAAGGCAGATTTTGATGCGTTCAAGAAAGAAGTGTTAACGCGAAGGAAGTGACGGAACTGTTACTACCTTAATCTTAGATTCATGATGTTTTTTTATAATATATTGCATAAGTTCCATACGATCTTCCGCTTCCCATATAACTAGTTGTTCATACATTCCAATTTTATTTGGATCCACGTTTTTACTCCAAGTACCAGGATATTTAGGATGCGGTCTATATCCCGTCTCCCATATCATCTGTCGTCCATAGTTGTCTGGCTTTACAATAGCCCCTCTCATATGATTAGCCCTCTTGGTACTATGTCTATCCAAAGGGTGGTACCATAAGACTTCGACCATTTCGTCAAATGTAGGTCTAACGGCAAGGAATTCATCAACTACTTTTGGATCCCATATTCGTCTAAGTATACTCTTTAAGGCAGGATAGCAAGTAATATCATCTTCATACCATTTAGTCATTAATCTTATATTTTTTCGATGGATTATTTCATCACGAGTCATTTTAGATTCTGCAAAGTCCTTAATGTATTTTATTCGTCTAAGTTTCCTTTTTTTAACATGCATCCTATGGACACGGTCAATTTCTTTTTCAATTTTTTTGAGTTCGATTGGCCTAAGGTCAGGTAATGCTGGATGTCTCGTCATTAATTCCTTATCTTGCTCTTTTTCCAGTTGTTTCTTAGTTAAATTCTGTTTGTAATATTGTGATCTAATAATAATTCCACAATTTGTACAGGTTAAAGCATAAGCAACCCATTTCCGATTTCCGCTTTTATCATATCCTCTCATATACAGGCGTTTTGCCGTAGGATAAGGACATTCCTTTTCATGAAGTTCCGATGGAATCCTGCTGTATAGGTAAAGGCATTATTCTAGCACAATATGGTATACCATAAAGATCACATTTAAGCCATGAGACACTGATAGGGGAGTGAGAGTGGTTAGATTTTCTAATATCTCACTATGGTGAGTCATGTGCTTATGATATTGATACATCTTTGACATAACCAGGTACAACCATGAACTAGGATCACATTTCCAAGTCTTTTACAAACTGAACAATCATCCGGCTTTATCTTAAATTGAGTCATTTGCTTGCTCCGGATGTGCAAATCTTATGTGAACTTTCAGAAAGAATCCATTTTCTTCGTAGTCACAATAAGGACATTTTGTTAACACGTTAACATCGTTAACAGCGTGAATAGAAGGCCTATCTTCATTTTCTAATGTTCCGGAACCTTCTACGTCTTTGTTCACAGTGTTAACGCTGTTCACATGTTCACATTCTGTCTTTATTTGTGTGCCGGACTCATAAATTTTGGCTATTTTACTTAGGTGTTCAGGATTAAAGGTTAGAATATAGCCATTCCTAGTATGTTCAGCTTCTGCTCCAAACTTATCACATATCATACCTGTAACCGTGTTTCGATATAATTGTCCATATTCTGCACTATGATATATACCAGGTTTCTTTTCGTCCATTTGTCCATCTAATGACTCAATAATTAAACCCCATAACTCAGTCGAAGAAATTACCTTACCATGTTTTGATACAGCATCAAGAACTATTGGATAAATTACCGCTTCTAGTGTTTGGCCCTTTCTCTTATTCTTGATATCCAAGAAATGTTGTAGGGTCAACCCTACTTCGTTTAGTAACTCTTGTGATGCTCCTAATGTATAGAACAGTTGTAACAAAGGCTTGCACAATTCTTCATCTCTTCCATCAAGACCAATAGTAATTTCTCTGTACGGGTCTTTGATGTGTATAAGCCTGTACATGAATAACAATTTTCTCAGGTCATTCATTTCATCAAATAATTGCTGTCTAGTGACATTACCTTGAGGATTCCTAATTTCTTTGATATTATGGTCTGGAATTCCTTTGTAAGATTTTATTTTAAATGACCTGTCTAAAACACCTCTAGCCTTGTTTTCATTAGGTGATTTTTCACCAATTATTATCTTAAAGCCAAAGGGATTGAAAAATTCCATCCTATCATTATTGCCGTTCATTCTAGGAACCTTAGTAGTTGTCTGATAACCTTCTTTCAATACTGTCATTATTTGGCTACTTTCGTCCATTCTGTCAAATTCTTCAGCGATAATCGTAACTTGTCCATATTCGGTATTTCCAAATACTCTAAACCAAAATGCTTCTGTCGTATTAGTAACCTTCACGGCCCTATAACCTAGACATTGAAAAGTATCACCAAATGCACTTTTACCGGTACCATTTGCCCCTACAATAATTAGATAATGAACTGTACTAAATCGGTCTTGAAAATATGAACCAAAAATATTCGCACTGAATAGACTTAATGTGTAATCGTCAATGTCATTATATTTTTTCACTACAGTTTTTATTTTTGTTAATAATGAATCCGGAGTTTCCTTTAAGGCTCTTTGTAAATATACCTGTGGTTGATCAACTGTTTTGAATTCATAAGGGTTACTATTAGGATATTCTTTTGCTAATGGGGGTCTTAACTGTGGACTAACATCAATTATTTTTGGCTCAGTTTGAATAAAGCCCTTTTGTTGATTATATTTTAGAAAGTACGGTTTTCCTTCAATTATGGCTGCTTCTCTTAATTGGCTATGGCCATTATTACTAAATTTGTAAATAATCTCTTCCTTTGGCTTTGTATCTTCTCTAAGTTGACTATTCATTTCTAAATTCTAACTCCTTTAAGAATTGGCTAATACTGTGCTGGCAGTTGGATTCTCTTGCGTGTACCATTAACTCTTTGATAATATGATGAAATTGTTCTAGCAGTTTGGTATTTTCATCTATCAATTAGTTTGGACCTCCAATTGTTTTTCTAACAACCTTTGTAGATATCGGCTTCTAGGTATGTCTCCTCTAACCTGGTCAAGTTGTTCTACTAATGGTCTTGGAAATGAGACTGTAACTGTTTTTTGTTTCATTATAATTAATAAAAATAAGATTTATCTTATAGGAACTATTCAGAGATTGATTCTTCCGCATTGACTACATGTATCATAGCCGTCTAGCGCTTCACCGCAGAATTCACATCTTGTTTTTTTGTTTGAGAATCTCGGTCGTTTTGTACTATTGTGAAAAAAAGATGAATTGGTCATTTTGGGGCTTCTGTATAGACGTCGATTAGCCTTTCTCCTGCTTTTTTGTATATTACAATGCCAGTGAGTTCCAATGCTTTTTCTATCTGTTCGGCCGTATCACCTGTGATAGTAGCGATTCTAACTTCTTTCATTTTCATTGTAGAAAAACCTCTACTATCTTTGATCCTCTAATTTCTGACTCTACAAACCTCAATCCTTTTCCTAAATGTGGAATTAGATCAAGTGCTGCAAGTCCGTCTATCGTTGCGACCTTTACCTTTTCAGTTTTGTTTTCAGCCTTCGATTTGCAATCATGGACAGATCCATCCAAGTTGTAAGCCTTCCACTTGCCGTCCTTGTCCGACATCCTTATCTTTGCTTCGTGGCAATACATGCATTCCTTTACATATTCAAACATACGTATACAAATGCATACGTATCTTATATATGTTTGTATGCAACGGTATACATAAATAGGGTATGCTTAAGTATATCATGTAATGACTAAGGAAGCAGTGACTAGAGTAAAGTTTGTTTCAACTATAAGTAAAATGGGCGATAGGCGAATAATCAACATACCTAGCACGTTCTTTAAGGAAGTGGATAAACTTGAAGCCAAACAAGTGAAAATCATTATCGATGATGAAATTTAATATAAGCAGTCAATTAAATTACATGTTAATTTTCGGAGTTGCAATAGGATTTTTCTTGATAATGTTAATGATTCAAGTTTCTTTTTCTCTGGAATTCAATGACTACACTAGTGAAAGATATAAAATCTCGTTTCGTTATCCTTCTCACTGGAACATTACTGAAAAAACAGACATGTTTGCCAATGGTACTGAAATAGAATTGACAAACAACAATTTGAGCAGTTGGCATCATATATTCATATATTACGACAATAACATGGGACGAGCCTTTGGTTCATGGAATCTCGATACTGCTGTTTTAAACAGTTATGAGGAATCTTTAAAGGATTTTATGGGTAATAAATACATGTCAATTGAATCTCCAAAATTTATGACCATAGATGAAAAAAGAGCGGGGACTTATTCCTACATTTACGATGATTTTGAAGGAGAACCTAATCCGTGGGTAACTAAGGTTTGGGTGGTATTTGTGGCTGATCACAGTTATGACATTTCTTTTGGAGGACCAGCGAATACGTTTGATACTCACGAAAATAAAATAATTCGCGATGAATTCATTAAATCCATTAAATTTATAGATGGAAATAATAAGACAAAAACTAAGTAAGAAGACTAGCATTATCCAGACATAGTTCTCAAGTAGTCAAATCGTTCTACCAAGTAGTATAATGAGTACGCAATTAACTAAGGCAATCAAAGTAAAAGACGACACTTATACAAGATTGTCAGAGATTGGAAAAAAGAACGATACCTATGACGATATTATTCGCAGACTTTTAGAACTAGAGGCTAAAGAGAAATGAGTATAAACACATTCGACGATCATGTTAGAAGTCATAGATTAATTACATTTGGTAAGCAAGAAAAAACACCAACCTACTGCGAATCTATTCAAGATAGTGTAAATGCTAATGGGTGGCGTATATTAAGAGAAATCAATGAGTATGGCAAAATAACATTAAGAGCATGTAATGGACCAATTGAAATCAAATTAGAAACAAAGGAAAAAAGTGCACTACCAATAAAGGCAATAAAGGACGGTATAGGACAACCCTGGGAAGGTCCAAGGCTGATCGAAGTTCCGGATGGCCAAAATAAAATGAGCAGTTCTTTAGAAAAAGATCAGTACATCGAACGACATTATAGGGATAGTAGTATCTTAACTCCAAGTGAATATCTCGATAGCCTAGTTACCGAATTCAAAGACATAACTACAATTCCGGAATTGAATAAAATTGTTACAAAGGTGGCCAAACAATGAGAATAATCACAAAGAATGTTCACGGTTACGATATCAAAACTGTAGATGATAGTGAAGATCCAATAAAAGTATTGAAAAATGCTAGCGTTGAATCGCAAGTAAGTTCATGGGCGAGATTGCATAAATTGGAAAACAATGAATCTGCAATTAAGAACGCATCAACCAAACACGAGTTATCATCCTGGGCAAGACTTCATAGATTAGGATCAATCAATTAGCAAAATCAAGGTACTTTCAAATGATAAAAGAGTTCCTTAAAGTATTCAAGTTAATCGATAAAGAAGAGTACAACGTAATTAAGCAAGCCTTAGACGAAGCCAACATCAAAATCGAATCATTAACGGAAATTAACAAATCACTTGCAGAGATAAAAGAACAACAAAAAGACCGTAATGTTCTAGAAGAGGGATTCAGATATGATATGATAAGACATTTACACGAAGGAATTTATTTCAAGACTGACAAACAGAAAGAGGATAGTATCGAATCATTTGCCAAATCAAAAATGCCCATAGAAGAAATTACCTGGCACTTGAACCAAATAAGAAGTTTTAGAGCAACAATGAATACTACAAAGTTACCTCAAACGAGCATCAGAGAGAAAAGAAACGATTCCAATTTCATAAGGTGATAGCATTGAAGCCAGTAGTTACAGATATCCAAACAGAGAAAATCGAACAATTGAAGGCATTACTAAGAAGCGGTAAGTATGGTAAATGGGAATATACAATGACCTCAACCCACAGAAATGCCTTAATTAAAAAATATCTAGGTGGATTATGTTTAGGTTGTGAGAATGTTCCTACTAAGATAGTTAGTAATGATATAAGCGATAGTGAGATGAAAGCAAAGAGAATTGAACATTACTGTCAATCTTGTTATGTGAAGTTAGTAGCAACAAACGGAATAGATGAAACCATAGCATTAAGAGACAAAAAGTATCAGAGTGGTGCGTAAAAATGCGTAGAAAAGAGACTAAAACAATAGGAATTCAACCGTATATTATAGATTGTATGGCCATGAATCTGCATGAGAATGAATCATTAGATTACCTGGATAAGAAAGGCTATTCAATTTCAAGAGCAGAATTATACAGATTAAAACAAGAAGTAAAGGATTCAACGCAACAACGTTTGAACCTAATAGCATCTAAAGAGTTCTTAACTCAACATATGGAACGAATCGATACACTAAGAACTATCAATAATGAATTGTGGGATAATTACAGAAAAGAAAAGGATCCATCTAAAAGGGTACAGATACTAAAACAAATAGCAGAACTACAACTTTACTTATCATCGTACTATGACTCTACTCGTTATGTCTTAGAAAGAGGGGCCAGGATAAAGAAAGAGGAGCAGAAGAATGAAAAGGCCTAATCCTTATCCACTTAATACTGATTTAGTTACTGAGTTCCTAGACGTTAATAATCCGTTCTTAGGTAAACCGTTTTACTGTGATGATACTGAATATGATGGAATTAGAGATTGTTGCTTTAATCACATGATAGGTATGCCAAAGAAGAATGATGAAGTACATCCACTTTATGATTATGAATTAGAGCTCAAAGATGTAATAGAATCAAATCAGCATGTATGGGTTAAGAAAGCAAGAGGTATTGGTGCTACTACGTTCTTAACTAGATATCTAGGATGGTTAGCAGTATCATCTAATCGACTTAAAGATAAGGCCATATTTATCATAGCAGGCACACGCGAGGAATTCGCGGCCGTTATCAAAAAGAAGATAGAGAAATTATTCGATATTCAATACAAGCATCTTATCAGAGATTCAAAATATACTGAATGTTATATCAATGATGTTTGGTTCAAAGTATTTCCCACAAAGAACTTAGACGATGTTAGAGGATATACTGATGTTTCCTACTTGTTTATTGACGAAGGTGATTCATTCAAACCATTAGAAAGAGAACAGTTACTATTTGTAGTTAAGGCATACCAGGAGAAATCTAGATGTCAGATTATTCTAGTCGGTACTGCTGGGCCTTCAGGTGGATTGTTTGAAACAATAGAGAATGATCCCAAGTCTGTATTTTATAAACATCGTATGCTGGTTGACAAAGGTAGAGGTAAGATATTCGATGATAAGTTCTTAGACGAACAAAAGGAATCAGATCCGGCCTTTTATGCTAGAGAATATGAAGGTAAGTACGGTTACGGCCTGGGTAACGTATTCTTATATGAAGAAATAGAACAGTGTTTAACCGATGAAATAGCAATACCTAATGATAGTTGTTCAGTCTCGGTAGGAATCGATCCAGGGTTTGGATCTAGTAAGTTCGCTATTACAGTTTTACAATTAGAAGATAATGTACTCAAAGTAATGTATGCTCAACAATTCGACAAGGCAAGTTATGAAGCAATGATTACGAAAGTTACTCAATTAAGATACAAGTATAAACCTCAGAAGGTGTATGTCGATAAAGCCAATCCAGAGTTCATTAAATCATTAAAGACACAATTTAATGAAACTCAGAATTATGAGCAAATAATAGAGCAGGCCACAAGAGACAAGATAAATTATGAACATCGAATGTTTGTAGTACCAATATCATTTAATGAGAAAGGATCTGAACTATTGAACAGATTTAGACATGTTGTGAGTAAAGGATGGATACAGATTAACAAAACTGAACACACTGCTTTATTGACTGATATGAGACAAGCATGTTTCAAGGATAACTCGAATTTGGATAAGACAAGAACAGATAGTACTTTTGATTTATTGGATAGTACAAGATTAGCGTTATCTATGTTTCCGTTGGCCAGGAGAGTAAAATAATGAAAGGCTGGAATTTAATCGGATTCAATTTCCCAAATTCTTCGATGATAGATCCTAGTAAATGGAAAAAATGTTTAGTCCATCCTGGAACAAGGCTGATATCCAATCCTGATGAACCTGGTCTTTTAATGTGCCCGTTATGTGGAACTTCATATCAACCAAATCATACAATAAGTGATGAGAATTTCGAACCTACTGCCAATGCTAAAAGTCAAACCAAAATATTTACAGCAAAGTCAAAGAAAAAATACTACGATAAACAAGGGAATGAGATAAATGATGAACAATTACTCAAGGATATGGCAAGTGGGAAGACTGTGATTTCATATCATGAGTATAAGATGGAAGAAGGACAGTAAGAAATCAAGGTAAATTTCGTTTGCACATAAGTGAACTAGTGAAAAGTTTGAATGTGTATAATATTGAATGATTGACCTTTAATATGATAAGGTTTACAATGAAAATATGAAAAAATTGTGAAACGATAGAATTTTCAATTGGAATATGAAAAAACTTTAATAGATGCCTGATTCTTCATAATTTAGATTGAATACCAAAGTTCTGGCTTTTGTAAGTGTTTCAGTCATTCTAGTAGGAGCAATATATAGTCCGTTTGCATATTTTGTATTTGCAGAAGTCATTTACATTTGCGACCCAGACCGAAGTAAAACGACTCGGCTTTGTGGGACATGGGACTCGGAAACCAATGAGTTCGGCGGCGTCAAGTGTACGGTACGAGACGATGGGAAAACCTGGGATTGCGAGAAAGTCAAGATGGAGACAGGAGCTTCCATATCTCCAGGACTTAAAGACGCACTTGATATCACGATTGGAGAATCTCAAAAAACTCCAAAAGTCCCTAAAACTGATCTTCTAAATGATAATGAAGTTATGACCCAAGGTGATACTGCCGACACCGGCAATGATACGAATGTTCCGAAGGATTTTGGCGGCATAAATAATGATCTCCCTGCGATAGGTCCTGATGACTGATGGTTGCTAACTTTGTGATTTTTGTCATTATAGGCTCCTTTCTTCTTGCGGCAATCTATAGTTCATCCACGTATTTCGTATTTGCCGCTGAAACTGAATGCAAGTCTACAAGCAAAAGGACTGCGACTTGCCAGGTTACCGAAGATAATGGAGATTTTACCCGGTGGGTTTGTGAGAAAAATCCGGATGGCAAAACTTGGCAATGTGCTGAACTTAAGCAAGCCATAACAGGAGCTTCCATACCTACAGAACTACAGGATGCGCTTGATATTGCGGTACAAGAATCTCAAAATACTACAAAAGTTCCGAAGGCTGGTATTCTTAACCAGCCCGATGATTTGAGTGACGATGAATCTACTGAAAATGGTGATGATATAGAAGATCCTAACGATGGTTTTAACGATGATGAACCAACTATAAATCCTGGACAATAAAGAATCATCATGTATTATTTTTGAACTGGATCCATTAGATAGTGAACTAAGAATTCTGAATTGGATTTTATATCAAGTATGTAGTAACGAAAGAAAAAAGAGGTAGGTGCTGACTTCACATTAGTTTTATTGAATTTTCATAGTCTTAAGGTAGTGATGCGAAGACATCCGCTGGGCACGGGCCAAGTGTATCGTCTGGATGGTTATTTAG